>NZ_CP084622.1:3276493-3582420 GCF_020422885.1 Mesobacillus sp. S13 | reverse complement strand
AAGAGGCGTCATCTACAAAGGACATGCTAGCGTTTTATAATATAAGATCAGTCACAAATTCAGCGTGAAATCAAATTTGATTTCACGCTTTTATTTTTGTTTATGGAGTTACCCGGGTTCAGACAGTATTATGGTAAATGAGGAAAAGCGGTCAGAAGTTGATATAGAGTAAAACAATTTTCGAATAAGGATGGGATTCTAAAGAAGTCCCCAATAATCAATATTATTGTATTCTCTTCAACTGGGCACGTATAATAGGAGGACAGGTTATTTCAAAACATTGAGGTGGAGAATGAGATACATTTTTTTGTTTTTAGTTATTGTTCCGGCTGCTGAGATTGGCGTCCTGCTTCTCTCAGGTCAAACAATCGGCATTTGGCCGACCATCCTGATCATCATCCTAACGGGGTTCCTAGGAGCTTTTTTGGCGAAACAGCAGGGGTTGGAAACGATAAGAAGAACTCAGGACCAATTAAGAAGAGGCATGATGCCTGGGGATGTCATCCTTGATGGAGTAAGCATTCTCGTTGGCGGTACCCTTCTGCTCACACCTGGTTTCATTACGGACGCTCTTGGATTTTTACTACTGGCACCACCGACCAGGAAGTTTTTCAAAGCACTAATGATGAAATTATTCCGTAACTGGATTGATAAAGGTACGATCAAAGTCATTCGTTAGCATAGCGACTACATCGTATGGGGTTTAGTTCGAGCATGAAAAAATAACATCTTAAGAAGCAGTCCAACTAGTAACTTAAATTGGACTGCTTCTTTTTGTTGATATAGATATGTTCATGGTTAACTTTCATCTAAATTCCACCCCTTTTCTATAAAGAGGATGACAGAGCTTTAGTGAGCTAATTGGTATACAGATAGCGAAGCAAGTTAGTTATTTAAATTAAAATGATGTATTAATTAAAGGACCTAGTAGAGGATGGGAAATGCCAGGGGGAATAGTTGAAGAAGGCGAGTCTTTGAAAGATGCAGCAGTAAGAGAACCTAAAGAGGAATCTGGTATTGATATTGAAGTTTTAAAATTCTGTGGAAAATTCCAGAATGTGAACAAATCAATATGTAATACCTTGTTTTTAGCTAAGCCAATCGGAGGAGAATTAACAACTTCATCAGAGAGTTTATAAGTAGGGTTCTATCCAATTGAGAAAGCATTAGAAATAGTAACCGAGGGAAACTTTAAGCAAAGAATTGAATACTGTCTTGATAATAGCCAACAACCATTTTATATAGAATTTTAGGTAAAAGGAAGAGAAATAACAGTATTGCTTATTAAACTAAAGAAGCAGGTTAGTGTAATAAACATTTAGACTAAAAGGGGTTTTCATTTGAACATTGAAAAGCGAATTAAGCAATAGATCAACAAGTGAATGCTTAATTTTTGCCCCGTTTTTTATTGACATGATGATGAAAGCTATGTAATAACTGAAAAATGTTCAATTTGAATCAGATGGAAAGGTGTGAAAAGATGGATAAAAAAATAGACCATATAGGAATAGCTGTACGTAATTTGAACGCCAGCATTAATCTTTATATAAATGTGTTAGGAGGGAAATTGCTAGAACGTTATAAAAGCGAGGATAAAGGTGTTGAAAGTGAAATCGCTGTTATAGAAATCAATGAAGATAGAATTGAATTATTGTCTCCAACAAATAATGTCACATCACCTATTGCACGGTTCCTTAAACAAAAGGGTAAAGGTGTGCATCATATTGCTTATCGGGTTGACAATCTTGAGATTGCCTTAGAAGAACTTAACAAACAAGGTATTCGTACATTAGAAGGTACATTAAGAATAAACAAACACGGGAGAAGGTTAATTTATCTAAACCCAGCTGATACAGAAGGAACAATTATTGAGTATTGTGATTATCCTAACCAAAGTTGATTTCTTAATGAGCGAATAAAACTCTGAAAATGAATAAGGGGGAGTTGTATCAACAGCTCCTTTTCTTTTGTGCTAAAGAGGCAGTAATGTTGAAGAAGGAAATTTCTTCTATGACAGAAGCATATTATAAAAAAATGAATAAGGGGGATGAGAATGACGTTTTATAGAATATTAACTGAGGTTACATCAGGTATCGAGATTGGCATTATACTTTTGTTAATTTTTATACTCATTTTGGTTGGTTCAGCATTCTATTTAGTGAAGATATATAAGGGAGTAGCATCACCAATGAAGTTATCTATTGGCATTGCTATATATTTAGTTATTTCGACTGCACTATCTGATGTTTTCTTGAATTCTTTATTATTTTCTCAAGGAGAATACATTAATTATGGTCTTGGGGAAGCTCTATTCAGGCTACTGGCTAGTATTTTAGTCGGGCTACTGATTGGTTTTTTAATAACAAAATTAGTTTATTTTAAGGTAGTAAGTAAATCTTTATTAAGCTAACGGGTGCTAATGTTAAAGATAAAATGCTAGGAGCAGTTCAGTGGTGAACTGCTCCTAGCATTTTTTACGCTAACTTAATGCTGTATGTATTCATTTGGTATCATAACTTTGCATACAGCCCTGCGATAATCTTACTTAATGATGAATTCGTCTTTTCCTTTTATGAATGACCAAATGTCCTGGAATACATTTGCGCGCTGCAGGGTATTGAAAATCACCAGGATGACTGGACCTACTATCAGTCCAAGGAAGCCGATGGTCTTGAAGCCGACGAACAGGGCGATCAGGGTCGCTAGTGGATCAAGTCCTATGCTTGAGGATAGGATCTTCGGCTCCATAATCTGTCTTTGGACCAATACAACGACATACAGGATGCCTAAACCGATTGCCGTACTCATATCGCCGGCAATTGCTTCATAAATGATCCACGGGACGAAAACAGCACCCGTACCGAGATAGGGGATGATGTCCACTATACCGGTAACCAGGGCAATCGTAATCGCATAATCGATGCGAAGGATCAACAAACCAATCAGGATGATGACGGTAGTGATTGAAACCAATGTTGCCTGCGCCCTGACAAATCCGAATAAGGCCTTTTTTAAATCATCAAAAACGGTTTTGCTGCTTGTCCTTGCCCGATTAGGCAAAAACTTAGTCCCCATTGCCGATAATCGATACCAGTCTTTACTGATAAAGAAAGTACCAAGCAATGAGAAAATGAGGACAGTTGCTGCGTTAGGGAACCAGGACAGTATGTTGGGAATCTTTTCGAAAAAATTCTTAATGAAATTTCCTACTGTTGTCCCGATGGTTGCGCCTACATTCTGGATGTTATCCATAATCGTATCCTGCTGACCTGACTCAAGGCTTTGGAACATACCGGTAAGCTGGTTGTAAATGGGAATGAGCTGTGCTGCAAATAAATGTTCAATATAATCGATCAAGGTAATTAGATGTTCAGGGACTACCTTAGCAAGATATTCAGCGCCTGAAGCGATTTCGACCACAAGCAGTGTGATCAATCCCGCGAACACCAGCATGATCAGCAAAAGGGAAATCAATACTGCCAGGGATCTGGGAATTTTTGCGCGCTCCTGGAAAAAGTTGACGAGCGGATTCATCATGAAAGCAATAAGAAAGCCGATGATGAATGGATAAGTTACCTTAGATACGAAAAAAAGTGCAAACGCTCCGGCCACAACTAGGCCGATTACAAATATGAGACGCAAAGTTCTATATAGGTATACGGGATTCAAGCGGGTTCCTCCTTTTGGGATGCGGCAGCCAAAACTATTGGTACATCACAACATTGAAGCCTGTTTTGAGAGTCTCTTAAAATATACGGCGAATCTTTTTAAAAGATTCGATTTAATTTTCGAAAATCCTTTAAAGCGGCCAAATACTTGTTGCAGTCTCCTCTGGAGTCGGAAAGACCCCTCTCTTCTATTGAATGGAAATACTATATAATGAATTTTACGGAAACCGTATTTTATATAAGAACATTGGAATTAATACAAACATGTGATGCGTATAATCAGCAGGAGCAGTAATCTAAATCCTACTTACTTGGTGTAATATTTTAAATTATGTTACAATAGTTTTAACCGTGGAAGGATGTCAAATTTATGCTAGAGCCTATGCTTTTTTTACTAACTTTATTGGCAATTGCCTTTCTGGCGAAAAACCAATCATTGATCATTGCGGTACTAGTCTTGCTTGTAATGAAGATTGCTGGATTTGAAGCCAAGACATTTTCGCTGCTGCAGGGAAAGGGGATCAATTGGGGTGTAACCATTATTACCATTGCCGTCCTTGCACCAATCGCCAGCGGTGATATTGGTTTTAAAGATTTAGGTGGTGCTTTCAAGTCGGTCTATGCATGGATTGCCCTGATCTCCGGAATGGCGGTTGCTCTGCTGGCAAAAGGTGGAGTTACCTTGCTGGCTGAAGACCCCCATATTACAACGGCTCTCGTTCTGGGAACAATTTTGGCCGTATCATTATTCAAAGGCGTAGCAGTAGGCCCTTTGATTGGTGCCGGTATTGCATTTGCAGCTATGAAAATCTTAGAATTATTTAAATAGCCTTTTTGTAAAATAATATTTTATATTGATTTAAGTTGTTTTCATTCACAAATGTCAGATAATTGTTTATAATAGGACTTGTAACTGCTTCCATCCCTTTACATAGGCCTGGGGTGGAGTGAGTATCCACGGTTTTTTAATATTATAAAATGTAAGCATTTTCTTTTTGCCGGCTGCCTGAGCAAGCGCTCGATACCCATAGAAACATCAAAAGGGCATTTCGGCTGGAATCGGTCTGTCGTCGGCGAATGGTCCGGCTTTTCGTATAAAGTATCAGAAATTTCTATTTTCTGATAACGCTGTTTTCAACAGCAATCCAACATACAGACAAAATGGGATATGGGGAAATTAACTACAAAGGAGAGATTGAGTATGACAGTAACACGTGGTCTTGAAGGGGTAGTAGCAACAACATCTTCTATCAGCTCTATTATCGATGACACGCTGACTTATGTTGGCTATGACATCGACGATCTAGCTGAAAATGCTAGTTTCGAAGAAGTGATTTACTTATTATGGCATCGCAAGCTTCCGACAGCAGCAGAATTGGACGAATTGAAGAAGCAGCTTGCAGAGAATGCGGCTTTGCCAAAAGAAGTATTGGAACATTTCAAAATGTACCCGATTGATAAAGTCCATCCGATGGCTGCGGTTCGCTCAGCTGTATCTCTTTTAGGTTTATATGATGATGAAGCGGATGTAATGGAAAAAGAATCGAATTACCGTAAAGCGATCCGCCTGCAGGCTAAGATGCCGGCTATCGTTACGGCCTTTGCTAGAGTAAGAAAGGGTCTTGAGCCTATCGCGCCTAGAGAAGACCTCAATTTCGCGGCTAACTTCCTGTACATGCTGACTGGCGACGAGCCTGAAGAAGTTGCAGTAGAAGCAATGAATAAAGCATTGGTCCTTCATGCTGATCATGAGCTTAATGCTTCAACATTCACTGCCCGTGTCTGTGTTGCCACACTTTCTGATGTGTATTCAGGTGTCACAGCTGCGATCGGTGCTTTAAAAGGACCTCTTCACGGAGGAGCAAATGAAGCAGTTATGAAAATGCTCACAGAAATCGGCACTCTTGAAAATGTAGAGCCGGCAATCCGCGGAAAGCTTGCGAACAAGGAAAAGATCATGGGCTTTGGACACCGGGTATACCGTCAGGGAGATCCTCGTGCGAAGCATTTGAGAGAAATGTCCAAGAGGCTCACTGAACTGACAGGCGAACCTCACTGGTATGAAATGTCAACAAAGATCGAGGAAATCGTGACAGGCGAGAAGAACCTTCCGCCGAATGTTGACTTCTACTCGGCATCTGTATATCACAGCCTTGGAATCGACCATGATTTGTTCACGCCGATTTTTGCTGTAAGCCGCGTATCTGGATGGCTTGCACATATCCTTGAACAGTATGACAACAATCGTCTGATTCGCCCTCGTGCTGATTATACGGGTCCTGGCAAACAAGAATATGTTGCCATTGAAATGAGATAATTTTAAGAGATAGAGGAGCAATATTTTACTTTTTAGTGAAAAATTGCTGTAATAGGAGAGTAAGGAAGTTAAGCACCCTTTTCAGCACCTTTATAGGTGAAAGGGTGCCTGGCTTCCGAGTGCAAGGTTAGTGGCAACCAGGCCTGCTGACCTTTGATTAAATGTCTGGCTCACATGATTTTGGAGGGAGAGAATAATATGCAAGGTGAAAAAATCACAGTAAAAGACGGAGTTCTAAACGTACCAAACAATCCAATCGTTCCTTTTATCGAAGGTGACGGTACAGGTCCTGACATTTGGGCAGCTTCTGTCCGCGTTCTTGATGCAGCAGTTGAAAAAGCATACAAGGGTGAGAAAAAGATTGTCTGGAAAGAAGTATTAGCTGGAGAAAAGGCGTTCAACCAGACTGGTGAATGGCTGCCAAGCGAAACTTTAGAGTTGATCAACGAGTACTTAATCGCGATCAAAGGTCCTTTAACAACACCGATCGGTGGCGGAATCCGTTCTCTTAACGTTGCATTGCGCCAGGAATTGGATCTATTCGTGTGCCTGCGTCCTGTTCGCTGGTTCGAAGGTGTTCCTTCACCTGTAAAACGTCCACAGGACACTGACATGGTTATTTTCCGTGAAAACACTGAAGATATCTATGCTGGTATCGAGTATGCAAGCGGATCTGACGAAGTCAAGAAGCTTCTTGCATTCCTGCAAAACGAAATGGGCGTAAATAAAATCCGTTTCCCTGAAACTTCAGGTCTCGGAATCAAGCCTGTTTCCAAAGAAGGAACAGAGCGCCTTGTACGTTCAGCGATCAATTACGCCATCACTGAAGGCCGTAAGTCAGTAACGCTTGTACATAAAGGCAATATCATGAAGTTCACAGAAGGCGCATTCAAAAACTGGGGCTATGAACTTGCTGAGAAGGAATTCGGCGACAAGGTCTTCACTTGGGCTCAATATGACAAGATCAAGGATGAACAAGGAACTGATGCAGCGAACAAAGCTCAGTCTGACGCTGAGGCTGCTGGCAAAATCATCGTTAAAGATGCGATTGCGGATATCTTCCTACAGCAAATCCTTACACGTCCGAAAGAGTTTGACGTTGTTGCAACAATGAACCTTAACGGTGACTACATTTCTGATGCACTTGCAGCACAGGTTGGCGGTATTGGTATCGCTCCTGGAGCAAACATCAACTATGAAACTGGCCATGCTATTTTCGAAGCTACTCACGGAACTGCTCCGAAATATGCTGGATTGGATAAGGTTAACCCTTCATCTGTCATCCTTTCAGGCGTCCTGATGCTTGAACACCTTGGCTGGACTGAAGCTGCGAACCTGATCGTTAAATCAATGGAAAAATCAATCGCTTCAAAGGTTGTAACATATGACTTTGCTCGTTTGATGGATGGCGCTACAGAAGTGAAGACTTCTGAGTTCGGCGATGTACTGATCAAGAACATGGGCTAAAAGTGTGCTGAAGGCTATCCTTTTTAAGGATAGCCTTTACATAAATAGCATATATTTTTAAAAAATATATTCGTTCTGAGGAGGAAGCCTTATGTCATTAAAACGCAAAAAGATTTCCGTCATTGGTGGAGGATTCACAGGAGCAACAACAGCATTCTTGCTAGCACAGAAGGAACTTGGGGATGTAGTGTTAGTCGATATCCCGCAAATGGAAAACCCTACAAAGGGGAAGGCGCTTGATATGCTTGAGGCAAGCCCGGTCCAGGGGTTTGACGCAAACATTACCGGTACTTCCAGCTATGAAGATACGAAAGACTCAGATATCGTTGTAGTAACAGCTGGTATTGCGCGCAAACCTGGCATGAGCCGTGATGACCTTGTTCAGACGAACCAAAAAATCATGAAAAGTGTAGCCCAGGAAATCGCCAAGCACTCTCCAGATAGTTTTATCGTTGTATTGACAAATCCGGTTGATGCAATGACTTATACTATTTTCAAAGAGTCCGGCTTTCCTAAAAATCGCGTAATCGGCCAATCGGGCGTATTGGATACGGCTCGTTTCCGAACCTTCGTAGCTCAGGAATTAAACCTGTCTGTTAAAGATGTTACAGGTTTCGTTCTTGGAGGACACGGCGATGACATGGTTCCACTTGTGCGTTATTCATATGCAGGAGGCATTCCTCTTGAAACTCTTATTCCGAAAGATCGCCTTGATGCCATTGTAGAGCGGACGCGCAAAGGCGGAGGCGAAATCGTCAACCTACTTGGGAATGGCAGCGCTTACTATGCGCCGGCAGCTTCCCTTGTTGAAATGTGTGAAGCGATTCTCAAAGATCAACGGCGCGTATTGCCTTCTATTGCATATCTAGAAGGAGAGTATGGTTACGAAGGAATTTACCTGGGAGTTCCAACCATCCTCGGCGCCGGCGGTATCGAGAAAGTAATTGAGCTTGAGTTGACTACAGAAGAAAAAGCAGCACTTGATAAGTCTGCAGAAGCTGTCCGCAACGTTATGGCAGTTCTTGCTTAATCATTAACAGATTACTAGTAAAAATAAAAAATCGGGGATATTCCCCGATTTTTTTACACAAGTTATTAAGTAGACGAATATGGGACAAGAAATGGGAATAACCTTCCTGAACTTCTATTGCAAAGGGGTAAATGCTATGCTGCTTGGAAGAAAACGTAAGCTTGGCAGGAAAATAGAAGAAATCACTGTCGGAGAAAAATTGACACTAACAGAAAAAATAGAAGATAAGGATCTCCTATTGTATTTGGGATTGACGAATGATGCCAATCCTTTATATATCCAGCATGATTATGCGTCGCAGACACCTTATGAAAAACCGATTGTTCCGGCAATCATGCTGAATGGAATCATCACTTCTGCTGTTTCCAAATACCTTCCGGGACCTGGAAGTCATATTCTAAGACAGGATATTGAGTATGTGAAGCCTGTTTACCATTACGGAACAGTCCAATTCTTTTTTGAAGTAACCGAAGTGATGAAAAGCAAGCATAACATTGAAATCACGGTTATAGGAAAGAATGAAGAAGAAGAGACAGTTGTAAAGGGGCAGCTGCTCGTTTGTCCTCCATACCCAGTTCAGCGTATGGACGGTAAAGCATTAGAAAACTTTTAAACTAAAAGGGATGTACAATAATTGTGCATCCCTTTTAGTTTTATATTTGATTTTACAGGTTGGGTTGATATTATAATGTAAATAGAGCTATTGGATGAAGGTTGTCTTCGTAAGACGGATGTTAAAATCCTAAAGCCGATTTTAACGTGATGAAAAGCCAATTTGTAGGTCGGTATTAAGTTTGAGAGCTCCTTTCTCATAATAAGCTTTAATTTTGTTGAGAAACATTGGATACTTAATCCAATTTTGTACTCAATAGCAGCAAAGGTTGAGAAAAGAGCCTGGATGAACAGGGGTAATAACTTTTTTTTGGAGGCTCATATGGACAAGAAGGTTTTGGTTGTGGATGATGAACAATCAATTGTGACACTGCTGAAGTACAATCTCGAACAGGCTGGTTATTCTGTGGTAACTGGAATGGACGGTGAGGAAGGCATTCGTCTTGCTGGAGTGGAAAAGCCGGACTTGATGGTTCTGGACTTGATGCTTCCGAAGCTGGATGGAATGGAAGTTTGTAAGCAGCTAAGGCAGCAGAAAATCAATGTGCCGATTCTGATGCTTACCGCAAAGGATGATGAGTTTGACAAAGTGCTAGGCCTAGAGCTTGGCGCGGATGATTATATGACGAAGCCGTTCAGTCCGCGTGAGGTTGTAGCAAGAGTAAAGGCTATCCTCAGAAGAACACAGACACAGCAAGAAGCAGTCGTGGAAAAGCCGGAGGATGAGGGCCAAATAAAAATTGGTGATGTGAGAATCATCCCTGATTTCTATGAGGCTTACTTTATGGAAGACTTGCTTGAATTGACTCCGAAGGAATTCGAATTGCTCCTGTACCTGGCAAAGAATAAGGGCAGGGTACTCACTCGTGACCAGTTGCTCAGCGCTGTTTGGAATTATGACTTTGCCGGGGATACAAGAATCGTAGACGTACATATAAGCCACTTGCGGGAAAAAATCGAACAGAATACGAAAAAACCATCCTATATCAAAACAATAAGAGGCCTTGGATATAAGCTGGAGGAACCAAAGGGAGAATGACAAAGTACCGGACACGTCTCTTGTTTGCCCTCATTACCCTGATCATTATCGTATTGTTGGGCCTTGGCCTGCTTTTAGGGCAGTTATTCAAGAACTACTATATCAACTCTTTCAATGAACGGCTGAAGATTGAAATGAATCTTTTAACCTCCAATATTGAACAAAATGGAGGGCTCGCATCCCTCAACACTGAAGAAATCTTAAAGATGAGCAGAGTGCTAAACGCGAGAATCACCCTTGTTGATATTGAGGGTGATATCCGGTATGACACGGGTGAACTATCAAGCACGAAAATCAGCAGGCACGGAGAAATCATTGGCGATATTATCGAAGATCCTCCTGAAGAGGAGAGCGACCTGGAAGTTGGCGGAGGTTTCGATCTGCATTATTATTGGAATCCACTGATACAAGATGGTGAAAAAGAAGGCTATGTTTTCTTAACTACAAAGATCAATGAACTGCAGAAAGCTTATCGGCAAATCTGGTGGATTCTGACCGTTAGCCTTGGAATGGCATTGATCGTCATCATCCTGCTTGGAACAAGAATCACTAACCGCTATACGAAACCGATTGAATCGGCGACAAACGTCGCAATCGAGCTGGCTAAAGGGAATTACCGGGCCAGGACTTACGAAGATCATATTGATGAAACAGGAATGCTTAGTTCGTCGATCAACATCCTTGCCAGAAACCTTCAGGAACTGATGAAGCTGAAAGAGTCCCAGCAAGACAGATTGAGCACCCTGATTGAAAATATGGGCAGCGGCCTGATTTTGATTGACAGCAGGGGTTTTATTAACTTGATTAATAAGCCATACAAAGAAATTTTCAATGTTGAGGTTTCCGAATACTTATACAAACTTTATTATGAAGTAATCGACCATGAAGAAATTATCCAGATGGTAGAAGAAATCTTCATGACCGAGCAAAAAGTCCGGAAACAGGTTGTTTTGCCAGTGGAAATTGAAAGACGCCATTTCGAAGTATATGGGGTACCGATCATTGGTACAAACAATGTCTGGAAGGGTATACTGCTCGTCTTCCATGACATCACCGAGCTGAAGAAGCTGGAACAGATGAGGAAGGACTTTGTGGCAAATGTCTCGCATGAGCTCAAGACACCGATAACTTCGATTAAGGGATTTTCGGAAACACTGCTGGATGGTGCCATGCATGACAAGGCTACACTTGAAGCGTTCCTCGAAATCATCTTAAAGGAAAGCGACCGTCTCCAGGTACTGATCCAGGAGCTGCTCGACCTTTCAAAGATTGAGCAGCACGGCTTCCGGCTGACGAGGGGAAGCGTGGATCTTGTAAAAGAGGCAAGTGAAGTCATTGAGATTTTACAACGAAGAGCTGAACAAAAGGATATCCTTCTGACTCTGAAACAGTCCACAAGTGAGGATGCCGTTATTGAGGGCGATTCAGACAGGCTCAAGCAAGTGCTGATCAATCTTGTGAGCAACGCCATCACTTATACACCGAATGGCGGCAGGGTGGATATTTTGTTATCTGTCCAGGAAGATTCCGTTATGGTTGTGGTGAGGGATTCTGGCATTGGCATTGAGAAGAGTGAAATACCGAGGATATTCGAGCGATTTTACCGGGTCGATAAGGCAAGGAGCCGAAACTCAGGGGGAACAGGACTGGGCCTTGCCATCGTCAAACACATAATTGAAGCGCATAAAGGACATATCGAAGTCGACAGCCAGATCGGGAAAGGGACAACCTTCACGATCAAGCTATTTAAAAAGCTGCCTCAGTAGAGATAAAAGGTAAAATACAATTTGCAAGCCACTGAGCCCAATTCGAAACTGAATTGGGCTTTTTTACTTTTTTAATAAGGAATTTACATTCACTTAACAACAGGTTTATTTTTCCTTAACACTTCCTTGTTACAATCTTTATGAAAACCCCTTCATCCAAGGAGTGAGAAAGAAGCACAAGCTGACCCCGCTTGTGCTTCTTTCATTTGCCTTGACCCCGGTTTTAGACCCTTTATCGAAGCCAAAAAACACCATTGTTTCAAAACTGTTACTCAGTTATCATTCTTTTGAAACTTTTACGGTTTTTAAACGTAAAAACAAACATAGATAGAAATATAGGAAGAGGGGAATGAGATGGTGAGCTTAAAGCAAATTTACGTAACGAGCGGGATTGTCGTCCTGGCCATTATTTTAGGTGTTTCGGCGTTCACGACATGGTATACGGTCGATGAATCTGAGCAGGCTGTCATTTTGACGTTTGGAAAAGTGGAAGAAGGAATCAGCGAACCTGGCTTGCATTTTAAACTTCCTTGGCCAATCCAGAGTGTCGAGAAGTTATCAAAAGAAACGTTTAGCCTCCAGTTTGGTTATGAGGAAAAGGACGGAGAAATCAAAGAATTTCCTGATGAAACCAAAATGATTACGGGTGATGAGAACATTGTCCTTGCTGACCTGGTTGTTCAATGGAAAATAACCGATCCTGAAAAATATTTATTTAATGCTGATAATCCGAGGGAAATCTTGTATGATGCGACTTCAGCATCTGTAAGAAGCATTATCGGAAGTTCCGAAATTGATGAGGCCCTGACATCAGGGAAAGCAGAAATTGAAGCAGAAGTCCGGGACTTATTGTCATCTCTGATTGGTAAATACGATATGGGTATTTCTGTTCTTGGTGTCAAGCTGCAGGATGTTGAATTGCCTAATGCAGAGGTACGCAAGGCTTTTACCGATGTAACGGATGCGCGTGAAACAATGAACACGAAAATAAATGAAGCCAAGAAATACCGTAACCAAAAACTGAACGAAGCGCAAGGTGAAAAGGATGCGCTAATCTCTAGAGCAGAAGGGGAAAAAGCCGCGAGGATCGAACGTGCCAGAGGTGACGTAGCGGTATTCAACAAGCTGTATGTTGAGTATAAATCCAATCCTGATATTACTAGACAGCGTTTGATTTTGGAAACGCTTGAGCAAGTTTTGCCAGGTTCTGAGATATACATCATGAACGATGAAGGCAATACCATGAAGTATTTCCCGATTCGCCCGCTTGAAGCAGATAAACCGAAGACAGAGAAGGAAGGCAGTGATAAGAATAATGGCTGATCAAAACGTGATTGATATAAATGAACGCGGTGGTGGAGGATCCTGGCGTAAATATACTAAAATAGGAATCTTCCTGGTCATTCTTATTGCTTTGCTTGTCTTTATTTTTACAAATGTTTTCATCGTGAAGCAAGGGGAGTATAAAGTAGTCAGGCAGTTTGGAGAGGTTGTAAAAATCATCGAAGAGCCGGGCTTGAATTACAAAGTTCCGTTTATCCAGAGTGTCACGACGCTGCCTAAATACCAGCTGACCTATGATGTTTCCCAGGCGGAAATTAACACAAAGGATAAAAAGAGAATGTTAATTGACAATTATGCGATCTGGCGGATTGAAAACCCTAAGAAAATGATTTCCAATGCCAGGACGCTTGAGGGTGCCGAATCTAGAATGGAGGAATTCATTTATTCGGTTGTCCGTTCTGAGCTTGGTAAGCTGGACTATGATGAAATCATCAATGATGAAAAATCATCCCGTGGATCCTTGAATGACAGGGTGACAGAAAAAGTCAATGAGCTGCTTGGTGATGGTAACTATGGTGTCGTAGTGACAGATGTCCGCATGAAGAGGACTGATCTCCCAGCAGAAAACGAAATGTCCGTTTTTACGAGAATGATTTCCGAGCGTGAATCAAAGGCTCAGGAATATCTTTCAATGGGGGATGCTGAGAAGAACAGGATCATCGCCCAGACAGACAGAGAAGTGAAGGAACTGCTTGCAAAAGCATCTGCAGACGCTGAGACGATTCGAGGCGAAGGAGAAGGGGAAGCAGCAAAAGTATACAACCAGACCTTCTCTAAGGATCCCGAATTTTATACGATGTTCCGTACGCTGGAATCTTATAAAAAGACCATCAATGGCGAAACCGTCATTGTCCTCCCATCTGATTCCCCATACGCAAGAATGCTGATGGGTTACACAAATTAAGAACAAAAAGCGCAAGCGCCTTGTTCAGCCCCGACAAGCGCTGGAGAGCCTGCCAGTGAAGTCGTTTTTTGACTTCATTGGCAGGATCGAAGCGACTCGAGGGGCTAGGCGCTGGAGCTAGATTGAAAATACCAATTTATCTACAACTAATCATCTTATCATTTCGAATACAATAACAAAAAAGCAGCCTAAGGCCGTTATTTTTCTTTCTATCATCTCTCATGATAAAATAGAAAGGAATCTAACGGTTTTTTTCTATAAAAATCATGCAATGGAAATGTGTATGGAACTGGATATTCTTTTAGGCTCTGTTAAAGCCAATGATGTTTTTACTCCTGTTGATTGTAGTGGAAGGCGCGAAGACTCCTGCGGGATCAGCAAGTCATGGGAAGACCCCGCAGGCGCTTAAAGCGCCGAGGAGGCTTCCCGACTGCCCGCGGAAAGCGAAGCGCCTGGAACGAAAATCAACATCCTTGATAAACAGAGCCTTTTTTAAAATAGAGGAGGAATGACATGTCTAAAAAGCTTGTGTTGATAGATGGCAACAGTATTGCCTACCGAGCGTTTTTCGCTTTGCCGTTGTTGAATAATGAAAAAGGGATACATACCAATGCAGTTTATGGTTTTACGATGATGCTGATGAAAATTCTCGAGGATGAAAAGCCTTCGCATATTCTTGTTGCGTTCGATGCCGGGAAAACGACCTTCAGGCATAAAACCTTCAGTGAATACAAGGGTGGAAGGCAGAAAACTCCGCCTGAGCTTTCGGAACAGTTTCCGTTTATCCGTGAATTGCTGACGGCCTATGGCATTTCGCAGTATGAGCTTGAGAACTATGAAGCGGATGATATTATCGGTACATTGAGTTTGCATGCTGAAAAAGAAGGTTTCGAAACCAAGGTAATATCCGGTGATAAGGACCTAACGCAGCTAAGTTCTGACAAAACGACGGTCAGTATCACTAGAAAAGGGATTACTGATATTGAGGAATATACACCTGAGCATATCAAGGAGAAATATGGCCTGACTGCTGAGCAGATAATTGATATGAAAGGTCTCATGGGTGATGCATCCGATAATATTCCGGGTGTTCCTGGTGTAGGCGAAAAGACGGCAATCAAGCTGTTGAAGGAATATGGCACACTTGAGCATCTATTGAATTCGATTGATCAAGTCAGCGGGAAAAAGCTCAAGGAGAAGCTGGAGGAATTCAAGGATCAGGCAGTCATGAGCAAAGAACTCGCGACCATCACTCGTGAAGCCCCTGTAGGACTAGAGCTGAGCGAGCTTGAGTATGAAGGTGCGGAAAATGAGAAGCTTGTGAAAATGTTCAAGGAGCTCGGGTTCAATTCCTTGCTGGACAAGCTGGGAGCAGTTGCGGAAACAGACGAGGCCGATCTTGAAGACATCGAGTTCAAGCAGCTGGATAAAATTAATGCAGATACTTTTGCAAAAGAAAACGGGTTCTATGTTGAGGTACTCGAAGATAACTATCATTATGCCGATATCATCGGTTTTGGGGTTGTAAATGAAAATGGCAGTTTCTACCTGCCTGTAAAATTAGCCCTTGAATCTGAAGAATTCAAGAAATGGGCTGAGGATGAGTCTAGTAAAAAAACAGTCTATGATGCGAAACGATCTGAGGTGTCACTGCGCCATCATGGCATCCACTTGAAGGGTGCTGATTTCGATGTGTCACTGGCATC
Organism: Mesobacillus sp. S13; assembly: GCF_020422885.1. Classification (NCBI taxonomy): domain Bacteria; kingdom Bacillati; phylum Bacillota; class Bacilli; order Caryophanales; family Bacillaceae; genus Mesobacillus; species Mesobacillus sp. S13. The sequence continues at coordinate 3,566,567 of NZ_CP084622.1, read as the reverse complement.
CTATATCATCAATCCTTCACAGTCCCCAGATGACCTGGCAGCCATCGCAAAACAGCATGGATTCACGAGTGTGCAGGCAGACGAAACAGTCTACGGAAAAGGTGCTAAAAGAAAAATTCCGGAAGAAAGCATCCTTGGAGAGCATCTGGTGCGCAAAGCAGATGTTCTTGTGTCGTTAAAAGAGAAGCTGGAGCAGGAGCTTTGGGACAACGATCAGCATGATTTGTTCAGTAGCCTGGAAATGCCATTATCACTGGTACTTGCCGATATGGAATACCAGGGAGTTAAATTGGATATGCATCGCCTGGATCATATGGGTGAAGAGATCAAAGGCCGGCTTGCTGAAATCGAAACAAAGATTTTCGAAATGGCAGGAGAACAATTCAATATCAATTCTCCTAAACAATTAGGTGTCATTCTTTTTGAAAAACTGGGACTGCCTGCAGCGAAAAAGACGAAGACAGGTTATTCTACCTCAGCCGACGTCCTTGAAAAATTGGCATCTAAACATAAAATCATTGAAGAAATCCTGAACTATCGCCAGCTAGGAAAACTGCAGTCGACCTATATTGAAGGACTGCAAAAAGTCGTCAATAAAGAGACTGAAAAGGTCCATACAAGGTTCAATCAGGCTTTAACAGCAACTGGAAGATTAAGTTCAACAGATCCTAACCTGCAGAACATCCCGATCCGGCTTGAAGAAGGCCGGAAAATCCGGCAGGCTTTTGTTCCTTCAGAAAAAGGCTGGGTCATCTTTGCTGCCGACTATTCGCAAATCGAGCTGAGAGTCCTCGCTCATATTGCGGGAGATGAGAAACTGATCGATGCCTTCCAGAATGATATGGACATCCATACAAAGACTGCGATGGAAGTGTTCAATGTAGGGAAAGATGAAGTCACCTCCAATATGCGCCGGCATGCAAAGGCGGTCAACTTTGGGATTGTATACGGAATCAGCGATTATGGGCTGTCCCAGAGTCTTAACATTACAAGAAAAGAAGCTGGCGAATTCATTGAGCGCTACCTCGAAAGCTATCCAGGAGTAAAGGAATACATGGATGAAATCGTCAAGGATGCAAAGGAAAAGGGGTATGTCCAAACATTATTGCACCGCCGCCGATATATCCCGGAAATCACGGCCCGCAACTTTAACCTGAGAAGCTTTGCAGAACGTACAGCAATGAATACGCCGATCCAGGGAAGTGCTGCTGATATCATCAAGAAGGCAATGATTGATATGGCAGAGAGACTTCGTGAAGAGGGCGTTAAGACAAGACTGCTGCTTCAAGTACACGATGAATTGATTTTTGAAGCACCTGAGGATGAAATTGAGCTATTGAAGAAAATAGTACCAGAGGTCATGGAAAATGCCATTGAATTGAAGGTGCCGTTAAAGGTGGACTTCTCATATGGCCCAACCTGGTATGACGCAAAATAGTGTCACAACAGGATTTTTACAGAGAAAGGCGGGATTAAATGCCTGAACTACCAGAGGTCGAAACTGTCAGGCGAACATTAGAGGCTCTGACAATTGGAAAAGAAATGAAAGAAGTATCTGTTTCCTGGCCAAAGATGATCAAAGCTCCGAGTGAAGTAGAGCAGTTCAATGATGCGCTGAAAGGCCAGACGATTAAAGAAATTGGCAGGAGAGGCAAATTCCTGATTCTTTACACGGACGTTTATGCACTTGTTTCCCACTTAAGGATGGAGGGGAAATACGGTTTATTCAGCTCTGAGGATCCTGTGGATAAGCACACGCATGTCATTTTCCATTTTACCGATGGAACGGAACTGCGTTACAAGGATGTCAGGAAATTCGGCACGATGCACCTCTATGAAAAAGGGAAAGAGTTTGAAACTCAGCCACTCGCCGATTTAGGGCCTGAACCCTTTTCGGAAGATTTCACTGTGGAGTGGCTGTCGGGGAAACTTAAGAAAACGAATCGAAAAATAAAGCCGGCGCTGCTGGACCAAAAAGTGCTGGTTGGCCTTGGGAATATCTATGTAGATGAAGCACTTTTCCGTGCGAAGATCCATCCTGAAAGGATTGCCAACTCCTTAACTCCAGAAGAGGAGGCTGTGCTTCACAGGGAAATCGTCAGCACTCTGTCCGAAGCTGTTGAAAAAGGCGGAAGCACCATCCGTTCTTACGTGAATTCACAGGGACAGATTGGCATGTTCCAGCTTCAGCTGTTTGTGTATGGCCGTAAAAACGAACCATGCAAGGTATGCGGAACACCATTGGAAAAAACCGTCGTTGGCGGACGGGGAACCCATTACTGCCCGTCATGCCAGAAGCTTAAATAATATGAGAATTTATATCATTTCAACTTCGAGAATTGTCCAGCTCCAGCGCCTAGCCCCTCGAGTCGCTTCGGTCCGCCCAATGAAGTCAAAGAACGACTTCACTGGTCGGCCCTCCAGCGCTTGTCGGGGCTGACCAAGGCGCTTGCGCTTTTCTTGTATATTGGCTTGTTGATTTTCTCACCATATTTGGGCTCCTTCCATATACTAACGTAGCGATTGACAGGAAGGAGCTCAGTTTATGGCACAAACAATTTCCCTGCTTTTACTTGCATTCGCTGTCAGCCTTGACAGTTTCAGTGTAGGGTTAACGTATGGATTACGGAAAATGAAAATACCGATTAAATCGATAACTGTAATAGCGATATGTTCGGCTGTCGTCCTGATGGCTGCCATGATGATCGGGCATTTTCTCGAGAGCTTTTTATCACCAGGAATGGCAGAGACACTGGGTGGCACTGTCTTGATCGTTTTAGGCGGATGGGTCTTGTTCCAATTTTTCCGTGAAGACAAAACAGATCTGCTCTGTCACGAAAAAATCATCCTGAATCTTGAAATCAAATCACTTGGGATTGTTATCAACATTTTGAAAAAGCCAATGACAGCTGATTTTGACAGATCGGGTACCATCAATGGAATTGAAGCTGTCATGCTAGGTCTTGCTCTGTCGCTAGATGCATTCGGTGCAGGGGTAGGGGCAGCATTTCTAGGCTTCTCCCCGGGTTATCTGGCATTGACGGTTGCCTGCATGAGTTCATTATTTGTGTATGCAGGAATGAGAATGGGCAGTTATTTTTCGGAGAGTGGATGGATGCAAAGGTTTTCTTTTGTACCAGGTATCTTATTGATCATAATCGGGCTTATGAAGCTATAATGGCCCTTGAAAGGATAAAGTGAGAATGTCATTAGTTATCGGATTGACAGGAGGTATAGCAAGCGGGAAAAGTACAATATCCGCTATGTTCACTGAAATGGGCATCACGGTGATCGACGCAGATATCGAAGCCAGGCTTGCTGTTGAACCAGGAGAAAAAGCTTACAATGATATTGTCAGCCATTTTGGCGATGAAATTTTAGAAGAAGATCGTACGATAAACCGAACTAAGTTGGGTGAAATCATTTTTAACAATGAAGAGAAGCGGATGCTGCTTAATTCAATTGTCCATCCCGCCGTAAGGGAGCGGATGGCACAGAAAAGAGAAAAAGCTGAGGCGGCCGATGAAAAAGCAGTTGTTCTGGACATCCCGCTTTTGTTTGAAAGCAAGCTGACACGTCTCGTCGAAAAAATCATCGTCGTATTCGTTGATGAGCAAACACAGCTGGAACGGTTGATGAAGCGGAACGGGTTCTCGGAAGAGGAAGCTTATTCGAGGATCAACTCACAAATGCCGTTGAAGGACAAAATTGATTTGGCGGACGCAGTGGTCGATAACAGCGGCAGCATCGAAGAATCGAAGCAGCAGCTGATGAAAATTTTAAGTGAATGGAAAGTTTTAAGAGCCGAGTAGGCTCTTTTTTTTTATAAGTGTCTTTGTCTTAGAAAATGCTGATATTAAACTCCTGTTGATTGGAGTGGAAGGCACGAAGACTCCTGCGGGCTTAGCTGGACAGGTGAGACCCCGCAGACGCCAGCGGCGAGGAGGCTCAGCGCCAGCCCCGCGGAAAGCGAAGTGCCTGGAACGGAAATCAACAGTCTAATTTAAGAGCCCGATTATGATTCTTGTTTGAACTAATTAATCCGGGTAAGGCTAAAATGTCTGCATCTCGAAAATGAATGTTATTATCAGAATTATTTTATATTTTAAATGTGTGCATTTATTTATCACAAATAATTTTTAATATGTTATACTAATACCATACAAAGGGTTATTGAGTATAACACTAATTCGGAAGGGGCCGTACAATGAAGGCGAAAATTGCGATTAACGGTTTTGGGAGAATTGGAAGAATGGTATTCAGAAGAGCCATTCTTGAAGAAAATCTTGAAGTAGTTGCTATAAATGCTAGCTATCCAGCTGAAACTCTGGCGCATTTAATAAAATATGATTCTACTCACGGACAATTTGCTGGAGAAGTGATTCCGGCTGACGATCACCTGATTGTGAACGGAAAGACTGTTAAGCTATTAAGCAATCGAAATCCTGCTGAGCTTCCATGGAAGGAAATGAAGATTGATATCGTCATAGAAGCTACAGGGAAATTCAACTCACGTGACAAGGCTGCTCTACACCTTGACGCTGGCGCAAAGAAGGTCATTTTGACAGCACCTGGTACAAATGAGGACATCACGATCGTTATGGGTGTAAATGAAAGCGCATTAAATATTGAAGAACACGATATCATTTCGAATGCCTCGTGCACGACAAACTGTCTGGCACCGGTTGCGAAAGTTCTTGATGATACTTTCGGAATCGAAAACGGTTTGATGACGACTGTGCATGCGTATACGAATGACCAGAATAATATCGATAACCCGCACAAGGACCTGCGCAGGGCTCGTTCTTGCGGTCAATCCATCATCCCAACTTCAACTGGAGCAGCGAAGGCACTTTCACTTGTGCTTCCACAGCTTAAAGGAAAGCTGCATGGCATGGCGCTGAGAGTACCTACTCCGAATGTTTCGCTCGTTGACCTGGTTGTCGACCTGAAGCGTGAGGTAACAGTGGACGAAATCAATGACGCATTCTACTCAGCGTCAAAAGGAAAGCTCAAAGGCGTTCTTGATATCACGACAGATCCGCTTGTTTCAATCGACTTTAACACGAATGAACATTCTGCGATCATTGATGGCCTGTCTACAATGGTCATTGGAGCCAACAAGGTAAAGGTTCTTGCCTGGTATGACAATGAATGGGGCTATTCCAGCAGGGTTGTCGACCTGACTAAGCATGTAGCACATGAAATGTCTAATTCTGCAACTGTAAAAGTAGGATAACTTCAAAACCGTAAAAAGCTTGCTCATTGGCAGGCTTTTTATTTTTGTTCTGGTCTTTATTTTCATATAATGTTCAATCTGTTTTTGCTATCGGCAAACGAAGATCACGGTGTGAAATGCAAAGGTTTTTCTTAGTGTCAGACCCTCGAAAAAGCTATGGGATAGCTATCTAAGAAACTATAAGAATATAAGCTTAAAAATCACGAAAAAAATTTGTTTTCATGTGTTGCAAAAAAAATATAAACAAAGTATACTAGTCATCGTGAACTTCTTAATAACGGTACCAATTGGCTACTTAAAGGGTTAGGACCTCTCTGGACTAACTTTCCCCCGTGGTAGTTAAGATACCATTGAAGCTAAGGATTTCATTCTAATATTGTTAGAGGGGGAAATTTAATATGGAAACAATGGGACGTCATGTAATTTCTGAACTTTGGGGTTGCGATTTTGAAAAATTGAATGATATGGATTTTATTGAACAAACTTTTGTTGGAGCAGCATTGAAATCGGGTGCTGAAATCCGCGAGGTGGCTTTCCACAAATTTGCGCCACAAGGTGTAAGCGGAGTTGTCATTATTTCTGAATCTCACTTAACTATTCATAGCTTCCCAGAACACGGATACGCTAGCATCGATGTATACACTTGCGGCGATCTTGATCCTAACATTGCAGCTGACTATATTGCAGAAGCTCTTGGCGCTCAAACTCGTGAGAATATCGAAATTCCACGCGGCATGGGTCCTGTGCATGTGAAGCAAGCACAAGCAAAAGCTCTATAATTGAAAATATGAAAAATTCACAAGAGGTGTAGCGATACACCTCTTTTTAATTTACCTGTAAATAAGGTAAACTGTTAATAGAAATAACTTGCAGGAGGATTTTTTGATGTCTTTATTAAAATCCATATCAGGACGGTACGAGAAGTTCAGCGGGACAAGTGAAAACAACAGGGATGATCAGCTTAAAACGCATTATTATAAAACGAACTTCAACCAGATGTTCCCAACAGTTGAAGACTTGCTGAAGGCGGACTCTTCATACAAGATTACGAGTGTTTCAAAGGAACATGGAGAAATATCAGCCGAGTTAACAGGGAAGCTTACTGCTTTTTTAACTGCCACGGTGATCACGACAAAACCGTTCGAGACAGCGGTCGACTTACATATCTCCACGGAGAAATTTTCTCTGGGAGGCATCAACCCTGCTTTGAAGCAGGAACTGGTGAAGATTTATGAAAAACTGGACTCCACACATACATTCATTGGTTCAGGCAAATACGGGAATCGATAGTTCCTCTTGTCCCGTTCCAATCTTTTTAATAAGATAATATTAGGATAATGCTTAGGGACGTATTGATGGAAAAAGTGAATGGACCTTCGCTATTTCCATATTTCAAAATATTCGGAGCTGATCGAGATGAAATGTCCAACTTGCCAAAATAACTCTACCCGGGTTCTTGATTCAAGACCGGTTGATGATAGCCGATCAATTCGACGCAGGCGCGAATGCGAAGCTTGCGGATTTCGCTTTACCACATTTGAGAAGGTTGAAGAAATTCCGTTGATTGTCGTGAAAAAAGAAGGTACTCGTGAAGAGTTCAATCGGGAAAAACTCCTTCGCGGTTTGATCAAAGCCTGTGAAAAGCGGCCAGTTGCTTTGAAGGAGCTTGAAGATTTGGTTTCTGAAGTAGAAAAAGAACTTCGCAGCCACGGAGTTTCAGAAGTTAAGAGCGAAGCCGTTGGAGAGATGGTGATGGACAGGCTGGCTAAAATTGATGAAGTCGCCTATGTCCGATTCGCATCTGTATACCGCCAATTCAAGGATATCAATGTCTTTATTGATGAATTGAAGGAGTTATTGAAGAAAGAACAATCATAAAAGCTGGAGTTCTGCGGTCTCCATTACAATCCTGAAGGAGCTGAAGGGAACTTCAGCTCTTTTTAAGGCTGTTTATTAAAACGATTTAGGAACAACGTTATTTTTTACAATTTAGAATGGAGGGAATAGGATGGCTCAGCATTGGCAGGAGACTTTGCCTGTGGACCAATATATTGTTTCGTCCGGCGGCTTATTGCATGATTACGATCGCAAGGTGCTCACTTTCTTATACCAGCCTTTGATTGGGCCAGCTTGTTTAAGCCTTTATATGACCTTATGGGCGGAATTGGAAGAAAACCGGCTTTGGTCCCAGCCTGTCACACACCATAACTTGATGACAATCATGGATATGAACCTGAAGGATATTTACCATGCCCGACAGAAGCTTGAAGGCATGGGATTGCTGAAGACCTATGTCAGAAATGAAGAGGAAGGGCGTTCATTCATTTATGAACTGCAGCCGCCCCTGACTCCTGAACAATTCTTCCTGGATGGCATGCTGAATGTCTATTTATATCGCAAGGTTGGCAAAAATCAGTTCTTGAGGCTCAAGCGATTTTTCAGCGATAAAAGGGCTGACTCAGAGCCTGGATATGAGGAAATTACGAAAGCGTTCCAGGACGTGTTCCTGTCTGTACCTCCTCAGGCACTCATCCATAATGAAGATTCAGCTGCCGACATGGAAGCGGAGGAAGGCAATGTTTTTATTGGCAGGGAGGAAGCTGCTAAAATACAGATCGATCCTGCTGAGTTCAACTTTGACTTGCTTTTGGGAGGACTTCAAGAATCTCTCATACCCAAAAAGGCTTTTACCTCGAAGGTTAAAGAAGCAATCAGCAACCTAGCCTTTCTTTATGGAATTGATGCCCTTAAGATGAAGAACATCGTCCTGGGTGCTGTAAACGCTGAAAATGACATCGATATTGAGGAACTGCGAAAGGCAGCCCGTGACTGGTATCAATTTGAGCACCAGGACCAGCTTCCTTCACTTCTGGACAGGACACAGCCATTCCAGCATAAAGCCGGGATCGAGAAACCCAGAACGCAAGAAGAGGAATTGGTCGTTTATCTTGAAAAAACCTCCCCTCGCCAGCTGCTGATCGATCTTACTGGTGGTGCTGAGCCATCAAAAGGGGATCTGCAGATTATCGAAGAGGTTATGTTCAAGCAAAAGCTCCTGCCGGGAGTCGTGAATGTTTTAGTTCAATATGTTATGCTCAAGACGGATATGAAGCTGACAAAAGGGTATATCGAAAAGATTGCCAGCCATTGGTCGCGGAAAAAAATCTCGACGGTCAGGGATGCGATGCAGCTGGCGAAAAGCGAACACAAGCAGTATCTGGAATGGGCAGAAGGCAAGAAAACACCTTCGTCATCCGGAAAAAGAAAGCCTGTCCGCAAGGAAGTATTGCCGGATTGGTTTGGGAAAAAGAACGAGGATGAACCTCAAGATCAAACTGGCTCAAATGCAAATCCTGATTTTGAAATAGAAAAGAAAAAGCTTGAAGAAGAACTGAAGAAATTCAAATCTGGGAGGTGATCCTTTTGCAAAACATTAATGAAACGTTGAAGAAACTGGCGAATAACCAGAATTTCCAGGAGCGCTATGAAGCGATTAAGAGGCAGGTCATGCAGGATAAGCATATCAAGGCATTCCTGGATGAGAATGCGGATTATATCACCCGGGAAATGCTTGACGGCAGTATGTCAAAGCTATATGAGTTTTCCAACCAGAGTAAAGGCTGTGAAGATTGCGAGAGCCTCGCGAGCTGCAAGAACATGATCAAGGGATACGAACCGGAGCTTTTCATAAAAGGAAACTTCATTGACATAAAATATGATCGCTGCAAGAAGAAGGTCATGCATGATGAGCAGCAAAAGAATGCACGCCTGATCAATAGCATTTTTGTGCCTAAGGAAATCTTGAAGGCATCGTTCGGGGATATCGAGCTGGATGACGCTGGACGGTTTAAGGCAATCAAGATGGCCAAAGACTTTGTTGAGAATTATGAGGCTGGCCAAAAGCAAAAGGGATTGTTCCTTCATGGCCCGTTCGGTACTGGGAAGTCCTACTTGCTTGGTGCCATCGCCAATGAACTTGCACAAAAACAAATCAGTTCCTTGATTGTGTATGTGCCGGAATTTTTCAGGGAAATGAAGAATGCAATTGGCGACCATACTGTCAATGACAAGCTGGAAGCAATCAAGAAAGCAAATGTGCTCATGCTCGATGATATAGGAGCAGAAACGATGAGCAGCTGGGCAAGGGATGAAATCCTCGGGACCATCCTGCAGTTCCGGATGCTTGAGAACCTTCCTACTTTCTTTACTTCTAACTTCGACCTTAAAGGACTGGAGCATCATTTAACACACAGCCAGCGGGGAGAAGAAGAACAATTGAAGGCGGCAAGGATCATGGAACGGATTAGATATCTTGCTGAGCCGGTAAAAGTTGAAGGCAAAAATCGCAGAATATAAAAATGTGCCGCCGCTAATCAAGCTGCGGCGCATTTTTTTTGCACCTAAAACCATTTATACATCATATGGATACTTCTAAATTGTCCAAGTCCCCCATATATATAATCAGGGATTATTTAAGAGGGGGGATATGGTTGATTGAAATCATCTTCCAAAAAAAGCAGGATGCCTGGAATTTGTATCAGCATTTAGTTACCAGGCTTGCTTCGTGGCAGGAAACGAATTCAATTCTTCTTAATGAAGATCGAAATAGAGTGCTTATTCCAGAAGAGTTTTATAAAAAGGAAAAATTGCCGTTTCTCAAAAAGAGTGTTTATGAATTTATTTTAAAGGTGAAACGTGATGACTGGCTTAGGGGAATCCTGGCAGAATCCTATTGTTATAGTGATAGTGAAGAGCAGGATCATATCCTGGATATCATTTATTCCGTCATCGAAGGCAACCGTAAAGAACTAGTTCCTTTCATGGAAGGTGTCGAGGAACAAGGGGTCATCCAGAGCTGTATCAATGAAATTTTCAATGAAAAAGTTTCATTCTCTTTTGATTCCTTTGTGATGTTCAGGCTGAGAGGCTATACTGAGCAGCTTTCCAAATGGGTAGAAATTGCGATTGATGAATATAAGATGGAACAGGAGTACCAGGTTTTCCTGCATACATTGAGGGGGTTCCTTGAGGATCGAAAACCGCAGATGTCCCACTTATATTTGGTGATTGAGGAGAATATGGTCTTTTACAATCAACAATTTACAGAAATGAAGCGCAGTGAGTTGTTCAGGAGTATTGACCGCAAGCTGCTTGTCAATCACCCTGTCTATGTGGATTCCGGGACGATTGCTCCATTGCTGTCGATTGCACCTGAGACGATCTATTTATATACTGATGATCCTCACCAGCCGTTGGTGCGGACAATCATCAATCTTTTTGAAGAACGAGTCAAAGTCAGCTCAGTTACTGCTTTTCATGATCAAAGATCAAATTTTTTTAAAGAGAATCGTGAAAATATACAATAGCCCACTTGATTTTCAAAACATTACAAACTATAATTACGTACATACTAAATCAATAGTAAATGTAATGATGAGGACATGGGCATTCTTGAAAGGTTTGCAGAGAGGGAAGGCTAGGCTGAAAACTTCCTAACACTAAAGAAACGCTTACCACCTCTGAACTCCAGCTGTGAACGCCTATTCGGCAAGTATTGGCTGGCGGCAGAAGCCGTTACCGCAACCAGAGCCATTTCTGCGTGATTTTGCGCATGAATGGGAATTGGGTGGAACCACGTGTGATCAAACTCGTCCCTGTTTCAGGGACGGGTTTTTTTATTTTTGCGCCAAAAAAACGCGCCACATTTTAAAAGGAGGAAAAGCCAATGGCAGACATGTTAAAAATATCGTTTCCAGATGGAGCAGTGAAGGAGTTTCCGGCAGGCACAACAACTGAAGATATTGCCAGCTCAATCAGCCCGGGCCTGAAGAAGAAAGCCATTGCCGGTATGGTCAATGGTCAGCCATATGATCTCAAAAGACCAATCGAAGAGGATGCAGCGATTGAAATTGTCACTCCGGACCATCCAGAGGCACTGGAAATCCTGCGCCACAGTTCTGCGCACTTGATGGCACAGGCAATCAAGCGCCTTTATAAAGATGTTAATCTTGGAGTAGGGCCAGTAATCGAGGGTGGCTTCTACTATGATATCGATATGGAACATTCCTTGTCACCGGAAGATTTACCGGAAATCGAAAAGGAAATGAAGAAAATCATCAATGAGAACATCGAAATTGTCCGCAAAGAAGTAAGCCGAGAAGAGGCAGTGAAGTTTTTCAAAGACCTTGGCGATCCGTATAAGCTTGAGTTGATTGAAGCAATCCCGGCTGATGAAAAAGTGACTCTTTATGAGCAAGGAGATTTCGTTGACCTTTGCCGCGGCGTCCATGTTCCATCAACTGGAAAGCTGAAGGAATTCAAATTGCTGAGCATTGCCGGAGCATACTGGCGAGGCGACAGTGATAACAAGATGCTGCAGCGTATCTACGGTACTGCTTTCTTCAAGAAAGAAGACTTGAAAGAGCACTTAAGGCTGCTGGAAGAAGCGAAGGAACGCGACCACCGCAAGCTTGGAAAAGAACTTAACTTATTCACTAACTCTCAAAAAGTCGGTCAGGGTCTTCCGCTTTGGCTTCCAAAAGGTGCGACAATCCGCCGCATCATCGAACGATATATCGTCGATAAAGAAGTAAGTCTAGGTTATGATCATGTTTACACTCCGGTAATGGGAAGTGTCGAGCTTTATAAAACTTCCGGCCACTGGGATCACTATCAGGAAAACATGTTCCCGGTCATGGAAATGGAAAATGAACAGCTGGTTCTAAGACCTATGAACTGTCCGCACCATATGATGGTGTACAAAAACAGCATTCACAGCTATAGGGAGCTTCCGATCAGGATTGCCGAGCTGGGAACAATGCACCGCTATGAAATGTCCGGCGCACTGGCTGGATTGCAGCGTGTACGTGGCATGACTCTGAACGATGCTCACCTCTTTGTCCGCCCTGACCAGATCAAGGAAGAGTTCAAACGCGTTGTCGAGCTTGTACTTGAAGTCTACAAGGATTTTGACATGAATGATTATTCGTTCCGTCTGTCTTATCGTGATCCTGAAGACAAAGAGAAATACTTCGATGATGACCAGATGTGGGAAAAGGCTCAAGCCATGCTGAAGGAAGCGATGGATGAAATGGGGCTTGATTACTTTGAAGCTGAAGGCGAAGCGGCATTCTACGGACCGAAGCTTGATGTCCAGGTCAAGACTGCACTTGGCAAAGAGGAGACTCTGTCAACTGTCCAGCTGGACTTCTTGCTTCCTGAACGCTTTGACCTGACTTATATCGGTGAAGATGGCAAGCACCATCGTCCTGTCGTCATCCACCGTGGTGTTGTTTCGACAATGGAACGTTTTGTAGCCTTCCTGATCGAAGAATACAAAGGGGCGTTCCCGACTTGGCTGGCTCCTGTTCAGGCACAAATCATCCCGGTTTCACCTGCAGTCCACTATGACTATGCAAAAGAAATCAAAGAGAAGCTTAAAGCAGAAGGCTTCCGCGTTGAAATCGATGGCCGTGACGAAAAAATCGGCTATAAGATCCGCGAAGCACAAATGCAGAAAGTCCCTTACATGCTCGTTGTCGGCGACAATGAAGTTGCTGACAAAGCAGTCAACGTCCGTAAATACGGCGAACAGAAATCCGAAACAATCGCCTTTGATGAATTCCTGGAGTCATTCAGGAAGGAAGCGAAGAAATAGGAAAAGCGGAAGCGATTCGAGAGTTGGGCGCTTAAGCCGGATATAAAATAAGAGTGGCCAGATGGCTCCTCTTATTTTTATGGAATTATTCAATAGGTTTGGAACAGGTTGGACATAAATTTTTTGTATAGCTGCGCTGGATCCTTTCACCGCAATTCCGGCAGGATTTTATGTTAACGGGCGTATTGTCAATATCATTGGAAAAACCATAGCCAGTCCTAAAAAATTTCAATGCAGTACCTGCGAGCAGTCCAGTGACCACACCAGTGATGATAATCGCGATCAACATTTGAACACCAGCTTTCTTGTCTATTTCTACCAATAATTATAGCAAGAAACAAGCCATTAGGCAGTGACAAACAATCAAATAGTATGATTCCGCGACATACTTTTTACGGATAAATTTAATTATGCCTGAAAAAAAGTATTGCAGCATGTATTTCTATCTGATAAAATACTTTTTGTTGCAGTTAACGAAAGTGATTCGTTTGACACATCAATTTCTTTATGCTATATTAGCAAGAGTGAACTGAATACAAGTTTTAGGAAAGAAGAAGCACCCGCTTCTCACCTGGCTGACGCCTTTAAGCTGTTGGCAGGTAATACGTAAACGTCTAATTATTTTGTTTCCGTAAGTGTGGGTGTCGTCGCCTGCACTTTTTTTATTGCAAAATAAAAATTGGACTATATCGTATGTCATTGTGTGAGCAAGGCAAGGCTTTGTCCTTGCAATGTACTTCTTCTCCTTGACAATGTATTCGATAAAACCCTGGAGGTGGCTAATTATTAGCAAAGATGCGATGTTACTAAACGAGGGAATTCGTGCTCGCGAAATTCGTCTGATCGATCAAAACGGCGAGCAATTAGGAATCAAATCCAAAGCTGAGGCTCTTGAGATCGCAGCGCGCGTCAATCTTGATCTTGTGCTTGTTGCTCCGAACGCGAAGCCTCCTGTAGGCCGAATCATGGACTACGGAAAATTCAAGTTCGAACAGCAAAAGAAAGAAAAAGAAGCACGTAAGAACCAAAAAATCATCACAACCAAAGAAGTACGTCTTAGCCCGACAATTGATGAGCATGACTTCAACACGAAGTTGCGCAATGCTATCAAGTTCCTGGAAAAAGGCGATAAAGTTAAAGCATCAATCCGTTTTAAAGGCCGTGCTATCACTCACAAGGAAATCGGTCAGCGTGTTCTTGATCGCTTCTCTGAAGCTTGCAAAGAGGTAGCGACAATCGAATCACATCCAAAGATGGATGGCCGAAGCATGTTCTTGGTACTAGCACCTAAAACTGAAAAGTAACGAGGAGGAAGTCCCTATGCCAAAAATGAAAACACACCGCGGCACTGCCAAGCGTTTCAAGAAAACTGGAACTGGCAAGCTTAAGCGTTCACACGCTTACACTAGCCACTTATTCGCTAACAAGTCTACAAAAGCTAAGCGTAAGCTTCGCAAATCTGCAATCGTTTCAAAAGGCGATTTCAAACGTATTCGTCACATGCTTGACAACATTAAGTAAACTCGAGGAATCTCGATTTATATAGGAGGGAAATTACATGCCACGTGTAAAAGGCGGTACAGTTACGCGCAAGCGTCGTAAAAAAGTCATCAAATTAGCAAAAGGTTATTTCGGTTCAAAACATACATTATACAAAGTTGCTAACCAGCAGGTTATGAAGTCCCTAATGTATGCATTCCGCGACCGTCGCCAGAAGAAGCGCGACTTCCGCAAACTTTGGATTGCTCGTATCAACGCAGCAGCTCGCATGAACGGTCTTTCTTACAGCCGTATGATGCACGGCCTTAAGCTTGCAGGTATCGAAGTAAACCGCAAGATGCTTGCTGAACTAGCAGTAAGCGATGCAGCAGCATTCGCTCAATTGGCTGAAACAGCAAAGCAACAATTCAACAAGTAATCAAGCAAACCACTCTCTAGCTGAGAGTGGTTTTTTATTTTTGTGTAGCCTTTGAACGAAAGGGTATTTGAAATTTAAGGAACATCATCGTCATGCTTCCAGAGCAGAAGTAATTGTTTGAATACAAAAGCCAGAGCCAGAACAGCCTTTTTTTAGATATAATGGGTTCATAGGAACTTGAAGGGGACGTGGAGAAGTGGAATTGTCAATTTTAGCAGTTTTGATCATCATCATGAATCTTGCGGGCTTTTTCATCATGGGAATGGATAAAAAGCGTGCAAGGAACAATCATTATCGAATAAGCGAGAAAACATTATGGAATATTGCTTTTCTTGGAGGGGCAATCGGTGCAGCGGCAGGGATGAAGCATTACAGGCATAAGACGAAGCATGCTCAGTTCAAATATGGACTGCCGATTCTGGCTATTATTGAGATTGGTCTATTTACATATATATTTAAGCTTTTGGCATAACAGCTTGGTTGATTTTATATGCTAGTAGCATCAGAGACTCGCGGGCAGGTGATAAGAATGGATGATGCGTGGTCGATGCTTCTGGTCGTGATCGAAGCTGGTGGCTGGTATGCGCCGGTTATATTCATCTTGTTTCATGTTTTCCGCCAATTTGTGTTCGTGCCGCCTGCAGTCGTCTGTATTGCGGGAGGATTGATATTTGGAGTGGTGCCCGGTATCGTTTATTCACTGCTTGGCTTGTCGGGAGCAAGTATATTGTTTTACCTTTTAGTGAGACAGATTCCTGAGATGATGAATAAGCTGGGCAGGCTGAAGAAAAGGCTGGTAGGCCGCTTCAGGGATTTAACCGTTGCTCAGGTTGCACTTTTGAGGCTCGTGCCGGTGATTCACTATCAGTTGCTAAGCTTCTGCCTTTATGAGCGAAAAAGTAGTTTCAAAGACTTTATGTTTGCTTCCTTCCTTGCGAATATTCCGTTCGTTATTTTTTATACAATATTCGGGGAATATATCGGAGAATTCGACACAATAACAGGTCTCATTTTGATGAGTGTCTTTATGCTGTTAGCGTATTTGTTGCGAGAGAAAATAACATTCATTAAGTGGCGTGAGTTTTTTGAAAGTAGACCATAGAATTATATGAGTTTGAAGACATAAGAAAAAGCGTCCGGTATCGATCGGACGCTTTTATTCTATAATTCCTGATCCTCGTCATGATTTGCCATGAACTCCTTGATCGGGCTTTTCCAGTCGATTTTGGCGACCGGGTAGCTCTCACGGATTTTCCGTTCAATGAATTGAAAATCTTCGAGGACAAGCCCCTTCAAAGCAGACGTCTTTTTAGGCCAAATGAAAATCGAAACAACCTCAAAAGCAGACGGAGTTGTGCCTAAGTACTTTTCGCCTTCAAATAAAACACCCTTATATGTTAATAAGAAATTCTTCCGGACATTGTCTGGATCATCCAATAAGAAATAGCGCTTCTGCTCATGAGCAAGCTCCAACTTTCTTTTCGGATGGAATAAATATTTCACGGCGCTGTATATGAGAAAAATAAATAAAAGCAAGATAATAATACGTAAAAGCAGGATCATGACTGCCCCTCCAATGCGAACTTTCCTTATTTACGGATGAGATTGCAAATAGTTTCAACAATTTTATAATTGTTTTATACTTTTTTTATGCGGAGGATGATTGCGGGTAGAGGTTAGATCCATTTTAAAGGGGAAACAATGAGAAGCTGTCGTAAGTAAGCTCGAGCTCGAACAGGTATAGGTGGAAACAAGGAAAAGCTGTCAAGAAAACCTCGTAATCTTGACAGGTTTGAAGAGAAACAAGGCAAAGCTGTCAAGAAAACCTCGTAATCGTGACAGCTTTGGAAAGAAACAAGGAAAAGCTGTCAAGAAACCCGCGGAATTGTGACAGGTTTGAAGGGAAACCAGTCAAAGTTGTCAAGAAAACCTCGTAATCGTGACAGGTTTGAAGGGAAACAAGGAAAAGCTGTCAAGAAACCCGCGGAATTGTGACAGGTTTGAAGGGAAACCAGGCAAAGTTGTCAAGAAAACCTCGTAATCGTGACAGGTTTGAAGGGAAACAAGGAAAAGCTGTCAAGAAAACCTCGTAATCGTGACAGGTTTGAAGGGAAACAAGGAAAAGCTGTCAAGAAAACCTCGTAATCATGACAGGTGTGGAAAGAAACATGCTATACCTGTCTTAATCCAGAGGCAGAACTCTTTTAAATGCTAAAATGACTAAATGGAGCTGAACAATGAATACACAAACACTTTTTGAAATGCAAAAAGCGCTGGATGGCCATATTGAATCCCAGCATAATTTAGAGCAGGAAGATCTTTTTGACAGAAAGGTCCTCGCGCTGCTTGTTGAAATTGGCGAACTTGCGAACGAGACGAGATGTTTCAAGTTTTGGAGTGTGAAGCCTGCCTCCGAAAAGAACATCATCCTTGAGGAATTTGTGGATGGAGTGCATTTTATATTATCCTTGGGGATTGAGTGTGGTTTTGAGGAAATGGAGACAATCCCGCAAATCCAATTGGATGAGCAGGACACTACCAAGCAGTTCCTTGCTATTTACGAGTACGTACAGAAATTCAGGGGCAGCCGCAGCAAACAAGATTACGTCCATTTATTCCAAAGTTATCTGAAGCTTGCCCAGCTGCTTGGTTTGAACGAGGATCAAATTGAGCAGGCATATATTAAGAAAAATGAAGTAAATTATGAGAGGCAGCGAAAAGGCTATTAGGCAGAATTTTTTGTACAATAGCCCGTATGTCTAGTATAATAGGTTACGAAACTACATATTAAGGGAGTCGAAATAATGGCGAAATTAGACGAAACATTAACAATGCTAAAAGATTTAACCGATGCCAAAGGCATTCCCGGCAATGAGCGTGAGCCAAGAGAAGTAATGAAGAAATACATAACTCCATTCGCTGATGAAGTAACGACTGACGGACTGGGCAGCCTTGTTGCTAAGAAAGTCGGAAATGAAAATGGCCCGAAAATCATGGTTGCCGGCCACCTGGATGAAGTGGGCTTCATGGTGACAAGCATCGATGACAAAGGGTTCATCCGCTTCCAGACAGTTGGCGGCTGGTGGAGCCAGGTCATGCTTGCACAACGCGTGACAATTGTTACCCGCAAAGGAGAAATCACTGGGGTCATCGGTTCTAAACCGCCTCACATCCTTCCTGCAGAAGCACGTAAAAAGCCTGTCGATATCAAGGATATGTTCATCGATATCGGTGCTTCAAGCCGTGACGAAGCAAAAGAATGGGGAGTCACTCCTGGCGACATGGTCGTGCCTTACTTCGAATTCACTGTCATGAACAATGAAAAAATGCTTCTTGCGAAAGCGTGGGATAACCGAATCGGCTGTGCAATCGCAATCGATGTCCTGAAGGGACTTAAAGATGCAGAACATCCAAACGTGGTATATGGCGTTGGAACAGTACAGGAAGAAGTCGGCCTTCGCGGCGCGAAAACTTCTGCGCAAATGATTCAGCCTGACATCGCTTTCGGTGTTGATGTGGGAATTGCCGGCGATACTCCTGGCGTTACGGAAAAAGAAGCACTCAGCAAAATGGGTGACGGTCCGCAAATCATCATTTATGATGCATCAATGGTATCTCACAAAGGTCTTCGTGACTTTGTCACAGACCTGGCTGATGAAATGAACATTCCATATCAGTTCGATGCAGTAGCTGGCGGTGGAACGGATTCTGGTGCGATCCACCTGACACATCGCGGTGTACCAGCGCTGTCCATCACGATTGCAACACGTTATATTCACTCACACGCAGCAATGCTTCACCGCGATGACTACGAGAACGCTGTAAAGCTGATCGTAGAAGTCATCAAACGTCTTGATAAAGAAACAGTTGAAAAAATCACTTTTGAATAAGCAATAAAAGAGGGAGCCGACGGCTTCCTCTTTTTTATCCACTAATTGAGCTAATAAGGCTTTCGAAGGATCAAGGATAAAAAAGCATGAATTTAAAAAAAGAGCTAAAAAAAGAACTCCTCAAAAGGAGTCCTTCCTTATTTATTGCTTACCTTTCAAACCATCTTCCAGTGCATTCAGCATTTCCTGCTTTTCATCCTCAGAGGCGTTCTGCCAGATTACTTCGAACAAAACTCCAAGTCCCGGAAGCATTTTTTCCTCACCGTTCTGGATTGCATCTACAATTGTATCTTTCAGTTCATCCTGTGAATTTCCTGCTACGTTTGAAATGACAGCATTTCTTAGGTTAAGGTTCATCCTTGCTCAAACTCCTTTCAAATTTCCATTACTGGTTATAGGTTTTGCAATTTTGGTTTTATTATGTATCTATTTTGAGCTATAATAGTAAAATTGAACAAGCCATATTAAAGGAGAGCCAGTGTTGAAGTATATTCAATCTGATAAGAATCCACAAGTAAAACAATGGAAGAAATTGCTGACGCGGAAGGAACGTGACAAGTCTGGTCTGTTTCTTGTCGAGGGCTTCCATTTAGTTGAAGAAGCACTTACGAAAAATGAGGATGTTGAAGAAATCATTTTAAGCGAAAAAACGGAGTTGCCGCCAGGTCTTGATTACGGTTCCATCCCAGTAACGGTTGTAACGGATGAAATCAGCAGGCAGCTTGCTGATACGGAGACAACACAGGGAATATTTGCTGTATGCAGGCAGTCCAAACAGACGTTAAACAAAGGAAAAAGCTATTTACTGATCGATTCTGTCCAGGATCCGGGCAACCTTGGCACGATGATCAGGACAGCCGATGCAGCCGGGATTGAAACAGTCGTTGTCGGGAAGGGTAGTGTCGATATCTATAATCCAAAGGTTCTGCGATCAGCCCAGGGAAGCCACTTCCATTTGCCGGTTGTAAGCGGGGATCTATCCGAATGGATCACTGAGCTGAAAGATAAAAACATTCCGGTTTATGGAACCGCCCTAGAAAACGGAGTTGTTTTTACAGAGGCAACCGTAAACGAAGCGTTTGCCCTGCTCGTTGGGAATGAAGGAAGCGGTGTTAACAAAGAGCTTTTGGCGCAAACAACACAGAACCTCTATATCCCGATTTACGGACAAAGCGAGTCCCTGAATGTAGCAGTTGCCGCAGGTATCTTGCTATATTATTTGAAAACAGCAAATTAGGCTCGTTTTTTCTTAAAACCATTTGATACTGCGCCAAGATTATAATATAATAAACAGCAAAATTAATATTTCAAAAACGATGACGGAGAAGAGTAGCTTGAAGCTGGCCATCAAGGGAGAAAATGCCGATGACTGGAAGCATTTTTATGGAGCAGGCAGGCGAAGTTCACCTCCAGAGTTGGCATCGGGACCGCTTTTTCACAAAGCGTAAAGATGTATCGGCACAAAGCCGTTATCTCAATGAAGCGAACACGTAATACATAACTGTATTGCCTGTTAAAAAGGGTGGTACCGCGAAACCTCAGACCTCGTCCCTTTATCAGGGATGGGGTCTTTTTGTGTTCAAAAAAAGAAATTGAAGGAGGATTTAATATGCAGGATCGTTTAAAAGAACTGCAGGCTGAGGCTCTTGAAAAAGTGTCCGCAGCAGCTGACCTTAAAGAATTGAATGATATTCGCGTTTCCTATTTAGGGAAAAAGGGTCCAATCACAGAAGTGCTAAAAGGAATGGGCAAATTATCGGCGGAAGAAAGACCGAAAATGGGTGCTCTGGCTAACGAAGTCCGCGATGCGATTTCCGGCCAAATTGAAGTGAAACAACAGGAACTTGAAGAAGCAGCTGTCCAAAAACAATTAGCAGCTGAAGAAATTGATGTTACCCTCCCTGGCAGACCTGTTAAGACTGGCAGCCATCATCCGCTTACAAGCATCATCGAAGAAATCGAGGATCTTTTCATCGGCATGGGTTACACAGTGGAAGAAGGCCCGGAAGTTGAAAAAGACTACTATAACTTTGAAGCATTGAACCTTCCGAAGGGGCATCCAGCGCGTGATATGCAGGATTCCTTCTATATCACAGAAGAAACATTAATGCGTACACATACATCTCCTGTTCAGGCAAGGACGATGGAAAAGCATCAGGGCAAGGGTCCTGTAAAAATCATTTGTCCGGGCAAGGTATATCGCCGTGATAACGATGATGCAACACACTCCCACCAGTTCATGCAGATTGAGGGACTTGTCGTTGATGAGAACGTGAGAATGAGCGACCTAAAAGGCACGCTAGAAGTTTTTGCAAAGAAAATGTTTGGCGAAGACCGCGAAATCCGTCTGCGTCCTAGCTTCTTCCCTTTCACAGAGCCATCTGTCGAAATGGATATTTCCTGTAAGATATGTGGCGGATCAGGCTGCAGCGTATGTAAGGGAACTGGCTGGATTGAGATTCTCGGAGCTGGGATGGTCCATCCGAACGTGCTGGAAATGGCTGGATATGATTCGAAGAAATACACTGGCTTTGCATTTGGAATGGGACCTGAGCGAATCGCTATGCTCAAGTATGGAGTCGATGACATCCGTCATTTCTATACAAACGATGTCCGTTTCTTGAAGCAATTTTCAGTTGAAGAATAAGTATTAGGAGGGCAAAACCATGTTGGTATCATATAAATGGCTGCAGGAATATATCGATTTGGAAAGCGTATCTGCTGAAGAGCTCGCTGAAAAAATCACGAAAAGCGGCATCGAGGTAGAAGGCGTTGAAAAACTAAATGAAGGTTTGAAGGGCGTAGTTGTCGGCCGTGTCCTTGAATGCGAGAAGCACCCAAATGCAGAAAAATTGAACAAAACACTCGTTGACCTTGGAAACGGTGAACAGGTTCAAATTATTTGCGGTGCGCCTAATGTCGGCAAAGGACAGAAGGTTGCCGTTGCGACAGTAGGTGCTGTTTTACCAGGCAATTTCAAAATTAAAAAAGCAAAGCTTCGCGGTGAAGAATCCCATGGGATGATTTGCTCGCTACAGGAGCTTGGTATCGAAGGCAAATTGGCACCGAAGGAGTATGCTGAGGGTATTTACAATTTCACTCCTGACACAGAAATCGGGCAGGACGCGCTGGAAGTCCTAAACAGGGATGACGAAATCCTTGAGCTTGGCTTGACGCCAAACCGTGCTGATGCGATGAGCATGCTTGGTGTTGCGTATGAGGTTGGAGCGATTCTTGGCAAGGAAATCAAGTTGCCCAACCCGCAGCCTGAAACATCTTCAGAGCTGGCTAGTGACTATATCAGCGTAAGTGTCGAAGCAAAAGAAGATAACCCTCTCTATGTTGCAAAAGTGATCAAGAATGTAAAAGTGGGTCCATCACCGGTGTGGCTGCAAACAAGATTGATGGCTGCTGGCATCCGCCCTCACAATAACGTTGTTGATATCACGAACTTCATTTTATTGGAGTACGGACAGCCGCTTCACGCATTCGATTACGATAAGCTCGGTTCAAAAGAAATTCTTGTCCGCCGCGCGAAGGACGGAGAGGTAATTGAAACGCTTGATGATGTGAAACGCACGTTGACTCCAGAACACCTGGTCATCACGAACGGTACAGAGCCAGTGGCACTTGCAGGTGTTATGGGCGGAGCAAATTCCGAAGTAAGCAGTGACACTACGACTGTTATGTTGGAATCTGCTTATTTCACAGGAGGAGCAATCCGAAAGGCTTCAAAGGACCATGGTTTGCGAAGCGAAGCAAGCTCACGCTATGAAAAAGGCGTTGATCCTGAAAGAGTACGTCCGGCTGCAGAACGCGCAGCGGAATTGATGATTGAGCTGTGCGGCGGGGAAGTGCTTGGCGGCAAAGTGGAAGCAGAATCACTTAATGTGAAGCCAGCAGTTGTTTCAATCTCTCTTGGAAAAATCAATAAAGTATTGGGTACCGATCTAGAAATGAAGCAGGTTGAGGATATTTTTGCCCGCCTGAAATTCGAAACTTCTGTCGACAATGACACAATTACAGTAACGGTACCTACGCGCCGTGGGGACATCACGATTGAAGAGGATCTAGTAGAAGAAGTCGGCCGTCTATATGGCTATGACAATCTGCCGACAACCCTTCCTGAAGGTCAGTCAACACCTGGTCATCTTTCTGAATACCAGAAAAAGCGCCGCGTTGTCCGCCGCTACATGGAAGGCGCAGGTCTTTACCAGGCGGTGACATATTCTCTTACAAGCGCGGAAAAAGCAACACAATACGCATTGGATAAACGCGAGCCTGTTGAGCTGGCAATGCCGATGAGTGAAGACCGCAGCCTGTTGCGCTTAAGCATCGTGCCACAGCTGCTCGAAGTATTAAAATACAATAATGCCCGCCAGATGGAAAGTATCGCTGTTTATGAAACAGGCGCAGTCTTCCTGAAAACCAGTAATGAAGAGCTTCCGGAAGAACGCGAACATCTTGCTGCAGCCATTACTGGCCTGTGGGAAAGTCATCCATGGCAGGGAGAGAAGAAGCCTGTTGATTTCTTTGTCCTAAAAGGAATCGTGGAAGGTTTATTCTCAAAGCTTGGCCTAGATCGTCAGTTAGGTTTCGTGAAGGCTGAGCTTGATGGATTGCACCCGGGCCGTACGGCTGACATCTTGCTGAATGGCAAGACTATCGGCTTCATTGGTCAGGTTCATCCAACTATGCAAAAATCACTCGATCTGAAAGAGACTTATGTATTCGAACTTTCTCTTAAAGCTCTACTGGAAGCAGAAACAGCACCGTTACAGTACACAGCAATCCCACGTTTCCCATCAGTCTCAAGGGATATTGCCCTTGTTGTTGATAAAGGAACTGCTGCGGGCGACCTGGAGAAGGTCATCACTGAAGCTGGTGGATCTTTATTAAAAGAAGTAATTGTTTTCGACCTATACGAAGGTGAAAAAATGGATGAAGGCAAGAAATCACTGGCATTCTCCCTGAAATACTTCGATCCGGAAAAAACACTGACAGATGAAGACATTGCAAAAGCTCATAATAAAGTCCTTGCAGCTCTTGAAGAAAAAGCTGGAGCAGTATTAAGAGGATAAATTTAAAAGGCAGCCCGAGGGCTGCCTTTTTCATATGGCTCAATTCTTTATATTCTCGCGATCTTCTTCGCTTTTTCCGTATTGGCGAAGTGAAGCTTAACGAATTCTGGCAGTACATCTATTCCTTTGTCGAGGATGAGCCTTGCAGCAGCTTTATCGACAGCTGCGCCTGCACCTTTTGGAATCGTGAATCCTGCGCGTTTGCTAAGGTTTTCGAAATGGCGGACAAAGGCGTAGCGGGCAATCATCGATGCTGCAGCGACTCCTAGATGGATTCCTTCGGCTTTTGTGCTGAAAAGGACATTTTCCCTGATAATCTTCCTTTGACCTTTCAAGTGGGCGTAATAGATTTGCTCTTTCGCAAATTCATCGATCAAAATCGCTTCAGGCTTTTCAGGGGCGATTTTTTCAAGCACATGGTTGATCGCCTGGTTATGCAGCAAAGCTTTCATTTTCCCCTGAGACATGCCCTTCATCTGCATCTGGTTGTACTTTTCATTATGCAGAGTCAGCAGGCTATGGGGCAAAAAGGTGACAAGCTGCCTGGCAATCTCAATGATCTTGTCATCTTTAAGATTCTTTGAATCCTGAACACCGAGTTCCTTTAATACAGGGATGTCCTGACGCCTGACGTAGGCCGCAACAACCGTGATCGGGCCGAAAAAGTCGCCAGTGCCAACCTCGTCTGAACCAATGATGGACATTTCGCTGATATTTTTGGGTAAATGGGAACCTGGCACTGCTGCCGTCGTTTTTTTAACAGAAGGCGCAAGAGCCGTTCCCCATCTTGCTGCCTCGGTCTCTCCGTCTTTACCCTGGAATAATACTTTTCCTGATTTATAGGCAGTGATGGCACAGGAAGGTGTTTTTGCGGCAAAGACGCTGCCAGGCGGAAGTTTATCAATTAGATACTTACTATAATATTCTTTCATCTTTTTGACTTCTTCCGGACTTTTCTGAAGGACACTATTTCCCATTGCTCTACACTCCCTGTTTTCTATTTTCAAAGTTAGACATTTTCTTCCAAAAATCATACTGATCTGACAGGCAAGTACTTCCCAGCCTTTTACGTTCATGTTATAGTATAAAATAGGATTCTTATGAATGGGGGCATAAATGTTGTCAGACACAAAAAAAAATAAGTCGACTGTCGATATATACGGACAGCAATATACGATCGTCGGCACAGAAAGCACCAGCCATATCCGGCTCATTGCCTCGATGGTAGATGATAAAATGCGTGAGATCGGCTCAGCGAATCCTTCACTTGATACTAGTAAATTAGCCGTATTAACTGCTGTGAATGCCGTTAATGATTACATAAAAATGAAAGATCGTGTTGAATCGCTCGAAGCGGAAATTAAAAGGTTAAAGGACTGAAAAATGCATGCTTGATCTTGCTGTATTAGCTATTTTGCTTATTGGCTTCATTGTAGGATTGAAAAGGGGGTTCATCCTGCAAACCATCCATTTGGCTGGATTCATCGCGGCCTTCATCGTTGCGTACATATATTATGACCAGTTGGCGCCAAAGCTGACTTTGTGGATTCCATATCCAAACCTTGGCAGCAATTCGACTTTGAATCTGTTATTTGAGAATGCCAATTTAGAAGATGCATATTATCGGGCAATTGCTTTTGCCGCGATCTTCTTCGCTGTGAAAATCCTGCTGCAGATCATCGGTTCAATGCTGGATTTTGTCGCGCACCTTCCAGTACTTAAGCAATTGAACGTCTGGGCAGGCGGTCTCCTTGGTTTTGTTGAAGTATACCTGCTCTTGTTCATCGTCTTGTATATCGCTGCCTTACTGCCAATCCAGGCAATACAGGGACCGCTAAACGATTCAATTTTAGCCGAAAATATCATAAAAAATACCCCAGTATTTTCCCAGCAAATTAAACAACTATGGATTGAATACGTGGCTGCATAACTTCTCTGTTGCGGAGAAGTTTTTTCTTTTACATGGGGATATCCAAAAGCCTGGCCATTGCGCTTATGAAAGAATCATGCCGAAAACCGCTTAATAACACGATGTTATAAAATCTTCACCCTGAAATTTTTCATTTGATTTCACAGCAGGGCTTGTTTTCTATAAAATAGAAGACAATGACTGCGTCCGGCATATTCCGGTCGAGAAAATTTAAAAGGCAGGTGTACATCATGTCTGTTAATAAAAAAGATATCGTACAATTACTTGAAACGATTGCTATATATATGGAACTGAAAGGTGAAAATCCATTCAAAGTCTCGGCTTTCCGTAAGGCCGCAGCAGCTCTTGAGGGCGATGAGCGAAGCATGTCCGAAATGGGCGAGCTCACTGAGCTAAAAGGGATTGGAAAGGGGACAGCTGGTGTCATTCAGGAATTCATGGAAACAGGGGAATCAACAGAACTCAAGGAATTACAGGGAGAAGTACCGAGCGGGCTAATCCCGCTTCTTCAACTGCCGGGAATGGGCGGCAAAAAGATTGCCAAGCTGTATAAAGAATTGGGTGTAGAGAATATCCATGATCTTGAGGAGGCAGCGAAGGCAGGTAAGATTCGTGATCTTGCAGGCTTTGGCAAAAAATCGGAAGAAAAAATACTTGCTGCAATCGAAAACTTCGGCACAAGGCCAGATCGATTGCCGCTTGCCTATATGCTTCCTGTTTCGGAATTAATCGAATCATATCTTCAAAAGATAGAGGATATCGAACGATTTTCAAAAGCTGGCAGCCTGCGCAGGATGAGAGAGACGATCAAGGATCTGGACTTTATCATTGCGTCGAAAAAACCACTGGCTGTGAAGGATGAACTGGTCAAGCTGCCGAATATCAAAGAGATTATCGCGGCTGGGGACACGAAGGTTTCGGTCACTCTTGGGCTTGATTATGATGTGAACGTCGATTTTCGCCTTGTGGATCCAGAAGAATTCGCAACTGCCCTTCATCATTTCACTGGCTCAAAGGACCACAATGTGAGAATGAGGCAGCTTGCGAAGGAAAAAGGAGAGAAGATCAGCGAATATGGCGTGGAGAATGTAGAATCAGGTGAAATCACCACATTCAAATCCGAAGAGAACTTTTACCAGTATTTCGGGCTTCCTTTCATCCCGCCAGAGTTAAGGGAAGATGGTTCAGAAGTCGAATTATATAAAGAAGATTTGAAACTCGTAACCCTTGATGCTATAAAAGGCGATCTCCATATGCATTCCACATGGAGCGATGGCGGCCATTCAATTGAGGAAATGGCCAGAGATTGTATCGCAAGAGGCTATAAATACATGGCGATCACTGATCATTCTCAGTATTTGAAGGTAGCAAACGGTCTGACGCCGGAACGCCTTAGGAAGCAAATTGAAGAAGTGAAGGAACTGAACAAGAAGTTCGATGATTTCACAATTTTGACAGGGATTGAAATGGATATCCTGCCGGATGGTACATTGGATTTTGAAGATGATTTGCTTGCTGACCTTGATTTGGTCATTGCATCGATCCACTCTTCCTTTTCCCAGCCAACCGATAAAATCATGAACCGTTTGAAGACGGCGCTTGTCAATGCTCATGTTGATATCATTGCTCACCCGACCGGAAGGCTGATCGGAAGGCGTGAGGGATATTCAGTTGATATCGACATGCTGATTCAGCTGGCGAAAGAAACGAATACAGCTCTCGAACTGAACGCTAATCCGAACAGACTTGACCTTGCATCTGAATATTTAAGGAAAGCTCAGGATGAAGGAGTCAAGCTTGTCATCAATACGGATGCACATAAAGTGGACACGTTAGAGCATATGAAAATAGGCGTAACAGCCGCAAGAAAAGGCTGGGTTAAGGAATCATCCGTTCTGAATGCATTGGACCTGAACGGATTGCTAGATTTCCTGCACGGCCGGAATAAATAAAGGGACTTTTAAACAAGATGATTTAAATGCTCTTGGAGTAATGTCTAGCTCCAGCGCCTAGCCCTTCGAGACGCTTGTCTAGCTGCGGCTCCTAACTCCTCGAGACGTTTCGGTCCTGCCAATGAAGTCAAAGAGCGACTTCACTGTCAGGCCCTCCAACGCTTGTCGGAGTTGGGCAGTCGCCTCCGCTTTTCGAATTGTCTAGTGTCGCCTTCTAGAAACTCCGAAACTTCAACTCCGCCGCCAGAAGCAAAAAGCGCTTCTTTGTCGGAATCTCCAGTTTCTGTGTTTCTGGACAGTCGGCTATACTTTTCGATTTCGGTCCTGCCAATGAAGTCAAAGAGCGACTTCACTGTCAGGCCCTCCAGCGCTTGTCAGGGCTGACCAAGGCGCTTACGCTTTTCTAATAACCTTCGATTGAGAAGAAGGAGGAAATTTTTGTGCAGCAGCGAGTTTTAAAAACACTTGAATTTGATAAAATCAGGAACCAGCTGATTGAACATGTATCATCTTCATTAGGACGGGAAAAGGCCGTCGCTTTGATGCCTTCGGTCGATTACGGAGAAGTATCCCGTTTGCAGGAAGAGACAGATGAAGCAGCTAAGGTTCTAAGATTGAAAGGGAATGTTCCGTTAGGCGGCATTCATGATATAAGGCCACATGTGAAAAGAGCCCAGATTGGCGGGATGCTAAGTCCTCTGGAATTGGTGCAGGTGGCAAGCACTGTGCACGCAAGCAGGCAGATGAAACGATTTGTCGACGATTTGCAGGAAGTGACCGAAGTCCCTATTTTATTGAACTATACAGATGGAATCATCGTGCTCGCTCATTTGGAAGAATCCATCCGGAATGCCATCGATGAGGGCGGCGAAGTTCTGGACGGTGCGAGTGAAGCACTAAGGTCGCTCCGCCAGCAGATGCGTACGCGAGAAGCAAGGGTTCGTGAAAAATTAGAAAGCATGATTCGTTCATCCAACGCATCCAAAATGCTCTCGGATGCCATCATCACCATCAGGAACGACCGATTCGTCATTCCTGTTAAACAGGAATATCGCGGACATTATGGCGGGATCATCCATGACCAAAGCTCATCAGGACAGACGTTGTTCATTGAGCCCCAATCTGTTGTCCAGCTGAATAACGAACTTCAAAGCATCCGTGTGAAAGAACAGCAGGAAATCGAAAGAATCCTCGCAGAGCTATCAGCAGTTACTGCTGAACACCATGATGAGCTTCTTGAAATTGTCAGCATCATGGGTGAGCTTGATTTTATGTTTGCGAAGGCTCGATACGGAAGCAAGATTAAAGGTTCCAAACCAAATGTCAATGATGAGGGGCGCATCAACCTTTTTCAGGCAAGGCATCCATTGATTTCGATGGACGAAGTAGTCCCTAATAGCGTCACTTTAGGCAGTGATTATACGACGATTGTCATCACCGGTCCGAATACTGGGGGTAAGACCGTTACTTTAAAAACAGTCGGACTTTGTACGCTTATGGCACAGGCAGGCTTGCAGATTCCCGCACTTGATGGATCTGAAGTGGCTGTTTTTGGCTCGGTTTATGCAGATATCGGCGACGAACAGTCGATTGAGCAAAGTCTGAGTACCTTCTCATCTCATATGGTCAATATCGTTGAAATCCTGGAAAAAGTTGATCACAATAGCCTGGTACTATTTGATGAACTGGGTGCCGGAACGGATCCTCAGGAAGGAGCTGCCCTTGCAATCTCGATACTGGACGAGGTGTATCATCGCGGAGCTAGAGTGATTGCGACAACTCACTATCCAGAGTTAAAGGCTTATGGCTACAACCGGGAAGGCGTCATCAATGCCAGTGTTGAATTTGATGTCGAGACACTGAGCCCGACCTATAAATTATTGATTGGAGTCCCAGGCCGAAGCAATGCCTTCGAAATTTCAAAAAGGCTTGGCTTGAGAGAATCTGTCATCAATACAGCAAGGTCCTATATCAGCGCTGACAGCAATGAAGTCGAAAATATGATTGCTTCCCTTGAATCCAGCAGGAAGCAGGCGGAACGAGAACGTGATGAGGCACACCAGTTGCTGAAGGATGCAGAAAAGCTGCATAAGGATCTGCAAAAACAGATGGCAGAGTATTATGAGAAGAAAGATCAGTTAGCAGAAAAGGCAAAAGGAAAAGCAGCATCGATTGTCGAAAAAGCAAAGGAAGAAGCGGAAGAAATCATCCGCGACCTTCGCAAGCTGCGGCTTGAAAAAGGAGCCGAAATCAAAGAACATGAATTGATCGACGCCAAAAGGCGACTTAGCGAGGCGACTCCTGAGCTCAGCCAGGGAAAAAAAGGCGGCGGCAAAGCGAAACCTGCAAAACACGAGTTCAAGCAAGGGGATGAAGTCAAGGTTCTGACATTTGACCAAAAAGGCCATCTTGTCGAGCGTGTTAATGCGAAAGAATGGCAAGTCCAGATTGGCATTCTCAAGATGAAAGTGAAAGAATCTGATATGGAATATATCAATACTCCGAAGCCGGTTGAAACAAAGCCAATCGCAATCGTTAAGGGCAAGGACTTCCACGTTGGCCTTGAACTAGACCTCCGGGGGGAGAGATATGAAGATGCTCTGATGAGAGTGGAGAAATACATCGATGATGCCTTGCTGGCCGGCTATCCGCGAGTCAATATCATCCACGGAAAAGGAACTGGAGCTTTAAGACAGGGAGTCCAGGAATACCTTCGCAACCATCGCTCTGTCAAGAAAATAAGGTTTGGAGATGCAGGAGAAGGCGGAACAGGTGTGACGGTAGTAGAATTTAAGTAGATTGCGCTCTGTTAATTAAGGTTCCGAAAAAATCTTAAATAAATGTAAATTCCTGTCTGAAGACTATATAATAGGCGTTGGGGTAAATTATTATCAGGGAGAATGGATATGAACCGTTTTTGGGAAAATGAATTTATAGTGACAGCTGGTTACTACAGTGTATCGATTCTCTGCATCGTGGTATTCCTTGCTGTTTTTGAACTAGTGACCAAATATCGCAATTGGGAAGAAATCAAAAAAGGCAATATTTCCGTCGCGATGGCCACAGGCGGAAAAATCTTTGGTGTAGCTAATATATTCCGCCATTCCATCAATCAGCATGATTCACTGCTCACGATGATCAGTTGGGGAGTTTTCGGCTTTGTCCTGCTTTTGATCGGGTACTTTATTTTTGAATTCCTGACACCAAAGTTCAACATCGATAAAGAAATAGAAAGCGACAACCGAGCAGTCGGCCTGATCTCCATGGTCATTTCAATCGGCCTTTCATATATCATCGGCGCAGGAATTTAACAGGGGGATCTAAAAGAGTGGAAAAACTGGCTAAAATATTGCTGATTCTATGTGGAGTATTCCTCTTAGTTGGCATTGTTTATATGATTTTTTTTGTATAGGAATTTGTTATGACTGATAGTTGATTTCATAGTATTTGAAATTAAACGGAAAAATTCCATTAGAATTGGAAGATCCCCTTATTTCCTTAAAAATAAGGGGATTTTTTCCGTTTATTTACTCTAGATCGTTTGATTTTACCCTTTTTATAGCACTTAACCGGAACATCTCCGCTTATTTCTGCTTCTTAAGCGCTATTTTGTAAAATAGCAGGAAATTCTCCGCTTATGAATTCATACCTCCACGAAAATCGATAACAAGATAGTTTTGGTTTAATAACTATAAAAGTCGCCTTGTTATCGATTTGTTTTTTCCTAAAAAGAAGAAAGATAAGACCGGACTCAGGCAAGGCATATGGTAGTTTGTCCCTATAATCCTCCAAAAAACTATTCTAATTGTCATAAAAAGACCATTATATTATAATGGGAGATAGAATTTTCAAAAAATTTTAAATAAGGAGGCAACAAGATGGAAGTTGAAAAGCCATGGCTGTCGCAATATCCTCCAGAAATCCCAGCTCATTTGGATCTTAAGGAAGCAACGGTCCAGGACTATTTGAAGCATACTGCTGAAAAATACCCTGAGAAGATCGCAATCCACTTCATGGGCAAAGAACTGACATATAAGCAAGTCTACAACTATGCAAAAAAGCTGGCTGCTTATTTGCAGGACCTGGGAATCGAAAAAGGGGACAGGGTAGCGATCATGCTCCCGAATACTCCTCAGTCTATCATCAGTTACTATGCAATCCTGATGGCCGGCGGAATTGTCGTCCAAACAAACCCTCTGTATATGGAGCGGGAGCTTGAATACCAGATGAAGGACTCTGGGGCTAAAGCCATCATCACGCTCGACATTTTATTCCCTAGGGTGTCAAAGGTCATCGCAAACACGGATTTAGAGAATGTAATTGTAACCGCTATCAAGGACTATCTTCCTTTCCCTAAAAATCTTGTCTATCCATTCATCCAGAAAAAACAATATGGCATCATTGTAAACGTGAAGCATGAAGGCCAGAATCATCTTTTTACCGAGATCATGAAAAATCCGGCTGGAAATATCAAAGAATATGAGATGGATTTCGAAGAAGACCTGGCATTATTGCAATATACCGGTGGAACAACTGGGTTTCCAAAAGGGGTCATGCTGACTCATAAAAACCTGATTGCGAATGCGGCAATGAGCAATGCCTGGCTGTACAAATGCAAAGAAGGTGAAGAGACCGTCCTGGGAATCCTGCCTTTCTTCCATGTCTATGGAATGACCGCTGTCCTGATTCTATCGGTAATGCAGGGATCTAAAATGGTCCTATTGCCGAAGTTCGATCCTGAAACTACATTAAAGACAATCCAGAAGCAGAAGCCTACATTGTTTCCGGGAGCACCAACCATTTATATCGGTCTGCTGAATCATCCGGACTTGAAAAAATACGATTTATCGTCAATTGATTCCTGTATTAGCGGTTCTGCTCCACTGCCGGTCGAGGTACAGGAGAAATTCGAACAGATCACCGGTGGGAAGCTTGTTGAAGGGTATGGCCTAACGGAATCATCCCCTGTCACACATGCGAATTTCCTTTGGGATAAAAAACGGGTGAAAGGGAGCATTGGTGTACCTTGGCCAGATACTGATTCTGTTGTTCTATCAATGGAAACAGGTGAACCGCTGCCTCCTGGGGAAGTTGGAGAGATTGCCGTTAAAGGTCCGCAGGTAATGAAGGGTTACTGGAACAGGCCGGAAGAAACAGAGCAAGTGCTCAAGGATGGCTGGCTGCTGACTGGAGACCTTGGCTATATGGACGAGGAAGGATATTTCTACATTGTTGACAGGAAGAAGGATATGATCATTGCCGGAGGATTTAACATTTACCCGCGTGAGATCGAAGAAGTACTTTATGAGCATCCAGCTGTTCAGGAAGTAGTTGCAGCAGGCATACCGGATCCTTATCGAGGTGAAACGGTAAAAGTATATATCGTTCTTAAGGATGGTGCCCAAGCGGCGGAGGAAGAACTGAATGAATATTGCAGAAAGCATCTTGCTGCATACAAGGTGCCAAGATTATATGAATTCAGGGCAGAACTCCCAAAGACCGCGGTAGGTAAAATTCTCAGAAGAGCATTGGTAGATGAAGAGAAAGCAAAGAATCAGGAAGACCAGCAGAAGCGAGCTTAATTTTAAAAGCCGGCTCCCAATATCGGCTCTTTCTTTTTGAAAAAGAAGGCTTGTCCAAATGAAACACATTTCCTTGACAGAAGTGTGAGTGAAATACTATTATAAAAATATGAATGACGATTCATTCAGTAAATAGTATTGCAGACAAAAAATCGTAAACGGGAGTGTGCCGCTGTAGCATTTAATGCTTGTGCTTTTCCTGGAGCGGGAGTGAAAGAAATGAAGAAGAACAAGCCGAAATATATGCAAATAATTGACGCAGCAGTGGTCATTATCGCAGAAAACGGCTACCACCAGGCGCAGGTGTCTAAAATAGCAAAGCAGGCTGGAGTGGCTGATGGGACCATTTATTTGTATTTCAAAAATAAAGAAGACATACTGATTTCTCTGTTCCAGGAGAAAATGGGTTACTTCGTGGGAAGTATTGAAGAAAAAATTGCAGGAAAACAAACAGCAACAGAGAAATTATATATGTTGGTCGAAACACATTTCAAGATTCTATCAGATGACCGGCATCTTGCAATTGTAACCCAGCTGGAGCTAAGGCAGTCAAATAAGGACCTCAGACATAAAATCAACGAGGTGCTTAAGGGCTACTTAATGCTGATCGACAAAATCATTTTGGAAGGCATAGAGAATGGTGAGTTTTCAAGCTCCCTTGATTTGCGTCTTGCAAGGCAGATGATTTTTGGTACAGTGGATGAAACTGCGACTTCATGGGTAATGAATGAACAGAAATACAATCTTACTGACCTGGCTAAAGCGGTACACCAGCTGTTGATAAACGGCTGCGGTTACCAGGACACCAAACCGGTCCTTTAATCACGTCTTTCCTGACTTTCCGGCACTTCGAATGCCTGAGGCAGAAAAGGCAGGGTAAATAGGCATGTTTCGCAGAAAGGAGATATCCATGATGCGAAACCTGCCTTCATGTAAAAGGAGGGGAAAATGTGGAATATCTTAAATGGTCTTCGGAGGACAGGATCGCAACGATTACGATTGACCGTCCGCCGGCGAATGCCCTTGCATCCGGGCTGCTGAAAGAACTTTCAGGAGTATTGGATGAGATCGAGGGGAATGAAGAAATCAGGGTAGTTTTAATCCACGGTGAAGGAAGGTTCTTCTCTGCAGGTGCAGATATCAAAGAATTCACCACCATTAAAACCGGTGAAGATTTTGCCAAACTCGCTGAGTATGGCCAGGACCTTTTCGAGCGCATGGAGCATTTTCCAAAGCCTATTATCGCTGCCATTCACGGCGCAGCATTGGGCGGCGGACTGGAGCTTGCAATGGCATGCCATTTCCGCCTGGTAGCAGAGAATGCGAAATTGGGATTACCAGAGCTGCAGCTTGGATTGATTCCCGGGTTTGCAGGCAGCCAGCGACTGCCGAGATATGTAGGTGTTGCAAGAGCCGCCGAAATGCTGTTTACGAGCGACCCGATCACAGGTGTGGAAGCTGTCCAGTATGGATTGGCCAACCATGCTTACCCAGAAGAACAGTTGCTTGAAAACGCATACAAGCTTGCTGGGAAAATTGCGAAAAAGAGTCCAGTTTCCCTTGGGGCAGCTATTAAACTATTGAATTATTCCAAGCATGAGTCCTTTTACAAAGGAGTTAAGGAAGAAGCCAAGTACTTTGGCGATGTCTTCTTGTCTGAGGACGGCCAAGAGGGAATCCAGGCATTCTTGGAAAAAAGGTCGCCTGATTTTAAAGGCAGATAAGCAAACCTTTTAGCAATAAAATTTTTTTGAAATAAATTTTTCTAATCTTTAGAACAGCTAAAATGTTTGAATACTTAGGAGGGGAACAAATGAATATCTACGTTCTAATGAAAAGGACATTCGATACAGAAGAAAAAATCACAATCGCAAACGGCAAGATCAATGAAGATGGCGCTGAGTTCATCATCAATCCTTATGATGAGTATGCGATTGAGGAAGCGATCCAAGTAAGGGATGCTCACGGCGGCGAAGTTACTGTCGTTTCTGTAGGCAATGAAGAAACAGAGAAGCAACTGCGCACAGCGTTAGCTATGGGAGCGGACAAAGCAGTATTGATCAATATCGAGGATGACGTTGAAGACGGTGACCAGTTCACAACTGCAAAAATCCTTGCTGAATACCTAAAGGATAAAGAAGTTGACTTGATCCTTGGCGGAAATGTCGCAATCGATGGCGGTTCTGGCCAGGTAGGACCTCGTGTTGCTGAACAGCTGGGAATGCCTTATGTAACAACGATCACGAAACTAGAAATCAACGGAACTACTGCTACGATTACTAGAGACGTAGAAGGGGATTCAGAAGTCATTGAGACAAGCCTTCCTGTTCTTGTAACTGCACAACAGGGTCTGAATGAGCCTCGCTATCCATCTCTTCCAGGAATCATGAAAGCAAAGAAAAAGCCGCTTGATGAGCTTGAGCTTGATGATCTTGATTTGGATGAGGACGATGTAGAAGCTAAGACAAAGACTATCGAAATTTATCTTCCTCCGCAAAAAGAGGCAGGAAAAGTCCTACAAGGCGAACTTGCTGACCAGGTTAAGGAACTTGTCAACCTGCTTCACACAGAAGCGAAAGTCGTTTAACACATAAAGGAAGAATAAATACGCAGGAGGTAAATCAAATGGCGAGAAAAGTATTAGTATTGGGTGAAGCACGTGACGGACAACTTAGAAACGTTTCCTTCGAAGCGATCGCAGCTGCAAAAACAGTTGCTGAGGGCGGAGAAGTAGTTGGAGTTTTAATCGGAGAGTCTGTAAGTTCTTTAGGAAACGACCTATACCAGTATGGTGCTGACAAAGTTGTGGCAGTAGAAGATGCCAAGCTTGCACAATATACACCAGATGGTTTTTCACAAGCATTGATGGCTGTGATAGAACAGGAAAGCCCTGAAGGTATCATTTTTGGCCATACATCACTTGGAAAAGACCTTGCACCTAAAATCGCAAGCAAATTGGGTTCCGGCCTGATTTCGGACTCGGTAGCGGTTGAAGAAGCAGGCGGCAACCTTGTTTTCACTCGTCCAATCTATTCTGGTAAAGCCTTCGAAAAGAAGATTGTTACTGATGGACTAGTGTTTGCGACAATCCGTCCAAACAACATCGCTCCATTGGAAAAAGATGCAGGTAAATCCGGAGAGGTTTCAACAGTCTCTGCAGAAATCAAAGACTTGAGAACGATCATTAAAGATGTTGTCCGTAAAGCTACTGAAGGTGTAGACCTTTCTGAAGCAAAAGTTGTCGTAGCAGGCGGACGCGGTGTGAAGAGCGAAGAAGGCTTCGAGCCGTTGAAGGAACTTGCTGACGTTCTTGGCGGAGCTGTAGGAGCCTCACGTGGTGCATGTGATGCCGACTACTGTGATTATTCACTGCAAATCGGCCAGACGGGTAAAGTTGTAACTCCAGACTTATATATCGCTGCCGGTATCTCAGGAGCAATCCAGCACCTTGCCGGAATGTCCAACTCCAAGGTCATTGTCGCAATCAACAAA
This sequence comes from Mesobacillus sp. S13, assembly GCF_020422885.1. NCBI lineage: Bacteria > Bacillati > Bacillota > Bacilli > Caryophanales > Bacillaceae > Mesobacillus > Mesobacillus sp. S13. The sequence goes on along the minus strand of NZ_CP084622.1, from coordinate 3,529,826 downwards.
GACCCTGAAGCAAATATTTTCAAAGTTGCAGACTACGGTATCGTAGGCGATTTATTCGAAGTCATTCCAATGCTTACTGAAGAGTTCAAAAAACTTAAAGTAAATGCTTAAAATAACACATGAAAACGGACGTCAACAACGTCCGTTTTTCAATTTTTACAGGAATATTCATATGTGAAAAGGGTAAATTACAACAAGAGCAGATAAATAGCATCAATTGGTAAACGATGATATACTGACGTTAGTATTCAGATTATTTAGGAGGCATTCAAATGGCTATTACACATGCTACTGACGCAACTTTTGCTAACGAAACAGGATCAGGCCTAGTGCTTGTTGACTTTTGGGCACCTTGGTGCGGCCCATGTAAAATGATCGCTCCTGTACTTGAAGAATTAGATTCAGAAATGGGCGATAAAGTAAAAATCGTAAAGCTTGATGTTGATGACAATCAGCAAACAGCAGCTCAATACGGCATCATGAGTATCCCAACATTGCTTGTCCTTAAAGATGGCCAACCGGTTGATAAAGTAGTCGGTTTCCAGCCTAAAGAAGCACTTGCAGGCCGTCTGGAACAGCATATCTAATCTTAGAGAAAAAAACCCGCCATTCCTTTGAATGGTGGGTTTTTTTATTTTACATTCAAGAGATCACTCATTTTGGACATAATAAATGCGAATGTTCAATACTTTGTCAAAGTTTTCTCATAAACTTCGTTGACAGTGATAATCATTCTCGACTATAATAGCAATTGTCAATGAAAATCATTATCATTTATAAAGATGAATCACATTACATAGGGGGATTTCAAACATGAACAAGAAAAAGCACCTGAAAGCAATCTTCGCAAGTTTCTTAATGGCAAGCACAGTATTGGCCGCTTGCGGAGGAGACGAGACAGCTGAAAAGCCAGAGGAAAACAAGCAAGCAGAAACTGATAAAGAAACAGAAGATAAGAACACAGAAGAAACAAAAGAAGTGAAAATAGAGGATACGGATGCTGCAAAGCAGGCTGCAGCATATGCTGACATGATGGCAGAGCTTGTTAAAGCGAAGGAAGACAAGGAAGTCAACTGGGATACCGTACAACAACAATATGAGGCAGGTCTTCAAAAGGATGTAGCAGAACTTAATCCTGAATTTGACCAGGCAATCCAAGCTGCACTTACTGCTGGAAAAAGCGGAGAAATGGAACCAATTATCGCTGTCCAATTGACTGATAAAACGATTCAATCTTATTTCTACCAGAACCAAAAGGCACTTCAAAAAGAAGCTGTAGCTGCACTGACTGAGGATCAGAAGGAAGACGCAAATCTTGCATTCGCACAAATTAAGCATCTGGCTGAAAAAGTATTCATTCCAACAGCTGAAAAACGTGATAAGTATTACGAGCTTAGCGGAGATGCAAGCCTAGTCGAGAACATTAACTCAGGATTATCCGCTCAGGAAGAAGCGCTTAATGCTGGTAATTCTGAAGATTTCCAGGTATATCTACAAGTAACTGATAAGTCCATTTACAGAAGCTACTACCTTGCAGCAAAATCTTATGCTGAGAAAATTGAAGCAGGAGCTAAAGAAGGAAAAGATAAGCAGGAACTTTCCATCATGCAGGCTGAGGCATGGGGCTTTTATCAAGCAATCAAAGGTTCACTTGGCGGTGGAGACGAAGCTGCAGCGGCTCAGTTAGACAAACTCTTCACACTTAATACTACTGATCCTGCTTCGATTAAAGCAGAAGAAACAAATGCTTTGTTCGCCAAAGCAGTAGCTGGTAAAATCAAAGGCTACTATGAAAAAGCTCCGAACCTGTTAACAGAGAACAATCAGGTAGAAGCTAAAGTAAGCGCAATGGAAGGCAACATGTTCCTGAAGATGCTTCAAGGCCAGATGAATGAAAAATTAGGTGAAGAAAAAGCTCAGGCAGTTTTTGCGGATGCTGAAGCATGGTACAACGCGATCGCGGAAAATAAGCCGGAAGATGCTAAAGCTAAGGGCGACGCAGTAATTTCAGCAGTAGATGGTTTGCTTTAAAAAATGGGAGCCGCAGCAATGCGGCTCTATTTTTTCTTTCTTCATGAAATACTATGATAAAATGGCTTGAGGAAGAAAGAGGTGTCATCTTGAAGATATTAATTACTGGAGGAGCAGGGTTCATCGGAAGCCATTTTGCTGTTAAAATGCTCAGGGAGCAGCATGAGGTCGCCATCATCGATAACTTGCATCCCTACTATTCTGTTGATAGAAAAAAGCAGCATCTAGAGATCATTAAAAAAGCTGGCGAATTTCAGTTTTATCAATGTGATCTTCTTGATCGAGATGAAATGATCAACATCATCAAAAAATTTTCCCCAGAAGCGATTGTGCATTTGGCGGCACTGCCGGGAGTCGCCTATTCAATTCTTCGTCCACTGGAATACATAGATTATGATGTGAAAGCTACAGTTAACGTACTTGAAGGTGCCGGAATGGCAGGAGTGAAGCAGGTCATTTTTGCTTCTTCCTCATCTGTATATGGAATGATGAAGAATGTACCGTTTAAGGAAGAGATGGCCGTTGGCAAACCGATCTCACCTTACGCAGCTTCTAAATACGCCGCTGAATCCTTTTGTCATGTGTACGGCCATCTATATGGGATGGATGTTAAAATCCTTAGGTTTTTTACCGTATACGGTCCATGGGGAAGGCCAGATATGGCAATCGCCAATTTTATTAAGAAATTGAAAAGCAGCGAAGAGATCACGATTTTTGGCCAGGGTGGTTCCCGCGATTATACATATGTAGGTGACATTGCGAAAGGCATGGGCCTTGCTCTGAAAAATTTAGAGCAAAGCGCCATCATCAATATCGGGTCAGGCAGGCCAATTTCAATGGACCAGCTATTGGACGAGCTCCGGATCTACTATCCTGATATGAAGATCCGTCGTGAAAAAAATCGCGCCGGAGATGTAGATAGGACCTGGGCTGATATTTCCCTGGCGCGTGAATTGCTTGGGTATGAACCAGAGGTGGACTTAAGCCAAGGAATTGCAGAAACTGTGGCATGGGCAGAGCAGTATGAAGACTTCCTTTAAGAAATGGATCTCCATCCTGCTGATCATCGCATTTCTAATAATGACGTTTTACCTTCTTGATGTGGGCATGATCATGGGAGAAATAAAAGCCATCATAACCAATCCTGGGATCCTGTTATTCATTTTCACCAGTTATTCCTTCGCTTTTTTGGCAAGAGGAGTGGCATGGAAGCTTTATTTGAATAGTAGAGTAAGGCTTTCAACCTGTATGTACGGATTGTTTTACAGCTTACTGCTGAATCACCTCCTCCCTGTCAAAGCGGGAGATTTTGCGCGGATCGGTGTCATGAAAGCAAGGGAGCCTGACATTACTGGACAAGCAGCTTTAAATTCTGTGATTGTTCTGCGAGTTATGGATACGGTCATTTTATTCGGGATGGCTTCAGCGGGTTTGGCTTTTCTTAAGCTGCCTGTGAATGCAAAGCTGTTGGTATGGACCGGAGCAATTGGAGTTGTTGTCACAGCACTTCTTTACTATAAATTCCAAGCTTTCTTTAAGAGTCAATTAAGCATCATGAAAAATGCCTTCACAGGCTGGCGTGGAATCTGGATCATTGGATTGACGCTAATAAGCTGGGTCCTGGAAGCTGCAGTGATTTATGGTGTCGTACTGAATGGGGGCAGCATCATCAGCTTTGTACAGGCAATTTGGGTTAACAGCATCACCGTTGCCGGGCAGATTTTCCAAATCACCCCCGGAGGAATCGCCAGCTATGAGGCCATTATGGTTTTTGCCTTAGGAGCAAATGGAATTGCTGCAGAGAATGCCTACTCAGCAGCGGTCATCACGCATGGGTTGAAATATTTATTTTCTTTCATTGTCGGAGGGATTGCATTGGCAGCTTATCCTGTACCGGCGCATTTATTGAAAAAATGGACTAGAGAAAGGGGCAACGAATCATGAAAAGTGCTTCAAAGTTTGAAAAATTCGCGGCCCGAAGCTGGAATTTGCTTAATGAGGGGAAGCCTTTTACGCCAATTTTCACAGTTGGCACAATGGTATTATTTCATCTTGGGGAGTTTGGGAGTCCGGACAGTTTGGTGGAGTTTTTACTAGCCTTCCTTACTGTACTTCCATTGTTCATTATCTATTTTATTTATGATTTTCCACTTTTTTTGAGAAACTATTTGTGGATACCATTCATCGTTTTTGTGGTTGTCTGGCCTGAACTCAATATTAATTTGCTGTTATTTGCAGCTGGACTTTACTTTTTCTTCACTGTATTTTTCTGGGGAACGCTTTACTATCACTTAAGGATCGGTACGTCCTGGCTTAACTTCACGAGATTTTGGAAGCTAGTTTTGAAGAATAGTGACTCAACCAGCGGGAATGCCCAGGAACAGCTCCCGAAAGTATTCCTGCTGCTCTCTCTTTGGGAACTGTCGTTCAGAACCCTTACCGCCGGTGCAAATTTACCGTTCTTTGATATCGCCATATTTTACGGCTTTGTTCTTCTTTTTGCCTTTATCCTGCACCGATATTTATTCGACTGGAAGCCAAAGGCTTATGAGGGCTATACGAAGGACGCTGGACCTGAAGTACCGGAGAATGGCCTGTCCGATAAGGTTATCGTCATCGTGATTGATGGGATGCGCAAGGAACGCTTTTATGAAGCAAATACACCGTTTCTCGATCAGTTAAAAGAAAATGGCACTGAGTATTTGAATATGGAAACAGTCTATCCTGCAAGGACTGTTGTTTGCTTTAGTTCGATGTTCACTGGAACCTATCCGTTTGAACATGGCATTAAATCGAATATGGTCTACAAACTGGGAGTTAATACAGAAACAATATTTGACTCGCTTCGCAAGGTGGGCAAAAGAGGGAGGCTCCTTGGCATTGCTCACCTCGTTGATGCGATGGGCAGTGATGTCGAGACAGTGACCGCTGTCATGCATAAGGATAAAGCAGACACAAACATGCTTGCCAGGGCAAGAAAGATCATGGATGAACAGGACCCGGACTTATTTATCGTCCAAATGATTGGAACGGACCAGGTTGGCCACAGCCGCGGCGTTCTTTATGATGATTATATTGAAAAAATCGAGGAAGCAGATGCGCTGGTCCAAGAGTTCGTTCAATGGCTGGAAAGCGAAGGGAAGATGGAGAACACGACACTTGTAGTCTGTGCGGACCACGGACAGGCTGATGGCATCGGTGGTCATGGACACCTCGATGAAGGTGAAAGGTTCGTTCCATTTTTCATGCATGGTCCCCATATTGCCAAAGGAAATAAGGTGCAGGAAAAACACAGCCTCGTTTCACTGGCACCAACGATTTCGTACTTGATGGGTGCGCCATATCCGGCCAACAGCAGAGGGAAAGTTTTAATGGATGCAATAAAAGCAGAGAAGGATGAGAAGTAATTGAGTAAAGTTATCGTATTTTTGCCGGCTTTCAACGAAGAAGAATCCATTGGGGAAGTGATTGAAAACATCCCGCGCCGTTTCGAAGGTGCAGACAAAGTGGAGGTTTTGGTCATTGATGATGGTTCGACGGACAGTACTGTTGCTGAAGCGAAAAAAGCAGGAGCCGACCATATAATAAGCTTTGAAAAAAACCGCGGCCTTGGTGCCGCGGTCCGAAAAGGAATAGAAGAATGCTTCCTAATGGGTGCTGACGTCGGGGTGATGATCGATGCGGATGGAGAGTACCCAGCATGGCAGATTACTGACATAGTCAAACCCATTATTAATGGGGAAGCAGATTATACGATGGGGTCCCGGTTTATGGGAACGATAAAAGGGATGAAATTTCATCGCAGGATGGGGAACTATTTTTTCACCTTCCTGCAAACATTATTGTTGAGGAAGTGGCTGTATGATGGCCAATCCGGGATGAGGGCTTTTTCTCGAAAAGTCCTTGAACATGCTGAAATCATCCATGATTACAATTATGCTCAAGTGTTGACGCTGAACCTTGTCAGAAAAGGATTCAGGGTTCTGGAAGTACCGATACAATACCGAGTAAGGACAACTGGGACATCGTTTATCTCATTCAAAAAATATATGACGAATGTCGTGCCCGCTGTGTATCGGGAAATGACCAGGCCGGTTTCGAAGGTTGCTGGAGAAAAAAAATCACCACTTAGAAGCAGTGAAAATAGTGACAATAAAGTGACGATTATCAAATATGATTGACATTAGAAATGATAATCATTATCATTATCATTGTAGGAGGGAAACAGTAAATGAAAAAAGGTATATTTTTTTGTTTTTCATTGATATTAATTCTCATTAACGGCATTCCTCAGACTGCCAGCGCTTATTCATATGGTGATCCCAATGAAGAGAAAGTCGCGGAGGTCTATAAGGAAATGCAGTTGAAGCTGGATGAAAACCCTCCAAACTTCTCTGCGGCTAAATCCCTGTTTGAAACGGTGAAAGAAGAAATCGATATGCACATGGGAACCGAGCCGGGTGAAGTGATCATGGAAAGTTTAAATGAAGAAGATAAAGAAGCAACGATTGAGAATATGGAAAAACTCCTTGTATTAAATGTTGCGAGAAGACTTGAAAGCATTGAAAAGAGCTTTGAAGAGTATGACACTTCTAAGAAGCTTCTGGCAAAGGGATATGCTACATATCAAGCACTATCGCCAAAGGTTGAGGCGAACAATCCTGAAGTTGACAAAACAATAAAAGCCGACTTTGATGCTGCATTAGAAGCACTAGGAAATCCAGGACTCTTTGGGGTTGGGAAGAAACCTTCTGATATAGAAGTTTTTAAAGAGAAGAAAGAGGAAATCCTGAATACATTGCAAGATGAATTCGATCTTCCCAGCTTGGAAGTAGGCCATTTTACAGATACAGAAGAACAAGAGGGCACTGGGAAAAAGGACTGGACAGATCGATCGAATATCCGTAACTGGATTCCATTGATCCTGATTGTTGCAGTCATTGGTGCGATTGTCGTTATTGGCATAAAGAGAAGAAGACATTAAATCTAGAGGACACCTTGGAGAGGGGAGAATCAGCGATGGAAGTTCAAGCTTTACTGATTACATTTCGTGAAGTATTGGAAGCGCTATTAATTATTGGAATCATCACAACATATTTAAAGAGGACAGGTAATCCAAAGTATACGAAGTATGTCTGGCTAGGAGCAGCACTTGCAATCCTGGCAAGCATCGGGGTAGCGATCCTGTTCCAGGTAGTATTCACTGGATTCGCGGCAATGGGCAGTGAGATTTACCTGAAAATAGGAATCATGATTGTGTCGACCGTCCTCTTGACCCAGATGGTATTCTGGATGGCAAGCCACAGTAAAGATCTTAAAGGCAATATGGAAGGCAAAATGAACAAGTTCATTTCGACTGGAAATATTGTCGGCATGGTCATCCATTCATTCCTTGTCGTCTTGCGTGAAGGGATCGAGACTGTATTCTTCTTTGCGGCAATCACTGGAGGTAACATCGGTGCTGCCATGCAGGGATGGGGAGCAATCACGGGTACACTGATTGCGATCGCAGTTTCATACATGTTCTTCAAAGGAACGATGAAGGTTAAGCTTAAGACTTTCTTCCAGATCACGGGCGCATTCATCATCCTGATTTCTGCTGGATTGCTTGTTCAAGCGATTTCAATGATGCAGGATGTCAACATGATTGGCAGCGTTATGTACCATGTTTACGATATTACATGGTTAATGCCTGAACATCCAATCGACTATGCGCATTACCTGCGTGACACTGGTGTCGCACCGCTTATCTCAGGCGATGTGGGCATCTTCCTGAAGGCTTTGTTTGGATACTCATCAATGCCTTCGATTGAAGAAGTCATTGCATATATCGGATATTTTGCTGCGATTTTCCTGCTGACTTCATCACGAAGCCCTAGGAAAGAAAAGGCTGCTGAAAAGAAGTCTGCTGAGAATAAGCAAGTAGTATTGAATCCACAAGTTAAATAAACTATTATTCGAGGTTTTACAATCCTCTCTCCAAAAAAGTACAGGGAATATCCTTGTACTTTTTTCATACGTAAAAAAGGCGGAAGTTAGTTGGTGTAAAATGATGAATTTTGAAAAAATGAAAAAAGTGATCATTCTTGGACTGAGTTCATTGGCGGTCGTTTACATTTTCATACTCCAGTTGAATTCACTTAATCCATTCGTCGCATCGTGGGATCAAGTTGACTTCACTCTGGCCTTGGAAAGGTTTGACCTTCGCGCAATGCAGCCGCATTTCCCGGGATATCCTTACTTTATATTGGGCGGTATGCTCCTTAAGTATTTCGTGAACGAGCCAAATCAGGCTCTGGTTCTTTTCAATGTATTAGTGTATACAAGCTCCATTCTGCCTGTTTATTTCATCGGGACAAGAAGCTTAAGCAGGACGAATGCCATCCTTCTTGCAGCTGTCATTTATACTGCCAGTTATCCGCTGATCATCGTGAACCAGCCAATGTCGGAGGGAGCTGCACTTGCTGCATTTTGGTGGTACTTCTGGAGTGTCACAGTCGCTGTAGCCAGACCGGCAGGGAAATGGATGCTGCTTCCCCTGATTTTGTTCAGTGTCCTATTGGGTATCAGGCTGAGCTATATTCCAATGGGAATCGGCATCCTTTATTTATTGTATGAAAAATATGCAAAACGTGAGATTGCCTTTGGCAGGGTGATTAAATATGTAATCATCGCTGGATTGTTCCAGTTGATCTGGGTTGGCGGTCTGGTTATTTCTGAAGGAGGACTAACCAGCTTTCTCGAGCTTGCTTTTGGATTTACCGGCGGGCATTTCCAGGAATGGGGCGGTACATCGGCAACGAATGAACTCTCTTTCCTGGCAAGGCTGAACGCTTTCCTGTTTACCAACATTTTGTGGTGGGGAATGTTTTTACGAACAACTGTTTTGATGGTATTATATATAGTTATCGGCATAGTTCTATTATTGCCAGAAGCTAATAGAAAAGATTATAAGAAAATCAGCGACCAAAAAGAAGATACTGTTAAGAAGGAAGCTACTTTTCAGAAGGAAAACGCCTTTAACAAGACGAATACCTTTCAGAAGAAACACCTCGTTGAGGAGAAAAACACTCTTCGGCTCGGGAAATTACTGCTTCTCGCTTACAGTGTTTGGGCTCTTTTTGCCCAGAATATCGATAAGCCAAGGCATATACTGCCGCTGGTTCTATTGCTGGTGTTTCTTGGCCTTATTGTCTTTTTTAAAAAAAGGACAGGGACGTTCGCAAGGCTTCTTATAGTATTGGTCATCATTGCCCAGGCAATTATTTCTTCGAGTTTTATACAAAAACAGGCCAAAAACGAGCCCGCAGTCTATCAGCTTGCTCATTATATGGAGGAGCAACCGGAGGATTTCATCCTGTATACATGGGAAGAAACAAGAATCCTTCAATATTTGGGAATGTCTTACCCACATAAAAGAATTTTTACCTACAGGAATTTCCTTCATGACCAAGGGTTATATAAAGGTAAGACAGTTTATCTTACTAACAGTGTAATCGATGGTTTCTCTTCCCAGGGTTATGACCTTGGCGGAAATCTCGAGAAGGTAGAGACCTTTACATCAGATGAAATTTTCGACCCAATCTATCATGAGATTATTTTATATAAATGGACACCGTAACAGGAGGTGAACGGCATGAATGACCAAATTAGGAATAAGCTTGCGCTTCTCCCTGCTCAGCCAGGTTGTTATTTGATGAAGGACAGGCAGGGGACCATCATTTACGTGGGGAAAGCCAAAGTATTGAAGAACAGGGTGCGCTCTTATTTTACAGGATCGCATGACGGTAAAACACTTCGACTTGTCAATGAAATCGAGGATTTTGAATATATCGTCACGTCTTCCGATATGGAAGCTTTGCTGCTGGAGATCAATCTAATCAAAAAGCATGACCCGAAATACAATATCATGCTTAAAGATGATAAATCATATCCGTTCATCAAGCTGACTGCTGAAAGGCATCCGAAGCTGATCATTACCAGGAAAGTCAAGAAGGATAGCGGCAAATATTTTGGGCCATATCCGAATGTCCAGGCGGCAAATGAGACGAAAAAGCTGCTGGATAGGATTTATCCGCTCCGGAAATGCTCGACGCTGCCCGACCGAGTCTGCCTCTATTATCATATGGGGCAATGTCTTGCGCCTTGCGTCAAGGACGTCAGCAAGGATGAGTATAAGCAGATCACGGATGAAATCACGAAGTTCCTGAATGGCGGCTACAAGGATATCAAGGAAGATTTGAGTGCTAAAATGGCTGCCGCCGCTGAAGAGTTGGATTTTGAACGAGCGAAGGAATTTCGCGATAAAATCGCCCATATCGAGGCAACGATGGAAAAGCAAAAGATGACAACGACTGATTTTACGGATCGCGATGTGTTTGGCTATGCTGTTGATAAAGGTTGGATGTGTGTACAGGTCTTCTTCATCCGTCAGGGGAAATTGATTGAGCGAGAAGTTTCCATGTTCCCAATTCACAATGAACCCGAAGAGGATATCCTCACATACCTGGGACAATTTTATTCGAAAAACGAGCATTTCAAACCGAAGGAAGTTTTGGTCCCGGAGGGCGTGGATCTTGAACTGGCAGAAGGGCTGCTTGAAGTAAAGGTCCTGAAACCACAGCGCGGAAAGAAGAAGGAGCTTGTCCACCTGGCATCCAAGAATGCAGGGATTGCCCTGAAAGAAAAGTTCTCGTTAATCGAGCGCGATGAGGAGCGTACCATCAAGGCTGTTGAAAATCTTGGCCAACAAATGGGCATTTACACTCCTCACCGAATCGAGTCTTTTGATAACTCCAATATCCAGGGAACCGATCCGGTATCAGCGATGATTGTTTTTATCGACGGCAAGCCGGAAAAAAGGGAGTACCGCAAATACAAGATTAAATCGGTCAAGGGCCCGGATGACTATGAATCAATGAGAGAAGTCGTAAGGCGCCGGTATACCCGTGTCTTGAGAGAGGGGTTGCCCCTCCCGGATTTGATTATCATCGATGGCGGTAAAGGACATATCGAGTCCGCACGGGATGTACTAGAAAATGAGCTGGGACTTGATATTCCAATCGCTGGGCTGGCCAAGGATGATAAGCACAGGACCTCCCAGCTGCTCTATGGAAATCCGCTGCAGGTGATCGAACTGCCCCGTAACAGCCAGGAATTTTACCTGCTGCAGAGAATCCAGGATGAGGTCCACCGGTTCGCGATTACCTTCCACCGCCAGCTAAGAGGCAAAAGTGCTTTTCAGTCCTTGCTCGATGATATTCCAGGCATAGGCGAAAAGCGCAAAAAAGCCCTGTTGAAGCATTTCGGTTCGGTGAAAAAAATGAGGGAAGCCTCTGTGGAAGAATTGAACGCTGCCGGTCTGCCGGCAAATGTTGCAGAGGAACTCTTTCAGAAATTGCAGGATTAATGTAGCATTCTATTTTTAGGTGTGCTATAATGATAAAAATTTCATATAGCTATCACTTTAGAGCATTAAAGTGAAGATAGAGGTGCGAGCTTCAAGAGTAAAAGTCTGGAGAATTTTAGGATTCAGAGATGGGCTTTGAAAGGGGATGTTCGCCGAAGTGAGAAAATGCCTATCCATTTTCACGCTGGTCCTTCGTTGAACAAACGCTGGATTGTCAAGATTGCCATCTTGGAGTGCTATCTCATGTTGCAGCGTATATACACGTTTATCAAGCAATGGGAGCCACTTCCATTGCTTTTTCTGTTTTTAAGGGCTAATTTTTGACAGAATTACATATGCGGCGGAGTCATGGAAACTCTATTAAAGGCAAAATACAGAATGAAGAGGCAGGGGAAACCTATGGGATTGATTGTACAGAAATTCGGTGGAACATCGGTCGGCAATGTAGAAAGAATCAGGAATGCGGCAAGCAGGACAGCAGAAGAATTGCAGAATGGCAATAATGTGGTTGTAGTCGTATCAGCAATGGGCAAGACGACAGACCATCTTGTCGATATGGCAAATGATATTTCAAGCGCGCCATCGAAAAGAGAGATGGACATGCTGCTGACAACAGGCGAGCAAATTACGATCGCGCTATTTTCAATGGCACTGTCGCAAAATGGCATTGATGCCGTTTCCTATACAGGCTGGCAGGCTGGAATCAAAACAGAAGCTGTCCACGGCAACGCCCGGATTGTCGATATTGATACAGACAGGATTGCCAGGGACTTAGAGACTGGCAAGGTGGTCATTGTCGCCGGATTCCAGGGTGTTACGGATGATGGGCAAATCACGACACTTGGCCGCGGAGGCTCAGATACAACTGCAGTTGCCTTAGCAGCGGCACTGAAAGCTGATAAATGCGATATCTACACAGATGTGACCGGCGTGTTCACGACCGATCCAAGGTATGTGAAAAGTGCGAGGAAGCTGCTGAGCGTTTCCTATGATGAAATGCTAGAGTTGGCCAATCTAGGGGCAGGCGTGCTCCATCCGCGCGCGGTGGAATTCGCGAAAAACTATGGATTGCCACTTGAAGTAAGATCCAGCATGGAAAAAGAAAGAGGCACGATCATCGAGGAGGAGAATGAAATGGAACAGAATCTAATCGTACGTGGAGTAGCGTTTGAAGACCAAATCACGAGAGTATCAGTCCTTGGAGTCAGCACTTCATTAAAAGGACTTTCAACCATATTCACAACACTTGCCCAGAACCACATCAATGTCGACATCATCGTCCAGAGCCGAACAGAAGCAGGATTAGCCAATATCTCGTTCTCCATCAAGAGCAACGACCTTCCAGAAGCACTGGATGTATTGGAACGTAATAAAGAAACATTGAACTACCAGGCCGTTGAATCTGAAACAGGCCTCGCAAAAGTGTCCATCGTCGGTTCAGGCATGGTTTCCAATCCTGGCGTGGCCGCAAAAATGTTTGAAGTCCTCGAAGGAAACGGCATACAGGTGAAAATGGTAAGCACATCCGAAATCAAGGTTTCAACCGTCGTTGATGAAAAACAAATGGTAAACGCAGTTGAATCACTGCACGAAGCATTTGAACTATACTCAGAAGCGGTTAAGACGAATTAAGAGAGTTGCTATAAGAAGCTTTCCTGGTGTTTGAATCGGGAAAGCTTTTTGTACAAGTGCTGGCAGGTAAGTGTCAGCTGGATTAGGAGCCTGGTGATCAGGGAGAACAGGAGGGTTTCACCGATATTTACCAGTGAAAAGGAAAAACGGGAGTTCTTGGTCACAAAAGAATGAATCTTGTGCCCGTGAAAAGAAAAAACGGGTGCTCACGGAAACATAAAAGAGAAATGCGTGCCCGGTTTAAGGTGGATATAGATTAACCGGGCACATGCAAAGGCAACTTCCCTAGTTTCCGGCAAATTCAAAGGGCTAGGAGTCTGAAAAATCAGAGTCGCTCAATTCCCAGTCATAATAAAAGGGTTACTGCGCCTAGATCAACCAAATTCGGGCGCAGTAACCCTTGCTATCATATCATTTTAGGAGACGATGCCGATTCCCTACATCATTCGCCAATCAAATCACCCTTATCCCATTTGATCGTGAACAAGATTTTCGCTGATTTTTTATTGGGGTGTTCGAAGGCTTCGGTTGTAACATTTTTCTGCTGTTCCATTTGCTGGGCAATGAAACCTGCTTCTAGCTGGAATGTAGCGTTAGGATTGTTTTTCAGTCTGGAGGAAATGAGCTCGCTGCTAAGTTCAAGCACCATTTCTCTTCGGGATTCTTCTTTGATGGTCAGTGTGCCCCAGCCGGCATCCTGGAAAAAGCGGATGGTTTCGTCAAGGGTTGATAATGAATATTTTCGGGCGAGGCGTTTTCCGGCCCAATACAGGATTTCAGCTGTGTCTTTGCCAAGCAGTTCCGGCAGTAGGACTTCCTTGATCAATTCATATCCAAACGCAGGGACAGCCAGTGGATCGCTATCGTTTTTTTGCTCAGAAGTAGTTATTTCACTCATGTTCTCCCCTCTTTCTATCACTCTATTATAAACAATTTGCCGCGAAAACATTAAATTAAAAAGTTGTTAAATTTTGCATGGTCTATGAAATTCGATAAACTTTTTCCATATTTATACCATACCCGAAACTGGGATAGTCAAAATTATTGTATCGAGAATTTTTTAATCAGTCGGTTCCTATAGGCAATAGTATTATTTTAATATACTCTTTCATACGTTTAAATAATTAGAAAGAGGGATTTTTACAATATCAATATATTTTAAAAATTTTATTTATATAAGCATTTTTATGTATCCGTTTTCTTGACGCTCTATTATGATGGGAGTAAAATGAACATGTCACATAATTGTAAGAAATGCTTATTTTACGGTGTTGGGTTGAATCAGTCTATTAGGTTAATAGAGATGGGGAGAGAAGCCCGAACATCACGGCCAAATTTCAGGGGGGTATACTTATGGCAGGTAGACAAGAGTTTTATTGGCGGAGGCTGCATTCTTTGCTGGGTGTCATTCCAGTGGGTCTTTTCCTTATGCAGCACCTTGTAGTCAACCATTTCGCTACAGGGGGAGAAGAATCATTCAATAGCGCAGCACATTTTATGGAGCAGTTGCCTTTCAGGTACTTTTTAGAAATTTTCATTATCTTCTTACCATTATTATTCCATGCGATTTATGGTCTTTATATTGCTTTTACAGCGAAAAACAATATAGGCCAATATAGCTATTTCAGGAACTGGATGTTCATGCTACAGCGTGTTTCTGGTGTGATTACATTGATTTTCGTAGCTTGGCATGTATGGGAAACTCGTATCGCGGCAGCATTTGGTGCAGAAGTTAACTTCCAGATGATGGAGACGATCCTATCTTCTCCATTCATGCTATGGTTCTATTTGATTGGTGTCATCTCTACAACTTTCCACTTTGCGAACGGATTATGGTCATTCTTCGTGAGTTGGGGAATTACTGTAACACCGCGTTCACAAGTGATTTCCACTTACGTAACGATCGGAGTTTTCATTGCGCTTTCCATCGTAGGTGTCCGCGCAATCCTGGCATTTGTATAAGCTGTTTCCACGGGCTGCAATCCGAAGCCTATGCTGGAAAAAGAATTACTATTGAACGGATATTAAAGACAGACATGGATTTAAGGGAGTGAGTCACGATGAGTAAAGGTAAGGTGATCGTAGTCGGCGGCGGCTTGGCTGGCTTAATGGCTACAATTAAAGTTGCAGAAACAGGAACTCCTGTTGAACTGTTTTCTCTAGTGCCGGTAAAACGTTCCCACTCTGTATGTGCACAGGGCGGAATCAACGGTGCAGTAAATACAAAAGGTGAAGGTGACTCTCCTTGGGAGCACTTTGACGATACAGTATACGGCGGGGACTTCCTTGCGAACCAGCCGCCAGTTAAGGCAATGGCTGAAGCAGCGCCTGGAATCATCCACCTTCTTGACCGTATGGGTGTCATGTTCAACCGTACGCCAGAAGGTTTGCTTGATTTCCGCCGCTTTGGAGGAACTCAGCATCACCGTACAGCATTTGCTGGTGCTACAACTGGACAACAGCTTCTATACGCTTTGGATGAGCAGGTTCGCCGTCATGAAGTGGCTGGTTTGGTCACAAAGTACGAAGGCTGGGAATTCCTTGGAATAGTTAAGGATGAGGAAGGTGTGTGCCGCGGAGTCGTAGCACAAAACCTGACTTCAATGGAAATCAAATCATTTGCTGCTGATGCTGTCATCATGGCAACTGGAGGCCCTGGCATCATTTTCGGTAAAACAACGAACTCTGTTATCAATACGGGATCAGCTGCTGCGATCGTTTACCAGCAGGGCGGTTATTACGCTAATGGTGAATTCATCCAGATTCACCCTACAGCAATCCCTGGGGATGACAAACTCCGCCTGATGAGTGAATCTGCCCGTGGTGAAGGTGGACGAGTATGGACGTACAAAGATGGTAAGCCGTGGTACTTCCTTGAAGAGAAGTATCCAGCTTATGGAAACCTTGTACCGCGTGATATTGCAACACGTGAAATCTTTGATGTGTGCGTAAGCCAGAAGCTTGGCATCAACGGTGAGAACATGGTTTACCTTGACCTTTCACATAAGGATCCTAAAGAGCTTGATATCAAGCTTGGCGGTATCATTGAAATCTATGAGAAATTCATGGGCGATGACCCAAGAAAAGTTCCTATGAAAATTTTCCCTGCTGTTCACTATTCTATGGGCGGACTATGGGTTGACTATGATCAAATGACCAATATTCCTGGCTTGTTTGCTGCAGGTGAGGTTGATTATTCACAGCACGGTGCGAACCGTCTTGGAGCCAACTCATTATTGTCAGCAATCTATGGCGGAATGGTAGCAGGTCCAAATGCGATCCGTTACATCAATGGACTTGAGAAGAGCTCTGACGCTATTTCTTCTGCCCTATTCGATGATGCTGTCAAGATGGAAGAAGAGAAATGGAACAACGTCATGTCACTTGATGGCACTGAGAATGCATATGTCCTTCACAAAGAGCTTGGCGAGTGGATGACGGACAATGTAACGGTTGTTCGCTACAACGACAGACTTCTGAAAACAGACGAGAAAATCGTCGAGTTGATGGAGCGCTATAAGAATATCAATATTAACGATACTGCAAAGTGGAGCAACCAGGGTGCTGTATTCACACGTCAGCTTCAAAACATGCTTCAGCTTGCACGTGTTATCACAATCGGTGCTTATAACCGTAACGAAAGCCGTGGGGCTCACTATAAACCGGAATTCCCTGATCGTAATGATGAGGACTTCTTGAAAACTACTATGGCGAAGTTTGTTGATGCAAACTCTGCTCCAGCATTCCATTATGAAGAAGTAGATACTTCATTAATCCAACCGCGTAAGCGCGATTACTCTAAGAAGAAGGGGGAGTAATAAGGCATGTCAGAGAATAAAACTGTTACTTTTGTAATCAGCCGTCAGGATACTCCTGATTCAGCCCCTTATGATGAAACGTTTGTATTAGATTATCGTCCAAATATGAACGTCATTTCGGCACTGATGGAAATCCGACGTAACCCAGTGAACTCAAAAGGTGAAGCAACGACACCTATTGCCTGGGATATGAACTGTCTTGAAGAAGTTTGTGGTGCGTGTTCTATGGTCATCAATGGCCGCCCGCGCCAGTCTTGCTCAGCGCTGGTTGACCAGCTTGAGCAGCCGATCAGGCTTGAGCCAATGAGAACATTCCCGGTTGTCCGTGACCTTCAGGTTGACCGCAGCCGTATGTTCGACTCATTGAAGCGCGTTAAAGCTTGGGTTCCAATCGATGGCACTTACGATCTTGGACCTGGACCTCGTATGCCAGAGAAAAAGCGCCAGTGGGCTTATGAACTTTCAAAATGTATGACTTGCGGTGTCTGCCTTGAGGCTTGTCCTAACGTAAACGACAAGTCCGATTTCATTGGGCCGCAGCCGTTATCACAGGTTCGTCTATTCAATGCCCATCCAACAGGTGCTTTGAACAAAGGCGAGCGACTTGAAACAATCATGGGAGACGGCGGACTTGCGAACTGTGGTAACTCACAGAACTGCGTCCAGTCTTGCCCTAAAGGCATTCCATTGACTACATCGATCGCAGCCTTGAACCGTGATACTACATTCCAGTCATTCAAGAACTTCTTCGGAAGCGATCAAGTTTAAAGAAAAGCGCAAGCGCCTTGTTCAGACCCGACAAGCGCTGGAGGGCCGACCAGTGAAGTCGTTCTTTGACTTCATTGGGCGGACTGAAATCGAAATGTATAGCCGACTGTCCAGAAACGCAGAAACTGGAGACTCCGACAAAGAAGCGCTTTTTGCTTCTGGCGGCGGAGTTGAAGTTTCGGAGTTTCTAGGAGGCGACATTAGACAAGCGACTCGAGGGTCTAGGCGCTGGAGCTAGACACTAATCCAGGTGTGAAAAATTTTATACTTTGTATAAGAACGAACCTCCTTTCCCTGGAAAGGAGGTTTTTCTTTTAGCTAAAATAGTGCTTTTTCCAGTCTGGTTCTCTTGATATACTTTTCTTAAAAGCCATAATTAGGAGCGGTATATGAAATTTACAAAAATATTGGCAATCCTGATTGTCATTAGTGGAGTGATTGTCCTAGGGATAGGATTATTTCAGCTGTGGGACATAAAACAGCAGGAGAAGATTTCCCTGGCAACGGCGAAAGAATTGGTTAAGGAAGATAAGCCAAAGGCTACAAAAGAAGAATTCATGCCTGAAACCGGAGAGGCTTCCGGATTGCTGGTTATACCGAAGATAGAAGCGGAATTGGCTATAGTGGAGGGAACGGATGCCGACGACCTCGAGAAGGGTGTTGGCCATTATAAAGGCTCCTTCTACCCTGAGGAAAATGGACAAATCGTTCTCTCCGGCCACCGTGATACAGTTTTCCGAAAAGCAGGGGACCTTGAATTGGGTGATCAACTGACGATGAAAATGCCTTATGGTGATTATACGTATGAGATAACGAGCACAAAAATCGTCAGCGCAGATGATACCAGTATCATTACCCTCCAAAATACCGAAGAAGAGCTCATTTTAACAACCTGCTACCCGTTCAGTTATGTTGGCGATGCACCCGACAGATATATCATCTATGCAAAAAGAATATTGGATGAAAACTAGATAAACCAGCCTGGAACTTTCCTGTGCTGGTGTTTGTTTTTCCTTTTTTATTCCCAAAACAACGAAATAAATTTATAATAAAGAAAAGAATGAATGTTCATTCATTTTACGGGAGGTTTCAGCATGAAAAAGATGGAGTACATTAATGAGATTGTAAGCTGGGAAGAGGAATTTGATTTTTTTTATCCGGTGAAGGTTCGGTTTTCGGAAACCGATATGTTCGGGCACTTAAATAACACTGTTCCGTTTACATATTTTGAACAGGCGAGGATTGAATACTTCAAGAGCCAGGGATTCATGCAGGATTGGGTGAAACCAGAGAATGAGACGATTCCGGTCGTTGCCGATCTGCAATGTGATTATGTTAGCCAGATTTTCTTTGATGAAGACCTTAGAATATTTGTGAAAGCCAACTATATTGGAAATTCCTCAGTGGACCTTCACTATATGGTCAAAAAAACCGATGGCTCGATTTGTCTGACTGGCAGGGGAACAATTGTACAAATTTCCAAGAGGACGGGAAAGGGAGTATCCTGGACAGAGGAAATGAGGCAATTATTCTTGGAAAGCAAAAAATCAGTTCTTAAATAAGATTTACGTCTGAAAAAAATTGGCATGAAGTCCCTTAAATGTTGTCACTACACCTCTTTCCTTCACATATGATATTTTGACTAAATTTATACCCACCCCGCAGTTCACAGCTGGCGAAGGCAAGGAGGGTTACAATACTTGAAGGAAAATGAATATACTCACAAGCCATTACTCACTAAACGCGAAAGAGAAGTTTTCGAACTGTTAGTACAAGACAAAACAACAAAAGAGATCGCTAGTGAATTATTTATCAGCGAAAAAACGGTTCGGAACCATATTTCAAACGCCATGCAAAAGCTTGGTGTAAAGGGGCGTTCCCAAGCTGTTGTAGAGCTCCTGCGTATGGGAGAGCTAGAACTTTAATCATGACCGGCCGACCTGGATAAGGGGGGCCGGTTAAGATGTTTAAAGGGGTAAAAACAGAAGGGAAACTTAATTCTGTCTTGAAATTTGCTCGAAAAAAGTAGAAAATAAGGGCAATAGATAAAATCTTCTCAGCTTGGAAACAAGTTTATGATAAAGGAAAAAGAATTCTTAGGAGTTGTTACGGATGAAACTTGAAGGGGTAGAAAAGAATAAGGGGCTGGAGACAGTAGCTGATATCGAAAAGGATTTACGGTACATATCAGGCATCATTAAGCAGAAGGGACGCGAACTTCTTAGCAATTACACGATCACCCCTCCCCAGTTCATTGCCCTGCAATGGCTATTTGAGGACGGGGATATGACGATCGGGGAACTGTCGAATAAAATGTTCCTTGCCTGCAGTACAACCACAGATCTGGTGGACAGGATGGAGAAGAATGAACTTGTTGTCAGGGTGAAGGATCCCAATGATAGACGTGTAGTCCGCATCCATCTTTTGGACGAAGGTGAAAGGATCATCGATGAAGTGATCAAGAAACGACAGTTATACCTTCAAGAAGTTTTGAAGGACTTTTCAGGTGATGAAATATTATCCCTTAAAGAGGGCTTAGCGAAATTACATCAAGAAATGCGAGAAGAATGAGGCGAGTTTTTTGAATCGACCAATCGGAATCATTGACTCAGGAGTAGGTGGGTTAACGGTTGCCAAGGAAGTGATGAGGCAGCTCCCGTATGAACAGATTATCTATGTCGGTGATACGGCTCGCTGTCCGTACGGACCAAGGCCAGTTGAGGAAGTAAAGAGATTCACCTGGCAAATGACCCGATTCCTGCTTGAAAAGAATATTAAAATGCTTGTCATCGCATGCAATACAGCGACTGCCGTGGTACTTGACGAAATAAGGAATGAACTCTCGATTCCAGTGTTAGGTGTCATTCAGCCAGGTGCGAGGACAGCGATCAAGGTAACGGACAATTATAAAATAGGCATCATTGGAACTGAAGGTACGGTAAAAAGCCGTGCGTATGAACATGCTTTGAAATCAATCAATCGCAGGACGGCTATTGAAGCACTTGCTTGCCCAAAATTCGTGCCGCTTGTAGAAAGTGGAGAATACGATGGACGGGTTGCAAAGAAAGTCGTAACTGAAACGCTTCAGCCATTGCGGGGACAGGGGCTGGATACATTGATCCTGGGCTGTACCCACTATCCTTTGCTTGAGCCGCTCATTAAAGAAGTGATGGGGCCAGATGTCAAGGTGATCAGCTCAGGCGAGGAAACTGCGCGTGAGGTGAGCACCATCCTCGGACATAACGATATGTTTGCCGACAGGGAGGAACTTCCGGAGCATTATTATTACATGACAGGCTCAAGGACGATTTTCTCATCCATAGCATCACAGTGGCTTGAGAGGCCGATTGAACATGTTGAAAAAATTAGATTAGGTTAACAAGGCTTCCGGTGACGGAGGTCTTTTTTTTGTATAGGCAATAATAAAAATTATTTTTGTGTGGATAACTCTATATGGGTATCTTAATCCAGCTCCAGCGCTTAGCCCTTCGAGACGCTTCGGTCCTGCCAATGAAGTCAAAGAACGACTTCAGTGTCAGACCCTCCAGCGCTTGTCAGGGCTGATCGAGGCGCTTGAGCTTTTTGTTCTTTTCTTGGCTCGCTCTCATTCATAGTTGATTTTAGTGTAAGTATGAGAACTCATAAGCGGAGAATTTCCTGCTATTGTGTATAGCGGACGCTTTTTCTGCAGAAATAAGCGGAGAATTTCTGGTTAACTGCACTAACTAAGACAATATTCAGGTTTTGGATTAAATAAACGGAAAACCTCCCCTTATATTTATGGAATTAAGGGTATTTCACAATTTAAGCGGAATTTTTCCGTTTACTTTTTGAAACATGGTAGGATCAACAATCGGTTATAACCGAGCGTTTTCTTTATCATCAATTAATTACTAAAATCTTCTCAAAGGCGGTCTAAAATATCCAGAGGCTCGTATACATATTAGTACAAACTGTCTTTGGAGGGATTTATATGTCAAAAAATAAAAAGGCTGTGGTCGTTACAGCTGCTACACTGGCAACTACGGTATTCCTATCTGGCTGCGGGCTGTTCGGGGGCGAGGAAAAGAAGAAGATTGATCCTCCTCAGGATGTCACGCTCATGGAAGATGGAGAGGCGCTTGATGAAAATGTTACTACAGAAACAGCTGAAGATGGAAAA
Organism: Mesobacillus sp. S13; assembly: GCF_020422885.1. Classification (NCBI taxonomy): domain Bacteria; kingdom Bacillati; phylum Bacillota; class Bacilli; order Caryophanales; family Bacillaceae; genus Mesobacillus; species Mesobacillus sp. S13. Next base: position 3,508,006 of record NZ_CP084622.1, on the reverse strand, counting down.
GAAGCAGTTGAAACATCCATTCAGACAGAATTGTATTTGATTGATAAAAATGGTTATGTCGTCTCGCAGACGATGGGACTTCCGAAAAAAGAGGGAGTCGCCCAGCAGGCTTTGGAATACCTTGTGGCAAATGGGCCTGTCGAACAAATGCTTCCAAATGGCTTCAGGGCCGTCCTTCCAGCTGACACACAAATGACAGTGAACATCAAGGACGGAACAGCAACCGTTGATTTTTCAAAGGAATTTGCATCCTATAAAAAAGAGGATGAAAAGAAGATTCTTCAGGCTGTAACATGGACTCTCACCCAATTTGATACTGTCGATGAAGTGAAGCTTCAGATGAATGGAACTCCTCTTGAAGTAATGCCTGTAGGCGGCACTCCGATTGGAGGAGAGCTGAGCCGTGCGGATGGCATCAATGTGGACAATTCCGATGTTGTTGATATCACAAACACGAAAGCAGTCACGGTTTATTATATTGGCGGTGAAGAAGGCGCGTATTATTATGTACCAGTAACGAAGCGTGTCAGCAATGCTGTTAAGGATAATATCACCGCGATCGTCAACGAGCTTGTTGAAGGGCCGGCGTATGCATCCAATCTTCTCTCCGACTTCCAGTCAGGCGTGAAGCTGCTTGACGCACCTAAGGTTGAGGATGGCAAGGTGACATTGAACTTCAATGAATCCATTTACGGCAGCTTTGAAGAAAAAATGGTCTCTGAACACTTGCTGAATTCGCTTGTGCTTTCACTTACTGAACAGACGGGTTTAGAAAGTGTGGCACTTACGGTGAACGGAAAGGCTGAGGTTCTTACAGAATCGGGAGAAAAACTGGCAGAGCCAGTTACAAGGCCTGAAAAAGTAAACACAGGTAGTTTTTAATAGCCAGATTTTGATATACTAATTAAAGACATCCAAAGAGGCAGGCGTTTTTCCTGCCTCTTATTTATATTGTGGTTTAAAGGCAGGCTGCCTGTCTTTTATCATGTTGAGGAGGATACTTATAATGCGATTTGATGGGCGTGAACCATTGCAATTAAGACCAATACATATTGAAACGGATTACTTGAAACATCCAGAAGGTTCGGTACTGATTTCTGTTGGAGATACGAAAGTGATCTGCACAGCCAGCATTGAGGACCGCGTTCCCCCATTTATGAGGGGCCAGGGCAAAGGCTGGATCACGGCAGAATACTCGATGCTCCCGCGTGCTACCGAACAAAGGAACATACGTGAGGCGGCAAAAGGTAAGATTTCCGGAAGAACGATGGAAATCCAGCGTTTGATTGGCAGGGCATTGCGCGCTGTCGTCAATCTCGAGGCTATAGGAGAGCGGACAGTTTGGGTCGATTGTGATGTCATCCAGGCAGATGGCGGAACGCGTACCGCTTCGATCACAGGTGCTTTTGTTGCGATGGCTATGGCTCTTGAGAAGCTGAGCAAGCAAAAGAAGCTGTCTGCTTTTCCAGTGACAGACTTCCTTGCTGCAACGAGTGTAGGCGTTTTAGAGAAAGGTGAGGTTGTGGTAGATTTGAATTATGTCGAGGATTCTGCTGCCCATGTCGATATGAATGTTGTCATGACTGGAAATGGGGAATTTGTTGAGCTGCAGGGCACTGGGGAAGAAGCGACTTTTTCATACAGCCAGCTGCAGGATCTTTTAAAGGCTGCACAAGATGGAATTTCAGAGCTTTTCGAGAAACAAAAGGAAGCACTCGGAGAAGAATTGACTGCCAAAATTGAGGGCGGAAAACGGAGATAGGAGAGATCTCAAAATGGACTCAGTCATTATCGCGACAAAAAATAGCGGAAAAGCAAAGGAGTTTGAGAACCTTTTTTTACCAAAAGGGTTGGCGGTGAAAACTCTACTCGATTATCCAGAGCTAGAAGATGTGGAAGAAACAGGTTCAACTTTTGAGGAAAACGCCATACTAAAAGCTGAAACGATTGCTAAAAGCCTTGGTGTGAGAGTGATTGCGGATGACTCCGGGCTTGAAATTGATGCATTGGAAGGCAGGCCGGGTGTCTATTCGGCACGATACGCAGGTCTTGAAAAAAATGATGAAAACAACATCGACAAAGTTCTCAATGAACTTCAGGGTGTCCCGGAAAGCGAGCGTACTGCAAGATTCTGCTGTGCACTTGCGATGGCAGAGCCTGGCAAGGAGACATTGACTGTATTCGGGACGTGTGAAGGAAGAATCCTTGAGGAGAGGCGCGGTTCCAATGGTTTTGGCTACGATCCGATTTTCTTCGTAGAAACAAAGGGGAAATCGATGGCTGAATTGGCATCAGACGAAAAAAACAAGATCAGCCATAGGGCAAATGCGATCAGGAAGCTGGATCAGCTCCTTAAAGAGCATGAGGAACGCCATGAGTAGGGTGCTGATTGTCAGTGATAGCCACGGGTCTACTGAGGTGCTTGAGGGAATTGAGAATTTGCATGGAAATGATGTGGACTTGATGATTCACTGCGGAGACTCAGAGCTTTCTGAAAGTGATGCTGCGATTGTGAATTTCAGTTCGGTGAAGGGAAATTGCGATTTTTATGGCAATTTCCCTGATGAGGAGATTCATGCGATCAATGGCGTTAGAATTTTCGTGACACATGGGCATCTATACTCAGTGAAATCCACACTGGTAAACTTGTACTATAAGGCAAAAGAACTGCAGGCTGATATCGTCTGCTTTGGGCATTCTCATTTGCTGGGAGCAGAAATGGTGGATGATGTACTGTTCATCAACCCTGGAAGCATCAGGCTTCCACGCGGCAGAACTGAAAAGAGTTATGCCATACTCGAGCTGGAAAGCGGAAAAGCCATATTGCGGATCTATGACTTTGGAATTGGTGAGATTTCTGAACTGAAGCAAGAGTTTTCACTTCACAAAACAAATTAAAACTACTATAATGATTTTTTGAGGGGAGCCAACAGGTTTCCCTCAGAAAAAAGTTTTTGATTTTTTATTGACATTTAGTTATTTGGCTAATATAATAAATCTTGTCTTTAAAAAACAACCACGTCCCAGTAGCTCAGCCGGATAGAGCATACGCCTTCTAAGCGTACGGTCGGGAGTTCGAATCTCTCCTGGGACGCCATTTAAACTACATACCTTAACTCACCTTTTGGGTGAGTTTTTTTTATGCCTTGAAGTTTTGATCCACCCTCAGGAACTGAGGTCAAAACACATCCTGAATAAAAAAATTATTTTTTTGCAAATGTGAATATATCAACAATGTAAGCGGATACAAATTAACTAACTAATCTAAATTATCAAATAATTTAGAAAAATGGTGTTGACGAGGGGTTGAATTGGGCGTAAGATAATCCTCAAATAAAAAAACAAGTTAAATGCTTCGAAAGTGAGTCATAGTTTTCTATTCAATTTTTGGATAATGTAAAACTGTATTTTTTTAACCTGTGAATTTAATAATTTAAAGCGTCTATTTGTTAAAGGAGTGTTTATTGTGCCCGATCAATGGATCTACTTAAACGGGGAATTCGTCACCAAGGAAAATGCTAAAGTTTCAGTATATGATCATGGATTTTTATACGGAGACGGTATTTTTGAAGGGATACGGGTATACAGCGGCAATATTTTCAGGATGGAAGAACATATGGACCGACTTTACCGATCAGCCAAGTCCATCATGCTGAACATGCCACACTCCAAGGATGAGTTCACCGGCCTGGTTGTTGAAACGGTGCAACGGAATCAACTGAGAGATGCTTATATCCGAATTGTTGTCTCCAGGGGTGTCGGGGACTTAGGACTTGATCCTTTTAAGTGTCCGAACGCGAACGTGGTCATCATCGTTGAGCCACTGGCTATTTTCCCGAAAGAGTTGTATGACCGAGGTTTGGAGATCGTGACAGTCGCGACAAGAAGAAATCGTCCAGACGTATTGAGCCCGAAAGTGAAATCGCTGAACTATTTAAATAATGTTCTTGTGAAAATCGAAGCTCATCTGGCAAATGTAAGTGAAGCTCTAATGCTGAACGATCAGGGATATGTTGCAGAAGGTTCTGCGGATAATATTTTTATCGTGAGAGGCAATACGTTCCTCACACCGCCAGGTTATGTAGGAGCTTTAGAAGGAATCACCAGGAATGCGGTTATAGATATTGCTAAAGATCTTGGGTACGAGGTGAAGGAGGAACCATTTACCCGCCATGATGTATACACAGCCGACGAAGTTTTCCTTACAGGAACGGCAGCAGAAGTGATCGCGGTCGTCAAAGTGGATGGAAGAGTCATCGGCGATGGAGAACCTGGAGCACATACAAAGAATATCCTGCGTGAGTTCAGGGCGAAAGTAGTGGCAGACGGAATTCAGGTTTATTCGGAAAAAGCACATCAGGTTAGTTAATAATCCAAAAGCCAAAAGCAATAATTGAATAAGGATAAAGCGAGGACAGGGACAAGTAATTTATTGCGATCAGCATGCACAGAGAGCCGGGGTTGCTGGAAGCCGGTGATGCCGCAATAAGTGAACTCACCCTGGAGCGCCAGTTTGAAAGGAATCCTAGTAAAACTGGTCGAGTGCTTGGCACTTGTTATCAAAACCGGCAGCTGAGGCTGTCACGAGCGCACGCTTAAAGCGTGAATAAGGGTGGTACCGTGGAACAAGGAGATAAAGCCTATTCCATCCCTTTGCCTAGGGCAACCTTAGGCATATGGAGATGGATGGGCTTTTTTATTTTGTAAAAATCAAGTGAGTTAAAAGTAGGAGGTTCGATAAATGGAAGCAGCCTTGCAGGAAACAAAGGCGAAAACAAAAGAGGTAAGCGGTGCAGATTTACTGATTAAGGCCCTGGAAAAGGAAAATGTCGAAGTCATCTTCGGCTACCCAGGAGGAGCTGTTCTTCCGATTTACGACAAACTCTATGATTCTAAAATTCTTCATGTGCTGCCAAGGCATGAACAGGGAGGGATCCATGCAGCGGAAGGATATGCGCGGGTGAGCGGGAAACCGGGCGTGGTGATCGCTACTTCTGGACCGGGAGCGACCAATATCATCACCGGCATTGCCGATGCGATGATGGACTCCTTGCCGCTGGTCGTCTTCACTGGCCAGGTTGCGACAGGGGTGATTGGTACAGACGCCTTCCAGGAAGCAGACATCCTTGGGATCACCACACCAATAACAAAGTACAACTATCAAGTACGGGATATAAAAGATATTCCGAGGATTATCAAGGAAGCATTTTATATCGCGACAAGCGGAAGACCTGGCCCTGTGGTGATCGATTTTCCGAAAGACCTTGCAGCGGGAGTAGCGGCAGTGCCAGCTGAGGAGGAAATCCACCTTCCTGGTTACCAGCCGACAACGGAGCCTAATTACCTTCAGGTAAGAAAACTATCGGAAGCAGTAAGCAGGGCAAAACGGCCGGTCATTCTCGCCGGTGCAGGTGTTCTCCATGCAAAGGCTTCAAATCTACTAAAAGAATATGCAGAGCAGCAGAACCTTCATGTTGTCCACACATTACTGGGGTTGGGAGGCTTCCCGGCTAATCATGAACGGTTCCTTGGGATGGCGGGCATGCATGGCTGCTATACAGCCAATATGGCGCTTTATCATTGTGACCTGCTGATCAATATCGGAGCAAGATTCGATGATCGTCTGACTGGAAATCTAAAGCATTTCGCTCCAAAAGCTGCTGTTGCCCATATTGATATCGACCCGGCTGAAATCGGTAAAAATGTGGCAACGCAAATTCCGGTCGTCGGTGATGCCGGAGAGGCGTTAAGACAGTTGCTCGGTCTTGAAGGCAGTCCGCCTCAACAGGAAGATTGGGCAGAATCGCTATCAGCCTGGAAGAAGGATTTCCCATATCATTACGAAAACAGCGAAGTACTTAAACCGCAAAAGGTGATGGAACTCCTCTACGAAAAAACGGATGGCGAAGCGATTGTAGTGACCGATGTCGGCCAGCATCAGATGTGGGCGGCCCAATATTATCAACTTCAGCATTCAGATCGATGGGTGACATCAGGAGGGCTGGGGACAATGGGATTCGGCCTCCCTGCCAGCATCGGAGCACAGTTTGCAGACCCGGAAGCCTGTGTTGTAGCCGTTCTCGGAGATGGCGGCTTCCAGATGTCAACACAGGAACTCGCGGTCATTGCTGAATTTCAGCTTCCTATCAAAATAGCGATATTCAATAACAAGGCCCTTGGGATGGTTAGGCAGTGGCAGGAAATTTTTTATAAAGAAAGATATTCACACAGTAAAAATCCAGTGCAGCCGTCTTTTGTAAAACTGGCCGAGGCCTATGGAATCAAAGGGTTTGAAATCCACTCCGAAGCAGAAGCGCACTCGATCCTGGATAAGGTGATGCACGACAAAGAGCCTGTGCTGCTCGATTTCAGGGTCGATGGAGCTGAGAATGTCTACCCGATGATTGCACCTGGGAAAGGAATCCACGAAATGGTGGGAGTGAAGAAATGAAAAGAATCATAACAATGACGGTTTTGAACCGGCCAGGAGTACTTAATAGGATTACGAATTTATTTTCTAAGAGGAACTACAATATCGAGAGCATTTCGGTTGGCCTTACCGAACAAGAGGGAGTCTCGCGCATTACCTGTGTTGTCCATGTGGAGAATGATGGAATGGTCGAACAGATCACCAAACAGCTCAATAAGCAGATTGATGTCCTGAAGGTTGCGGACATCAGCGACCAGGCGATTGTCGCCCGGGAACTCGTCCTCTTGAAGGTGCCCGTCCTGCCTCACAATCGAGCAGAGATCTATTCGATCATTGAACCATTTCGGGCCTCGGTGATTGATGTCAGCAAAGATAGCATCATCATCCAATTGACAGGCGAAACGGAAAAAATCGAGGCATTTATTGATTTGATTAAACCATATGGAATCAGAGAGCTGGCCCGTACCGGAACGACAGCATTCCCAAGAGGGAACCAGCGGACCGGCCAGCAAAAATCGTTTTCTTTTGTTTGATGATATTCATTAGCTTTTCACAAACAACTACGATGATGCTAATTCGAAAGAAATCAGCATTATATAAGTGTAATAACCTATGTAGAAATCAGCAATCAATCAGAGACTAAATTTTTTTTCGGAAAGGGAGAGGTAAAATGGCGAAAATGTACTATAACGGTGATGCAAATGAGGCTTATTTTAACGGAAAAACAGTGGCAGTAGTTGGTTATGGATCACAGGGTCATGCACATGCTCAGAATCTTCGCGACAGCGGGGTTGAAGTTGTCATCGGATTGAGACAAGGGAAGTCATGGGAGAAAGCGGAACAGGATGGCTTCGATGTTAAAACAGTTGCCGAAGCTGTGGCAGCAGCTGATGTAGTCATGATACTGCTGCCGGATGAGAGGCAGACTGCTGTGTATAAAAATGAAATCGAGCCTCAGCTGTCAGGCCAGGCACTAATGTTCGCCCATGGCTTTAACGTTCATTTTAACCAGATTGTCCCTCCTGAAAGCTGTGATGTCCTGCTTGTCGCACCAAAAGGACCAGGGCATTTGGTCAGGAGGACGTATCAAGAAGGAGCCGGCGTGCCGGCATTGTTCGCCATCCATCAGGATGTGTCAGGCAGTGCAAGGGAACTTGCACTTGCTTATGCGAAAGCGATCGGTTCGCTTAGGGCAGGCGCACTTGAAACAACCTTCAAGGAAGAAACCGAAACAGATCTATTCGGTGAGCAGGCTGTATTATGCGGCGGTTTGACATCTCTCGTGAAAGCAGGCTTCGAAACACTTGTCGAGGCTGGCTACCAGCCGGAACTGGCCTATTTTGAAACAATGCATGAATTGAAGCTGATCGTCGACTTGATGTATGAAGGCGGGCTCGAAGGAATGAGATATTCGATTTCTGACACTGCTCAATGGGGAGACTTTGTCAGCGGCCCGAGAGTGGTAAATGACCAGGTGAAAGAGGAAATGAAAAGAGTTTTGACTGATATCCAGGAAGGGAAGTTCGCCAAGGGCTGGATTGAGGAAAATGAAAACAACAGACCGGTCTTCAATAGCATCAATGAAAAAGAAAATCGCCATCAGATTGAAGAGGTAGGAAGAGAATTGAGAAAGATGATGCCGTTTGTCAACAAACAAAAGCAGAGAGAAGTGGCTGCCAGTGCGAAGAATTAAAATATTTGATACGACATTGAGGGACGGTGAGCAGTCAGCCGGAGTCAATCTGAATTTTTCCGAAAAGCTTGAGATTGCCAGGCAACTTGAGAGGTTGAATGTGGATATTATTGAAGCTGGTTTTCCGGCTGCATCCAAAGGGGACTTTGCTTCCGTAGCAGAAATCTCCCGGCAGATCAAATGCTGTTCGGTTACAGGGCTGGCAAGGTCGGTTACAACAGATATCGACGCTGCTTGGGAGGCATTGAAGCATGGTGCAGAGCCAAGGCTTCATCTATTCATCGCTACTTCACCCATACACAGGGTACACAAGCTAAAGCAGACAAAAGCTGAGGTGGTAGAAACAGCGGTAAGAACCGTGAAATATGCGGCAGCCAAGTTTCCGGTCATTCAATGGTCTGCTGAGGATGCCTGCCGCACAGAGCTTGATTTCCTCGCTGAAATCGTGGAAGAGGTCATCAAAGCCGGGGCAAAGGTCATCAATATTCCTGACACTGTCGGTTATATATCTCCGCAGGAATATGGCCAGATATTCACTTACTTGCGAGAGAATGTTCCTTCTATTAGTAAGGTTGAACTTTCAGCGCACTGTCACGATGATTTAGGCATGTCGATTGCCAACTCGCTCGCAGCAGTTTCAGCAGGGGCTTCGCAGGTTGAAGGAACGATCAACGGAATCGGTGAGAGGGCAGGAAACGCGGCACTGGAGGAATTTGCTGTTGCGCTCCATATCCGCAAAGACTTTTACCAGGCGAAAACGGGATTGAACCTTAAGGAAATCAGCAGAACAAGCAGCCTTGTCAGCAAGTTGACGGGTATGACGGTACCAGCCAATAAAGCCGTGGTTGGCAGAAACGCCTTTGCCCATGAGTCGGGAATCCACCAGGATGGGGTTCTAAAGGAGAAAACAACCTATGAAATCATCTCACCGGAACTTGTTGGCTTGCAAAATAACTCGATGGTCCTCGGGAAGCATTCTGGACGCCACGCTTTTCGGAACAGGCTGAACGAAATAGGACTGTCAGTTCCAGATGAAGATATCAATCAATTATTCTCCGTATTCAAGGAACTTGCAGACAGGAAAAAAGAAATGACGGATGACGACCTTGTGGCCATCATCCTCGAAGAGAAATTGTCAAAAGAACAGCAATATTATCGTCTTGATTCCATCCAGGTCCAGTATGGAACGAACCAGGTACCCACGGCGACCGTTACATTGTTTGGCTGCCAAAATGAAAAAATACAGGAAGCGTCCACAGGTTCTGGCAGTATTGAAGCTTTATACAATACGCTTGAAAATTGCATGAACGAAAAAGCAAGATTGCTTGATTACCGGATTCAGTCTGTTGGAGCCGGCAGGGATGCCCTCGCCCAGGTGTATGTAAAGCTGGATTTCGGCGGTATCGAGACAAGTGGCAGAGGCCTTGCACAGGATGTACTCGAAGCTTCAGCAAAAGCTTACTTAAATGCAGTCAATAGAGTTCTATATATGGAAGAAACAAAGAAAGTCGCAGTCAACGGTTAAAAAAATACACTTAAGAATTCGGAGGCGAATGTAATGGAAAAAAGGATCGCAATCCTGCCAGGAGATGGCGTGGGCAAGGAAGTAAGCAGGGGGGCGGTTACCATCCTCCAGGCAGTTGCTGAGCTTTTCAATCATAAGTTCCATTTTACTTATGGAGAAATCGGCGGAGCGGCAATCGATGAATTTGGAACCCCGCTCCCGGAGCATACCCTTGATCTCTGCAAGGGAAGTGACGCCGTCCTGTTAGGCGCTGTCGGCGGCCCTAAGTGGGACCGTATGCCTGGTCATATTCGCCCTGAAAAAGGACTGTTGAAAATCCGGAAAGAGCTCGGGCTTTATGCGAATGTCCGCCCGGTTCAATACTACTCTAGCATTTCCGAAATCTCGCCGCTGCGCAAGGAAGTCGTTGAAGGAGCTGACATGGTAGTGGTCAGGGAATTGACCGGAGGACTCTATTTTGGGAAACCGAGTGAAAGATCCATCCAGAAAGGCGAGGCTTCTGTGGTAGATACATTGTATTACCAGAAAAACGAGATGGAGAGAGTCATCCGCTATGCATTTGAGCTAGCTGCCATGAGAAAAAGAAAGGTCACTTCTGTAGATAAGGCGAATGTTTTGGAATCGAGCCGAATGTGGCGCGAGACAGCAGAAGAGGTGGCTAAGGATTTTCCAGATGTCCAGCTTGAGCATATGCTGGTCGATAATGCTGCGATGCAGCTCATTAAGAATCCGCGCCAGTTCGATGTGCTGGTCACAGAGAATATGTTCGGTGATATTTTAAGCGATGAAGCATCCGTGCTGACCGGCTCCCTAGGCATGCTCCCATCTGCCAGTGTTTCAGTTGCAGGCCCTTATCTGTATGAGCCAATCCATGGTTCTGCACCGGATATCGCCGGTATGAACGCCGCTAATCCAATCGCGATGATCCTGTCAACCGCGATGATGCTGCGCCTTTCCTTCGGGCTTGAAGAAGAAGCCGAAGCAATTGAAAATGCCGTACAGCAGGTGCTGGACGCTGGCAGCAGAACCCGCGACATTGCCGTATTTGGCACACCATTTTTAACAACTGAAGGAATGGTCGAAGAAATCAAAGCCGCACTGCTGGACAATGAAGCGATCCTGAATATCATGAGTGCTTACGCATGATGAAAGAGGCCAACTCGAAAATTTAAACTTGTCAATTTTGCGATTTTACAGCAATGGCTATTCGTACAAATACAAATGCATCTAAAAAGGGGAGGGTATTATTGGGGAAAACAATCATCGAAAAAATTTGGGAGAAGCATGTAGTGCGCCGGGAAGAAGGTAAACCGGACCTGATGTATATCGACCTGCATCTTGTTCATGAGGTAACCTCCCCGCAGGCTTTTTCGGGACTGAGGCTGAAAAATAGGTCTGTTAGGCGGCCGGATTTGACGTTTGCGACCATGGACCACAACGTACCGACTGTCAACCGGCTTGAAATCAATGACCCTGTTGCCAAAACCCAGATGGATACGTTAAGGAATAATTGTCTTGAATTCGGCATTACCCTGGCCGACCTTGACAGTCCTGAACAGGGCATCGTCCATGTCATTGGGCCAGAACTGGGACTGACACAGCCTGGAAAGACGATTGTATGCGGGGACAGCCACACTTCGACGCATGGAGCGTTCGGAGCACTGGCATTCGGAATTGGTACGAGTGAGGTTGAGCATGTGCTGGCCACTCAAACGCTCTGGCAGACGAAGCCGAAGACGCTTAAGGTTGAGGTGACAGGATCGCTTGCACCGGGAGTGAGCGCAAAGGATCTCATCCTATTCATTATCAGTAAGTATGGAGTTAATTTCGGTACTGGTTATGTCATCGAATTTTGCGGCGAGACTATCAGGAAGATGTCGATGGAGGAAAGGATGACCATCTGCAATATGTCGATTGAAGGAGGGGCCAAGGCTTCTCTCGTCGCCCCTGATGACAAAACCTTCGCTTATTTAAATGGAAGGAAATATGTTGAGCAAGGAGATGCCTTTCTCGATCAAATTCTTGAATGGCAGCAGCTCAGCTCTGATGTTGACGCTGAGTATGATCATACCATCACGGTAGATGGCGATTCCATTGCGCCGATGGTCAGCTGGGGTACCAACCCAGCAATGACTGCGCCGGTTACAGACAGAGTGCCTTATCTGGCTGAATGCGGTAGTGAGGCAGAAAGAAAGTCCGTTCAAAGAGCGTTCGAATATATGGGGCTGACGGAGGGGCAGTTGATTACAGATATTAATGTAACGAAAGTTTTTATCGGTTCCTGTACCAATTCAAGAATAGAGGATCTCAGGGCAGCCGCCGAGGTGGTTAAAGGGAAAAAAGTTGCCTCTGTAGTCAATGCGATTGTCGTACCTGGTTCCCAGCAAGTAAAGAAGGCAGCAGAAGCAGAAGGAATTGCCCAGGTTTTTATTGAAGCAGGATTTGAATGGCGCGAATCAGGCTGCAGTATGTGCCTGAGCATGAACGCAGACACTGTGCCAGCTGGCGAGCATTGTGCTTCCACTTCTAACCGCAATTTCGAAGGCAGGCAGGGTGCAGGCGCACGTACCCATTTAGTCAGCCCGCCAATGGCAGCGGCTGCCGCACTTCATGGACATTTTGTCGATGTCAGGTCAATGGCCGGCATGACGGTTTAGAGTTTTTTCAAAATAAAGGTTGATAGTGCAATTAATGAGATGAATGGTGCAATTAATAGAGTAATTCGTTCAATTAATAGCCTTGAGCGTGCAATTAACGGATTTATTCGTGCAATTACCGTGATTGAGTAAGAAAATAATTTTTCCAGCAAGGAATTCACCTGTAAAAAATGACCCGAAACGGTAAATTTCGGGTCATTTTAGTACTAATTTGCTGAATGTAGTTCTACAAAATATATTTTGCCATGAAAGGAGCCTGCAATGTCCGGATTTACAGAACTAAAAGGAAAAGTCGCTGCAATGGACAGGACTAATGTGGACACGGATCAGATCATTCCAAAGCAATTCCTGAAGAAAGTCGAAAAAACGGGTTTTGGCCAGTACCTGTTTTATGACTGGCGCTATCATACAAATGGAGAGCTAAATGAACAATTCGAACTCAATCATCCAGATAACGAAGGAGCATCCATTTTAGCAGCGAATGAGAATTTTGGATGCGGCTCTTCCAGGGAGCACGCGCCATGGGCTTTGCTGAATTACGGTTTCAAGGTATTGATCGCCCCGTCATTTGCTGATATTTTCAAACAAAATTGCCTGAAAAACGGAATCCTTCCAATTGAGCTTCCAATAGAAGACGTTTCCTATTTGCTGGAGAAAGCAAGCGGTCACGAGTATGAAATGACTGTATCGCTTGAACAAAAGCGAGTTTATGACGATCAGGGATTTGAGGCGAATTTTGCGATCAGTTCATACTGGTATAATATGCTGCTGAATGGTTGGGATGAGATTGAACTCACTCTCCAGCTTGAAGACAGTATCAGAGAATATGAGCAGAAGTATATAGAAAAAGTAATCTAATATGATGGATTCACAGGCGATGCTTGTGAATCTTTTTGTTTTTTCAGGGATTCGTGCTAAACTTTCTAAAAAAGCGGAACTCATGAAGAAAAACATTATGATAACAATAGAATGAACTTTAATAAAAGTAAGGCGGTATGTGTATGGAAAAACAGGAATCAAACAAGGATAATGTGATCCTGTTTCCTGGTCTGGAAAAGCGTCTGTTGGAAAAAGGCCTGGATTATTTGAAACAGCAAAAGTACAGGGATGCGATTCAGTATCTTGAACAAGCTTTGGAGCATGATCCTGAGAATAGTGACGTATTCGTTGGCCTTGCTCTTGCAAATTACGAAGCAGGCAATGCCCAACAGGCGAAGGAGATCGTTGCGAAGATGCTCCGGGGAGGAATGGGTGAGTACATACAAGTGATTGACATGTATCTCATGATCCTGGTCCAGTTGAATGAGTACAACGAAATTGTTACGACAATAGAAGCTCTTCTGGAAGAACGAGAGATCCCGGCTGAAAAGCATGAACATTTCATCACTATGCTTGAATTTGCCAAACGGATGCAGAATGGCGAAACAGAAATGGAGTCCTTTGATTGTTTTGAAGAGGAGGCTGAAGAGGAAGAACTTAATCTGTTTGATTACAAGAATCCGAACGATCAGGTAATGGCGGCTGCGGGTCTCGCAAAAGTGAATATCCGTCCCTACATTAAAAAGGTAAGGGAGTATATCGCATCCGAGGAAGGCCATCCCTTCTTGAAAACCATGCTGCTTAATATATTGAAAGAACAAGAGTATGCTGAAGAAATTCCGGTCCATAAATTCAGTTGGACAGCATCCTTCAGACCAGATCAATTACCTGAACTAAAGGAGTATATCGAGACCAGTGGAGTCATCCAGCTATTAAGCGATGAAATCGAAAGTGATGATCCTGTTTTATTTGAAAATGTACAAAGATTGATCGAGCGTTATTTCTTTTTGGTTTATCCTTTTGAACTGCCGCTCGGCAAGGCTGCGTCATGGGCCGCTACCTGCCATTTCATCGCCAATGAGTATTACGGGTTTGAAGATCCGCTTGAGTCATTTGCTGAAATATACGAAAGCGAAGTTGAGGAGACTGAACAGGTTCTGGACTTTATCAGGAAGCTAGAAGAAATTTCTTACCCGATAATATAGTCCAAGCTGTTGAAACGAAATAATCCTGTGTTATAATGTAGTGGTTGTATTATGTAAAAATCATTCTATTTTACATTTAATCTGGAATATTGCTTGGTAAACAAGAGTATTCATCGTCGAATTAAAATGACAATAGATTATTGTTGGAGGGAACTATATGTCTGCAAAGGTAGAAAAAAGAGAAGGGAACCAAACGGTTCTAACAATTGAAGTAGATGCAGAAAAGGTCAATAAAGGTCTTGACGCTGCATTCCAGAAAGTCGTTAAGCAAATTAACGTACCAGGATTCCGTAAAGGGAAAATGCCTCGCCAAATGTTCGAAAAGCGTTTCGGCGTAGAGTCTTTATATCAAGATGCAATTGATATCCTTCTTCCAGAAGCATATGCAAATGCAATCGACGAAACTGGAATTGAGCCAGTTGACCGCCCTGAAATCGATGTAGAACAAATCGAAAAGGGCAAGAGCTTGATCATCAAGGCAACTGTTACAGTTAAGCCTGAAGTGAAGCTTGGCGAGTACAAAGGACTTGAAGTAGAAGCATTCGACACAAACGTAACAGATGAAGAAGTAGAGAACGAATTGAAAGCAATGCAAGAAAAGCAAGCTGAGCTTGTTGTTAAAGAAGAAGGCACAGCTGAAAATGGCGACAGTGTTGTCATCGATTTCGAAGGATTCGTTGATGGCGAAGCTTTCGAAGGCGGGAAAGCTGAAAACTATGCACTTGAACTTGGTTCAGGTTCATTCATCCCTGGCTTCGAAGAACAGCTAGTTGGAACAGCTACTGGCGAAGAAAAAGATGTAGAGGTTACTTTCCCAGAAGAGTACCATGCAGCTGAACTTGCTGGTAAGCCTGCAACTTTCAAAGTGAAAATTCACGAAATCAAAGGAAAAGAACTTCCAGCACTAGATGACGAGTTCGCTAAAGATGCTGACGAAGAAGTTGAAACTTTAGATGAGCTTAAGACGAAGATCAAAGATCGTCTTGCACACGATAAAGCACACCAAAAAGAACACTTCGAACGTGACACTGTTGTAGAAAAAGCAGCAGCTAACGCTGAAATCGAAGTTCCTGAATCAATGATCAACACTGAAATCGACCGGATGGTTAACGAATTCGAACAGCGCCTTCAAATGCAAGGCATGAACCTTGACCTTTACTACCAGTTCTCTGGTCAAGATGAAGCTGCTCTTCGCGAACAAATGAAAGAAGAAGCTGCTACACGCGTTCGTGTAAACCTGACTCTTGAAGCAATCGCAAAAGCTGAAAACATCGAAGTTACAGATGAAGAAGTAAGTGCAGAGCTTCAAAAAATGTCTGAAATGTACAATATGACTGCTGATCAAATCCAAGCAGCACTAGGCGGAAGCCTGGATGGAATCAAAGGCGACCTTCAATTGAAAAAAGCAGTTGATTTCCTTGTAGAAAACAGTAAGACTGTTGCATAATAAGAGAAAAGCGGAGGCGACTGCTTAACTCCGACAAGCGCTGGAGGGCCTGACAGTGAAGTCGTTCTTTGACTTCATTGGCAGGACCGAAGCGTCTCGAGGAGTTAGGAGCCGCAGCTAGACATTTCTCGAAGTGAATTTTATACTTAGTTTATAAGATAGAAACAAGGCGCGAGTAAATCGTGCCTTGTTTTCTACAATTAACACCGATATACATACATAATTTTTTAGCAATTTGCTCTAAGTCGATTTAACGGCTCGATTTATGGATAAGATGAGTTAGTACATATTTTTTTCGATTCATAAGCGCGAAACAAAAACGGCCGAGGGTTATTATTTCCTGTACTATGGCAAAATGTGATACAATGCAATACATACCTGCTCGATAGCAGCAGAAAAACTGTTACTTAACTGATCGTTTGCTTATGAATCGCAGCTTTATATATGTTTAGAAGTACTCAAGGGGTGAAGGCATTGTTCAAATTTAATGATGAAAAAGGGCAGCTCAAATGTTCTTTCTGCGGCAAGACGCAGGATCAAGTCCGCAAATTGGTGGCAGGGCCAGGCGTCTATATCTGTGACGAGTGTATTGAATTATGCACAGAAATCGTTGAAGAAGAACTTGGCACCGAAGAAGAAGTGGAGTTTAAGGATGTTCCGAAGCCACAGGAAATCCGAGATATTCTTAATGAGTATGTAATTGGCCAGGATCAGGCAAAGAAAAATTTATCTGTAGCCGTTTACAATCACTATAAGCGTATCAACTCGAACAGCAAAATCGATGATGTGGAACTGTCAAAGAGTAATATTGCGATGATTGGGCCGACAGGAAGCGGTAAAACTTTACTTGCCCAAACATTGGCACGTATTCTTAATGTTCCGTTCGCAATTGCGGATGCAACATCATTGACGGAAGCGGGTTATGTTGGAGAAGACGTTGAAAACATTCTTCTGAAGCTGATTCAATCTGCTGATTACGATGTAGAGAAAGCCGAAAAAGGAATCATTTACATCGATGAAATCGATAAGATTGCCAGAAAATCCGAAAACCCTTCTATTACTAGAGATGTTTCCGGTGAAGGCGTACAGCAGGCACTATTGAAAATTCTTGAAGGAACAGTTGCGAGCGTACCGCCACAAGGTGGACGAAAGCATCCTCATCAAGAATTCATCCAAATCGATACGACGAATATCCTGTTCATTTGCGGCGGAGCATTCGACGGAATCGAGCAGATCATCAAGCGCCGCCTTGGCCAGAAAGTAATTGGCTTTGGTTCAGAAAAGAAAGAAGAAGATTTGGATAAAAAGGAATTGCTGTCAAAAGTGCTTCCTGAAGACTTACTGAAATTTGGGTTAATCCCTGAATTTATCGGTCGTCTTCCGGTAATTGCCAGCTTGACTCCACTTGATGAAGAAGCGCTAGTCGAGATCCTGACAAAACCGAAGAACGCTCTTGTAAAGCAGTATCAAAAAATGCTTGAGCTAGATGATGTCAAGCTTGAATTCGAAGACGATGCACTGATTGAAATTGCCAAGAAAGCAATTGAACGCAAAACAGGTGCGCGTGGACTTCGTTCAATCATCGAAGGCATCATGCTGGACGTCATGTTCGACCTTCCTTCACGTGATGACATTGTTAAATGTATCATCACAAAAGAAACAATCGAAAACAGCATGCCGCCAAAACTAGTGCTAGAAGACGGAACAGTACTTAAAGACGAAAGAAATTCAGCATAATAGGCTTAAATCCCGGTGAATTCTCACCGGGATTTTTTACTTTAGAGAACCCCGCATTGAAATCCGGACAGGTTCAGCGAAGAAAGAAGAAAAGCTGTCAAAAGTAAGGTAAACTTAAGACAGGTTTGGTGTTAAAGGAAGAAAAACTGTCAAAAGAAAGGGCAACTTAAGACAGGTTTGGGGTGAAAAGAGGAAAAGCTGTCAGAAGTACAGCAACTTAAGACAGGTTTTTAGCGGTGTGAGTTGAAAATCTGTCCGAATCATCTCCAAATCTTCCGGAAAATCGGAGAAAACCTATTCATTTCCCTTCCATACCAGGGTCTATCCAAATGGGAAAATTCACTTGAAAATATTGTTTATTCCAACACTCTCAGGGAGATACTAGGTTAAAGCCAATAGTATCAACTTACGGGAGGGAATATAATTGAGTTGGACCGGAATCGCCTTGTTCATACAGCTGTTTTTTGGAATCATCATCGGGCTGTATTTCTGGAATTTACTTAAGAATCAGCGGACTCAAAAAGTATCAATTGATCGGGAATCCCGAAAGGAAATGGAACAGTTAAGGAAGATGAGATCGGTTTCTTTGAGTGAACCACTAGCTGAAAAAGTCAGACCATCAAGCTTCAGGGATATTGTTGGACAGGAAGATGGAATTAAGGCACTAAAAGCTGCCTTATGTGGACCGAATCCTCAGCATGTCATCATTTATGGACCGCCTGGAGTAGGGAAAACAGCTGCGGCCAGACTGGTATTAGAAGAAGCTAAGCAAAACGAAAAATCCCCCTTCAAAAAATCTTCAGTATTTGTTGAGTTGGATGCCACGACGGCGAGGTTTGATGAAAGAGGAATCGCCGACCCATTAATCGGATCTGTTCATGATCCGATTTATCAAGGAGCCGGTGCGATGGGCCAGGCGGGTATTCCACAGCCGAAACAAGGTGCTGTTACCAATGCGCATGGCGGAGTATTATTCATTGATGAAATTGGGGAACTGCATCCTATCCAAATGAACAAGCTTTTAAAAGTATTGGAAGACAGGAAAGTGTTCTTGGAGAGTGCGTATTATAATGAAGAAAACACGCAAATACCAAGCCATATCCATGATATCTTCAAAAATGGGCTCCCAGCAGACTTCCGTCTTGTCGGAGCAACGACGAGAACTCCAAGTGAAATACCTCCAGCAATCAGGTCGAGATGCATGGAAGTATTTTTCCGTGAGCTAACCCAGGAGGAAATTTCTGAAGTAGCAAGGAATGCTGCAGAAAAAGTACAGCTGACTATGAGTGGAAAAGCGATTGAGATTTTATCGAATTATGCCCGTAATGGACGTGAAGCCGTTAATATGGTGCAGATTGCCGCTGGATTGGCAATAACAGATGAACGGACCTATATTAAAGAAGAGGAAATTGAATGGGTGGTCCATTCAAGCCAGCTGACACCAAGGATGGAAAGACGGATTAATGAAAAATCAGCAGTCGGCCTAGTTAATGGCTTGGCTGTGTATGGTCCCAACACAGGCGCACTTCTCGAAATCGAAGTGACGGTCATCAAAGCAAAGGAAAAAGGGTCCATCAATATAACTGGTATCGTCGATGAAGAGAGTATCGGCGGACAGGGAAAATCAATACGCCGTAAGAGTATGGCGCGAGGTTCGATTGAAAATGTCATCACTGTCCTTAGGTCGATGGGCGTTCCAGCCGATGAATTCGACATCCATGTAAATTTCCCAGGCGGCACTCCAATCGATGGCCCTTCTGCCGGAATCGCAATGGCGACAGGGATTTATTCAGCCATCTATAAAATCCCGATGGACAATACGGTCGCGATGACAGGTGAAATCAGCATTCACGGCAATGTGAAGCCAATTGGCGGTGTCTTTCCTAAAGTGAAGGCAGCAAAAAAAGCAGGTGCCAAAAAGGTGATCATTCCAAAAGAAAATGTCCAGACGATTCTTAATGAAATCACCGATATAGAGATCATTCCTGTCACCCACCTGAATGAAGTATTTGAAATTGCTCTTGTAAAAGATCATCCAAGAGAGCAAATCATTAAAGCAGCCGATGAATTGACTCAAAAAGAGACGAGCTAATATCGTAAAAAAGAACGCTTGCCGGCGTTCTTTTTTTAGGCTTTTTTCCTAATGAACGTGTACCACGGGTAGAGGCTAATCGGTGAGGGAACAAATACTCAAGTCCCTTAAATATTTAGCACAGCAACAAAGTGGGTTTATTTTTCCCTGAGAAAAGGAAAGAGGGTATGGGACGGTATATCAGATCCTTCCCAAAAATATTCTTGTATGCTTTCGAAAGTAACTTCAGATGTGGACATATTTTCACATGAATATCAGGATACTAATCAATGAGGCTTATCGGTGCTGATATTAGACACTAGAAAATAAATACGATAGAATTGAACAACAAAGTATTATTATACTTATGGTTTGATACAATGCATGTTGGAGGTGCAATGTCATGGCGAATAAAAATGAACACACTGTCCCTCTCCTGCCGCTGCGCGGTTTACTTGTATATCCGACGATGGTCCTGCATTTGGATGTGGGGCGTGAAAAATCGGTACAGGCACTGGAGAAGGCAATGGTGGATGACCATTTAATCTATCTTACAACCCAAAAGGATATATCCATAGATGAACCAGGCGAAGAGGATTTGTATCAGATGGGTACACTGACTCGCGTCAAGCAAATGCTGAAGCTCCCGAACGGAACGATCCGTGTATTGGTTGAAGGATTGTCGAGAGCTGAAATCATTGAAATTTCTGATGAAAATGACCATTTCTCCTGTAAGGTAAGGACGTTCGAAGACGATGAATCCAAGGATGTCGAAGATGAAGCATTGATGAGAACGATGCTTGAGTATTTCGAACAATACATAAAAATGTCCAAGAAGATTTCTGCGGAAACGTATGCATCTGTTTCAGACATTGAGGAGCCAGGCAGGATGGCGGATATCATCGCCTCCCATTTGCCTCTTAAGCTAAAAGAGAAACAGGAAATTCTTGAAACGATTGAGATCAAGGAACGGATGAATCGTGTCATCGAAATCATCCATAATGAAAAAGAAGTTCTGGGCCTTGAGAAGAAGATTGGCCAGCGGGTTAAGCGTTCGATGGAACGGACCCAAAAGGAATATTATCTGCGTGAACAGATGAAGGCGATTCAAAAAGAGCTTGGTGAAAAGGAAGGGAAGACAGGAGAAATTGCTGAGCTGACCGAAAAAATCGAGCTTGCTGGCATGCCTGAAAATGTGAAGGAAACAGCTTTGAAGGAACTTGACCGTTATGAAAAGGTTCCGACGACATCAGCAGAAAGTGCCGTTATCCGGAACTATATCGAATGGCTTGTTGCTTTGCCGTGGTCAAAATCGACAGAGGATGACCTTGATATCAGCAAGGCAGAAAAAATTCTTGATAAGGACCATTATGGACTTGAAAAGGTAAAGGAAAGGGTTCTTGAATATCTGGCAGTCCAGAAGCTGACAAACTCCTTGAAGGGACCAATTCTTTGTCTGGCTGGACCTCCAGGAGTCGGTAAAACGAGTCTTGCAAGGTCGATTGCGAAATCCCTGAACCGTAATTTTGTAAGGGTTTCTTTAGGTGGAGTCCGTGATGAGTCAGAAATCCGCGGGCACAGAAGGACATATGTCGGCGCTATGCCAGGACGGGTCATCCAGGGAATGAAAAAGGCAGGTACGATTAATCCTGTGTTCCTTCTTGATGAAATCGATAAAATGTCCAATGATTTCCGCGGTGATCCTTCTTCTGCGATGCTAGAGGTGCTCGATCCCGAACAAAACCATAATTTCAGCGATCATTACATTGAAGAGGCATATGACCTTTCAAAAGTAATGTTCATCGCTACTGCCAATAATCTTTCAACTGTACCAGGTCCATTGCTAGACAGGATGGAAATCATCAATATTGCTGGCTATACAGAGCAGGAAAAGCTGCATATTGCCAAGGACCATTTGCTTCCACGCCAAATCAAGGATCATGGTCTGTCCAAATCACAGTTACAGATGAAGGATGAAGCCATCACAAAGGTAATCCGTTATTATACTAGGGAATCAGGTGTGCGTTCTCTTGAGAGACAGCTTGCATCCATCTGCCGGAAAACGGCGAAAATCGTTGTTTCCGGAGAGAAGAAGCGTGTAATAGTCAGTGAAAAGAATGTTGAGGAATTCCTTGGCAAGACTAAATTCAGGTATGGGCAGGCTGAGCTGGAAGACCAGGTGGGCGTTGCCACTGGACTAGCTTATACAACAGTCGGCGGTGACACACTCCAGATTGAAGTCTCCTTGTCGCCAGGAAAAGGCAAGCTGGTCCTCACGGGTAAGCTGGGGGATGTCATGAAGGAATCCGCGCAGGCTGCTTTCAGCTATGTGCGTTCCAAAGCGAAGGACCTGGACATTGATCCTGATTTCCATGAAAAGAATGATATTCACATCCACGTTCCAGAAGGTGCTGTACCGAAAGATGGACCTTCAGCGGGGATTACGATTGCTACTGCTCTCGTTTCTGCGTTATCAGGAAAGCCGATCCGCAGGGAAGTAGGAATGACAGGAGAAATAACGCTCAGAGGGCGTGTACTGCCAATTGGCGGGCTTAAGGAAAAATCATTGAGTGCCCACAGAGCTGGCCTTACTAAGGTTATTTGTCCAAAAGATAATGAAAAAGATATTGATGATATTCCTGAAAGTGTACGTAAGGAGCTTGAATTCGTGTTAGTATCCCATGTAGATGAAGTATTGAAGCACGCTCTTGCTAGCGGTGATTCTCAATGAAAGTAAATAGTGCAGAAATCGTGATTAGTGCTGTAAGGCCGAATCAATATCCGGAAGGAAATCTTCCGGAATTCGCCCTTGCAGGCCGGTCGAATGTTGGTAAATCCTCTTTTATCAATAAAATGCTTAACAGGAAAGCCCTTGCAAGGACTTCTTCCAAGCCGGGCAAGACTCAGACCCTCAATTTTTACTTGATCAATGAAATGATTCATTTTGTTGATGTTCCAGGATACGGGTATGCGAAGGTTTCCAAGTCGGAACGTGAAGCCTGGGGCAAGATGATCGAAACTTATATCACCTCACGCGAACAGTTGAGAGCGATGCTGCTGATCGTTGATCTAAGGCACCCGCCTTCAAAGGATGATGTGATGATGTATGATTTCCTCAAGCATTACGACATCCCAGTCATTATCATTGCGACCAAAGCGGATAAAATTCCGAAATCAAAGTGGCAAAAACACTTAAAAATTACCAAAGAAACTCTTGATCTCGATCCTGATGATACCATCATTCTTTTTTCATCAGAAACTGGCGAAGGAAAAGACAAAGCCTGGTCAGTATTAGGAAGTTTCATGAGATAATATATTTCAATATAAAAGAAACCCGCACCGTGATTCGAACACAGTGCGGGTCTTCTTATTTCTTTTTAATAAATAACAGGTAGACACCAATCAGGATCAATGCTGCAGGCCAAAATCTCCATGCGGTCGAAACTCCATTTTCCAATAAACCAAGCCATCCGCTGATTCTGTCATAAAACAGCAGCAATGCTGCTAAAATGAGAAAGAGGACACCGTAGAACAAGCCGTTGCCTGTTTTCTGGTATCGCAGCAAAAAGCCAAGGGCAATGATTAATATGAAGGCTCCAAGATGATCAGGCCAGAGTGAGAATTTATTGACCACATGAAAGTGGACACCGAATCCAACGAGTATCACGCCCGGAAAGATAGCTTCATAATCTTTGCCCCAATAGCCTTGAACTAAAAAGGCAGCTCCTACGATGATCAGAAGTGTCGGCCACGTATAAAATTCATTGAACAACGAAACATTTTCCTGTTGAAGATAAAAATAGATTCCAAATCCAATCAATATCATTCCGGGTATAATTCTTTGATTTTTCATTCTTTCACCACTTCCAGAAAGGCTCACTTGAATTAAAGGACAAACTTTGATAAGGTACATTAGGGAGTATGTTTATTTGCTTTTGATATAGTATAAAAGTATAACAAATAAACAGAAGAGATAGTTCAATTTAATCAATGCATTTATATATATATTTTTTTCGAAAGTTGTTCACATTTACAACGTAAGAAGGAAAAAAACGTCATGTATAATTGCCTTAGCCAATTATGCAATTTCTATGTGGGGGTGTCAATTCATAATGCATATTATCGTTGTCGGTCTAAACTATAAAACTGCCCCTGTCGAAATCCGCGAAAGATTGACATTCAACGAGGCGAACCTTGGTGAAGCCATGAGTGCCCTTCAGGAAAAGAAGAGCATCCTCGAGAATGTCATCGTATCAACTTGCAACCGTACAGAAATATATGCCGTGGTGGACCAGCTTCATACAGGCAGATATTATATCAAAGAGTTTCTATCTGAATGGTTCGGGATCCCTCAGGCAGAATTTACTCCGTTCCTGTTCATTTATGAGCAAGACGGTGCAATTGAACATTTATTCAAGGTTTCTTGTGGGTTAAATTCCATGGTGCTTGGTGAAACCCAGATCCTTGGGCAGGTGCGCTCAAGCTTCATGCTTGGCCTTGAAAAGAATACGACTGGAACAGTCTTCAACCAGCTGTTCAAGCAGGCAGTCACGATTGCCAAGCGCGGCCATTCCGAAACCGATATCGGTGCGAATGCTGTTTCTGTAAGTTATGCGGCTGTTGAGCTTGCCAAGAAGATTTTCGGGACACTGGACCAGAAGCATGTCCTGATTCTTGGTGCCGGGAAAATGGGTGAGCTTGCGATCCAAAACCTTCACGCCAATGGTGCGAAGAAGGTGACGGTCATCAACCGTACTTACCAGAAAGCTGAGGATTTGGCGAATCGTTTCTCTGGCATGGCAAAAACTCTGGATGAACTCCAAACTGCGCTCGTGGATGCGGATATCCTGATCAGTTCGACAGGTGCGAAGAACTTTGTTGTCACAAAGGATATGATGGCAAAGGTCGAGCAAAAGCGAAAAGGAAAACCATTATTCATGGTTGATATCGCTGTACCGCGTGATCTTGATCCTGAAATCGCTACACTTGAAAATGTATTCCTTTATGATATCGATGATCTGGAGGGCATTGTTGAAGCGAATCTACAGGAACGCCAGAAGGCTGCGGAGAAAATCCTGATCATGATTGAAAGCGAGATCGTCCAATTCAAACAGTGGCTGAATACATTAGGTGTCGTTCCGGTTATCTCTGCATTGAGGGTCAAAGCCCTTTCAATCCAGCAAGAGACGATGAACAGCATCGAGCGCAAATTGCCACATCTATCTGATCGTGATATTAAAGTCCTTAACAAACATACAAAGAGCATCATCAACCAGCTCCTCAAGGATCCAATCCTTCAGGCAAAAGAGCTTGCAGCTGGACCGGATGCTGATGAAGCACTGAATTTATTCGTGAAGATTTTCAATATTGAACAGCTCGTCGCTGAACAAGAAGGAATGAAAACAGCTGAAACCAAGCAGGTAAAAGTTCCTTCGCCTCAGGCTTCTTTTCAGCCGTAAGAGAGGTAATGCCCATGGGTGATCTTTATATTACACGTCTCCATGAAATAACCATTGTGATTTACGCGGCTAGCGTGCTCTTATACTTTATCGATTTTCTTAACAGTAACCGGAGGGCGAACAAAATTGCCTTCTGGTTACTTGCATTTGTATGGGGATTCCAGACGATTTTTCTGCTATTTTACATGTTTGATCAAGGCCGGTTCCCAGTGTTGACCCTGTTTGAAGGGCTTTACTTTTATGCATGGGTGCTGGTAACGCTCTCGCTGGCAATCAATAAACTCTTAAAAGTAGATTTCATTGTCTTTTTTACAAATATTCTTGGATTCATCATCATGGCGATCCATACCTTCGCGCCCGTACAATATGATTCCAATGTGATGTCAGAACAGCTTGTATCGGAACTGCTGCTAATCCATATCACCATGGCGATCCTGTCATATGGGGCATTTTCGATTTCGGTGGTCTTTTCACTGCTTTATCTCATTCAATATGACCTTTTAAAGAGGAAAAAGTGGGGTAAGCTGTTATGGAGGATCACGGATTTGACAAAACTGGATTATTGGTCATACATATTGAATGTCATTGGAGTACCAATGCTGATTCTGAGCTTGATACTGGGGCTTCAGTGGGCGTGGATCAAAGTACCTGACCTTGCCTGGTATGATGCCAAGCTGATAGGATCATTCATCGTTCTCGCTGTTTATAGCATCTACCTGTATTTAAGGGTTGGCAAAGAGATGTATGGGAAATCACTTGCCCTTTGGAATGTAGCATCATTCCTGATTGTATTAATCAACTTTTTCCTTTTTGGAAAATTATCATCTTTCCATTTTTGGTACCAATAATAGGAGGCTATCATGAGAAAAATTATCGTTGGCTCAAGGCGAAGTAAGTTAGCATTGACACAAACAAACTGGGTAATAGATCAGCTGAAAAAACTAGGTGCTCCTTTTGAGTTTGAAGTGAAAGAAATCGTTACAAAAGGAGACAAAATTCTAGATGTCACTTTATCGAAGGTTGGCGGGAAAGGCCTCTTCGTAAAAGAAATCGAACAGGCAATGCTGGACAAAGAAATCGATATGGCTGTCCACAGCATGAAAGACATGCCTGCAGTTCTGCCGGAAGGACTAGTCATCGGTGCAATCCCAGAGAGGGAAGATCATCGTGATGTCCTGATCTCCAACGATCATGTTGCTTTTAAAGATTTGAAACCAGGTTCAGTCATCGGAACAAGCAGTCTGCGCAGAAGTGCCCAGCTGCTGGCACAGCGCCCTGATCTTGAAATGAAGTGGATCCGCGGAAATATTGATACAAGAATCGGAAAGCTCGAAACAGAAGACTATGACGGTATTATTCTTGCTGCTGCCGGCTTGAAGCGCATGGGATGGGCCAGTGATATAGTAACTGAGTTCATTGATGAAGATGTTTGTGTGCCGGCTGTCGGCCAGGGTGCTCTATCAATCGAGTGCCGCGGTGACGACGAGGAGCTGCTTCAGCTTCTTGAAAAATTCACATCAGCGGAAACAAGCGCGACAGTTAGGGCAGAAAGAGCGTTCCTTCATAAGATGGAGGGCGGCTGCCAGGTGCCAATTGCCGGATATGCCTATCTTAACGAGAACGAAGAAATCGTCCTGACAGCACTAGTCGGTTCTCCGGATGGAAAGACCATCTTCAAGGAGCAGGTAACAGGAAGAAATCCAGAAGAGCTTGGTGAGCTTGCAGCTGACAAACTCATCAGCCAGGGAGCGAAGGACCTGATCGACAAGGTCAAACAGGAGCTTGATAGTGAATGATTTCAGCGAATTCGCTGCAAAATAAAACGGTCATGATTCCAAGGGGAAAGGCTCACGCGAAGTCTTTCTCCGAATTGGTTGCAAAAAATGGAGGGGTTCCGGTGGAAATCCCTCTTATTGCCTTTCAGCCGGTCAAAACTTCTGAAAAACTACTTAAAACACTTACTGATATACATACGTACGATTGGATTATTTTCACGAGTAATGTGACGGTGGAAACCTTTTATTCTTTTTTTAAAAAGGGAGAGGTTCTTCTGCCCAAAATTGCCGTGATTGGCGAAAAAACAAAAGAAATCCTCGTGGACAAGGGTGCTAAGGTAGACTTTGTACCAGGAGAATATGTTGCCGAAGGTTTTATTGAAGAGTTTTTACCACATGTCCATCATGGCGAGAAGGTCTTGATCCCAAAAGGAAACTTGGCGAGGGATTATATCTCTTCCGCTTTGAAGGAAAAAGGCGCAATCGTCGATGAAATCATTATCTATGAAACTTTCCTGCCTGAAGAAAGCAGAGGCAAGCTCGTTAAGATGCTAACGGAAGAAACTCTTGATATACTTACATTTACAAGCCCTTCCACGATCGATCATTTTATGAAAATCGTAGAGGAACATAATTTAGGGAGCAAGCTGGAGCACTGCATCGTTGCCTGCATCGGTCCTGTATCAAAAAGGAAGGCAGAGCAGCGGGGATTGAAGGTCCATGCCATGCCAGAAAAATACACCGTTGAAGAGATGCTGAAAAGTGTTGCTAATTTTTTGAATATTGGAGGGTAATCCATGAAACACCTTGAATTTAGCCGTCACCGCCGTCTACGCCAAACAGCGAATATGCGCGCGCTTGTACGTGAAAACTATCTTCGCACTGAAGACTTGATCTACCCGCTTTTTGTCGTTGAAGGAGAAAATGTGAAAAAAGAAGTTTCTTCAATGCCGGGAGTCTATCAATTATCCCTTGATAACTTAAAAGAAGAAATGACAGAAGTGGATTCATTAGGCATTAAATCTGTGCTGCTTTTCGGTGTACCTGACGAAAAAGATGAAGTAGGCTGCCAGGCTTACCATGACCACGGAGTCTTGCAGGAAGCAATCCGAGTCATCAAAAAGGATTTTCCTGATATGGTCGTCATCGCTGACACATGCCTGTGTGAGTACACAAGCCATGGTCACTGCGGTGTCATCGAGGATGGCAAAGTTCTGAACGATCCATCCCTTGAGCTTCTTGGAAAGACGGCTGTCAGCCAGGCAAAAGCCGGAGCAGATATCATCGCCCCGTCCAATATGATGGACGGTTTTGTTACTGCGATTCGTTTTGCTTTAGATGAAGCAGGATTCCATGATGTTCCGATCATGTCTTACGCTGTAAAATATTCTTCTGCCTTTTATGGTCCTTTCCGTGAAGCGGCTGAGAGCACACCGCAGTTCGGTGACCGTAAATCCTACCAGATGGATCCGGCAAACCGTACCGAAGCGATGCGGGAAGCTGAATCAGATGTCATGGAAGGTGCAGACTTCCTGATTGTCAAGCCGGGCATGCCATACCTGGATATCGTCCGTGATGTGAAAAATAACTTTAACCTGCCAGTTGTCATTTATAATGTCAGCGGCGAGTATTCAATGGTCAAAGCAGCAGCACAAAACGGCTGGGTCGATGAAAAAAGCATCGTCATGGAAATGCTGACAGGCATGAAGCGTGCCGGATCAGACTTGATCATCACTTATCATGCAAAAGATGCAGCTCGCTGGCTTAAGGAGCAATAATATTAAAGCTGTCTTTATAACGACCGGAACCGAAACGCCAGAGTCTATTAAATGGAAATGAGGGA
The DNA here is from genome assembly GCF_020422885.1 of Mesobacillus sp. S13. Lineage (NCBI taxonomy): Bacteria > Bacillati > Bacillota > Bacilli > Caryophanales > Bacillaceae > Mesobacillus > Mesobacillus sp. S13. The sequence continues at coordinate 3,479,345 of NZ_CP084622.1, read as the reverse complement.
TAGTATGCGCTCATATGAAAAATCGATTCAAGCTTTTAAGGAAGCGACAGAACTTTTGCCGGGAGGAGTTAACAGTCCGGTTCGCGCATTCAAGTCTGTTGATATGGATCCTATCTTCATGGAAAAAGGAAAAGGTTCAAAAATCTATGACATCGATGGCAATGAGTATATTGACTATGTACTGTCTTGGGGACCGCTGATCCTTGGACACACGAACGAAAAGGTTGTTGAGGGAATCAAGAAAGTGGCAGAGCTTGGGACAAGCTTCGGAGCACCGACACTTGTCGAGAATGAGCTTGCGCAACTAGTCATTGATCGCGTGCCGTCAATCGAAATGGTGAGGATGGTATCTTCGGGCACTGAGGCAACAATGAGTGCATTGCGACTGGCACGCGGATATACAGGTCGCAATAAAATCTTGAAATTTGAAGGCTGTTACCATGGTCATGGAGACTCATTGCTGATTAAAGCAGGCTCAGGTGTCGCTACACTAGGCTTGCCAGACAGCCCGGGTGTTCCAGAGGGAGTTGCCCAAAACACGATTACAGTACCTTACAATGATCTTGAAAGCGTCCGTTACGCATTCGAACAGTTTGGTGATGATATCGCTGGTGTGATCGTTGAACCAGTAGCTGGGAATATGGGAGTCGTTCCTCCTGTTGAAGGCTTCCTCGAAGGCTTGCGTGAAATCACCGCTCAGAATGGCACAGTACTTATTTTTGATGAGGTTATGACAGGCTTCCGCGTAGGATATAACTGCGCACAAGGCTATTATAATGTAACACCTGACCTCACTTGCCTTGGAAAAGTAATCGGCGGCGGGCTTCCGGTTGGCGCATACGGCGGCAAGAGAGAAATCATGGAGCAAATCGCTCCAAGCGGTCCGATTTACCAGGCTGGCACACTATCAGGCAACCCGCTGGCGATGACAGCTGGACTCGAGACATTGAAGCAGCTGACTCCAGAGTCATACAAAGAGTTTGAGCGCAAAGCTGACATTCTTGAAAATGGCCTGAAGGCTGCAGCTGAGAAATACGGGATTCCGCACACAATCAACCGCGCTGGATCCATGATTGGCATCTTCTTCACAAATGAAAATGTCATCAACTATGACGTGGCCAGACAATCAAACCTGGAGTTCTTTGCAGCCTACTACCGTGAAATGGCAAACGAAGGAGTATTCCTTCCGCCATCACAGTTCGAAGGATTATTCCTGTCTACAGCGCACACAGACGAAGACCTGGAAAAAACCATACAAGCAGCCGAAAAAGCATTCGCTAAGCTGCAGAATAAATAATCAATTTGACACTCTCCGTTTTGGAGAGTGTTTTTTTGCGTGGGCTGCATAGGGTTCGGACAAAACGAGGTCGTAGTCTCTTAACTTTGTCCGAAGTAGCTCCAGGTTTGGACAAAACTCAGCTGTATTCTCTTAACTTTGTCCGAAGTAGGCCTAGGTTCAGACAAAACACGGCCATATTCTCTTAACTTTGTCCGAAGTAGCTCCAGGTTCGGACAGAACGCGGCCGTTCTCTCTTAAATTTGTCCGAAGTAGCTCCAGGTTTGGACAAAACGCGGCCATTCTCTCTTAACTTTGTCTGAAGTAGATCCAGGTTCGGACAAAACGCGTCCGGTGTCTCATAATTTTGTCCGAAGCAGCTCCAGGTTCGGACAAAACGCGTCCGGTGTCTCTTAGTTTTGTATCAAGTAGCTCCAGGTTCGGACAAAACGTGGTCGTCTTCTCATAATTTTGTCTGAAGTAGCTCCAGGTTCGGACAAAACGCGGCCGTTCTCTCTTAACTTTGTCCGAAGTAGCTCCAGGTTCGGACAAAACGCGTTCGGTGTCTCTTAACTTTGTCCGAAGTAGCTCCAGGTTCGGACAAAACGCGGCCGTTCTCTCTTAACTTTGTCCGAAGTAGCTCCAGGTTCGGACAAAACGCGTTCGGTGTCTCTTAACTTTGTCCGAAGTAGCTCCAGGTTCGGACAAAACGCGGCCGTTCTCTCTTAACGTTGTCCGAAGTAGCTCCAGGTTCGGACAAAACGCGTTCAGTGTCTCTTAACTTTGTCCGAAGCAGCTCCAGGTTCGGACAAAACGCGGCGGTTCTCTCTTAACTTTGTCTGAAGTAGCTCCAGGTTCGGACAAAACGCGGCCGTTCTCTCTTAACTTTGTCTGAAGTAGCTCCAGGTTCGGACAAAACACAGCCGTTTTCTCTTAACTTTGTCCGAAGTAGCTCCAGGTTCGGACAAAACGCGGCCGTTCTCTTTTAACTTTGTCTGAAGCAGCTCCAGGTTCGGACAAAACACGGTCGTATTCTCTTAACTTTGTCTGAAGCAGCTCCAGGTTCGGACAAAACGAGGTCGTATTCTTTCAACTTTGTCCGAAGTAGCTCTGGGTTCGGACAAGATACCGTCCTTTCCGCATGGATATCTCCCTGGTCTTGATTTTCTTCAATCATGCTTCACTACGAACCATCCCTTAACAACTCCTTTTTATGTTCTAAATTATCATAAAAGTAAATACAGACTCATAAAGTGTTAATGACATAGTGATTTTACGTTTAAGGAATGAAAGGAGGAGTCGCTTTGTCTCAGGGGAATCAATCGTGCCTGCGATTTTCATTAGAAGAGTCTGTGTGGTTTCAAAGAGGACAGGAAGTCGCGGAGCTTGTCTCGATTTCACTCGATCCGAATATAACCATCCAGGAAAATGAACAATACGTATCCATTCGCGGATCGCTGGAGTTGACTGGGGAATATACATGCCGTGAACAGCAGCAAGAGGTTGATGATCAGATCGCAGCTCTTAAGTATGTGCATTCTGTGATGGAGAGGGAAGAAGGTGTCTATGAGTTCCTTCATCGTTTCCCGGTGGATATCACAATTCCTAAAAACCGGATCGAGAGCATTTATGACATTGATATTCAAGTAGAAGGATTTGATTATGAGTTCCCAGAATCAGACCGCCTGAAGCTGAATGCAGACCTAGCCATCACGGGCCTGTACGGCGAACAGCAGCATGAAGCCGAAGAGGATGCAGATAGTGAAGAGGCACAAGAACTGGAAGTCAGCTACAGGGAGGCTACTGCAGAAGTTGATGTTGAAGTTGAAACAGAAGCAGGTGCAGCAAATGATAGCCAGGAAGAAAGAGAGGAAGCACACTTCCCCGAAGCTCCAGCCTATTCGTTTGTCCAGCAAAATGAGACTTTGAATCAACAAGAAGAAGATACCTATGAAGAAGAACTTTATGCCCCTTTCAGGGCTGAAGCGAAGAAAACTGCTGCCGTAGAGGACGCCTCGGAGTCTGAACAACAGGCTCAACGAGAACCAGAGCTGGAATATGCTCTAAGTGATTTCAGAGGTGAGCAAGAGCCCGTTATGGAGGTTGAGGAAGAGGAAGTGGAGGTAGAGATGGAGGCACCAGAAGAGCCAGTCTCAGAAAGTATGCCTGCCGAAGTGGAAGAGTCTCCTGAAAGCTCATCTTCCCCAGTATTGAAAAAGAAGAAGCCGAATATGAAACAAGGCATTTCCATTGCTGAATTTTTAGCGCGTAAGGAAGAAGAAACAGAGGTTGCTAAAATAAGAGTTTGCATTGTTCAGCAAGGCGACTCGCTTCAATCGATTTCCGAACGCTATGATGTGCCAGTCCAGCAGCTTCTCCGGGTCAATCATCTGAGCATCGACCATGAAGTTCATGAAGGCCAGGTACTATATGTTCCTGGAGTAGCGGTTCATAATAATTAATATTTTATAAGTAGCAACGCCTTGTCCAAAAGGAGGCTGGTTGTCAGGGCTGGCTTGGCTGCTGGCTGGGATTGCTATAGCTTTTAGCATGGGCAGGTGTCTGACACCTGCCCAGCTGTATTTATTCGAGAATAAAAAGGTATAATCGTTAATTCGAGAATTGTCCAGCTACAGCGCCTAGCCCCTCGAGTCACTTCGGTCCGCCCAATGAAGTCAAAGAAAGACTTCACCGGTCGGCCCTCCAGCGCTTGTCGGGGCTGACCAAGGCGCTTACGCTTTCTAAATATGAAATCCAGAAAGTAGGCGAGATCCGATGGATGATCGCAATTTTTTAAAAGAAGAATCGGCAGTGTTAAAACAATACCCTATTAATCCGTATTTTGCAGAGGATTTTGGCAAAGTGAAAAAGGTCTATACGAATTCAGGCACTTACGCTTTGAAGAAAATCCACCCGCATGAATCAACAGATTTTATCAAACATATCCAGCACCTTTACCAAAAAGGCTATAACAGGATTGTTCCAGTCTACCCGGCAAATGACGGACGTTATGCGGTTTTGCATAATAAATCACTGTACTATCTAATGCCGTGGATACCGAATGAGACGAGGGAGGACCAGTCACAAAGACACCAGCAGCTGTTCAGGGAATTGGCGAGGATGCATACTTTATCAGTCAAGGAACTGGAAATCAGTGAAGAAGTGAAGCAGGAGCATTATGAAAAGACGTTAAAAGAATGGGAAAAGGAAGAAGAATTCATCAACGGATTCCTTGAAAGCTGTGAGGATAGAGTATATATGTCACCGTTTGAACTGACATTCTGCCTGTATTATATACAGATCCGGCAGGCTATGCAGTTCGCCAAGCAAAAACTGGAGTCATGGAATGAAAAGACGAAGGAGCAAAAGAAAACGAGGACGGTAACGCTTCATGGTAAGGTATCTCCTGAACATTTCCTGTTCGATGAAAGGGGCTACGGATATTTCATCAATTTTGAGAAGGCCAGGCAAGGTTCGCCAATCCAGGATTTGCTTCCTTTCCTGGCAAGGTCGCTGAAAACCCAGCCAAAGTATGGAGATGAAATCATAGACTGGATTTATGTCTATTTTAAATACTTTCCATTCCGAGAGGATGAAATGCAGCTGTTCATGAGTTATCTAGCTTTTCCATCAGGCATTATCCGTGTTGCGGAAATGTACCATCAGCGAAAAGTGGAAGTGGATGAAAGGAAGTTTGTCCAAAAACTGCAGCGGCAGTATTGGCTTTTGAGCAATACAGGCTACGTTGTAACCAAGATTGACGAAATGGAGAAACAAAAAGAGCAGGCAAAACAAGAAGGAGCCCAGAGCTAAAAGATGCTCCAGGGCTCCTTAAATCATTTCGAATTTGATTGCCAGTGCAATCAGGATGAAAATCGATAGCAAGAATACATCAAAAGTCGACGGAAAAAACAGGGTGCGTATTCCCTGGAAAACACAAAAAGGAATAATGAGCTGAGCGCATACTGCCCGTGCTGTCCTCGCCCACTTCGGGAGTGTATAAGGATTATACCTTCGTCTCTTCATCGTCATCCCTCCAAACAATCAGGTATCCCTTTTTCCATTCTATGAGTGACTTGCCCAAAATGTGCTTATTGCTCACACATTAAGGTTCAAAAAGTATAAAATAATAAAAAATAGGAAATGATGATTGACGTCAATCCACTTTTTTGGGTAGTATATCTAGTATACAAAACACATAATAAAGCAAAGCTTTGACAGGGAAGAGTACATGAGCAGCCAGCTTCAAGAGAGGGAGTCCATTAGCTGGGAGGACTTCTAAGCCGGAACCATGGAAGGTCGCCCTTGAGCATCGCCTGGGAACGGATTTCTCTCAGTAACAGGCGACGGTGAAGAACCGTTATCCGTATTTGAGCCAGCAGCAGAACTCAGTTTTTACCGTTGCTGGGAAAAAAGGTGGTACCGCGAACAAACTCCATTCGTCCTTTTATGGCGAATGGAGTTTTTTATTTTGGCTGGATGTATCGCCATTCTTTTTAATCTCTGTTGATTGTAGTGGAAGCCGCGTAGACTCCTGCGGGATTAGCTGGACAGGTGAGACCCCGCAGGAGCTTGCGACGAGGAGGCTCAGCTCCAGCCCGCGGAAAGCGAAGCGGCTGGAACGGAAATCAACAGTCTTTATTAAGCAGTCATATTTTTCAAGAAAATGCATTTGAATGGAGGAAAAATGATGGAAGAGTATTTGTCTATGCCGACTAAATACGATCCGTCTTCAATTGAGCAAGGACGTTATGAATGGTGGATCAAAGGTAAGTTTTTCGAAGCGAAGGACGATGAAACGAAAAAGCCTTATACAATCGTCATCCCGCCGCCAAACGTAACTGGAAAGCTGCATCTTGGCCATGCGTGGGATACAGCGCTTCAGGATATCCTGACACGAATGAAACGCATGCAGGGATATGACGTATTATGGCTCCCAGGAATGGACCATGCGGGCATCGCGACACAGGCAAAGGTTGATGAAAAACTGCGCAGCCAAGGCATCAATCGCTACGAACTGGGCCGTGAAAAATTCCTTGAGGAAGCTTGGAAGTGGAAAGAGGAATACGCACAACATATCCGCACACAATGGTCAAAGCTTGGATTAGGGCTTGATTACAGCCGCGAGCGCTTCACATTGGATGAGGGATTATCAAAGGCTGTAAAAGAAGTTTTCGTTTCTTTATACCGCAAAGGCCTGATCTACCGCGGCGAATACATCATCAACTGGGATCCGGCAGCGAAAACAGCTTTATCTGATATCGAGGTTATCCATAAAGATGTCCAGGGTGCTTTTTACCATATGAGATATCCTCTGGCAGATGGCAGCGGCCATATCGAAATCGCAACGACAAGACCGGAAACGATGCTTGGCGATACAGCGGTTGCTGTCCATCCAGAAGATGACCGCTACAAGCATTTGATCGGCAAGACTGTCACCCTGCCAATCGTTGGCCGTGAGATCCCGATTGTAGGCGATGATTATGTCGATAGGGAATTTGGATCAGGCGCCGTTAAAATCACTCCTGCACATGACCCTAATGACTTTGAAATCGGCAACCGCCATAACCTAGAAAGAGTTCTTGTCATGAACGAAGATGGCTCAATGAATGCTAAAGCCGGCAAGTATCAGGGAATGGACCGGTTCGAGTGCCGCAAGCAAATCGTCAAGGACCTTCAGGAAGCTGGCGTATTGTTCAAGATTGAAGAGCATATGCACTCTGTAGGTCACTCTGAGCGCAGCGGTGCTGTAGTCGAGCCTTATCTATCCACTCAATGGTTCGTAAAAATGCAGCCGCTTGCTGATGAAGCAGTCGCTCTTCAGAGTAAAGAAGAGAAGGTCAACTTTGTCCCTGAGCGTTTTGAAAACACCTATATGCGCTGGATGGAAAATATCCGCGACTGGTGTATCTCCCGTCAGCTATGGTGGGGCCACCGCATCCCTGCCTGGTACCATAAAGAAACAGGTGAGGTATACGTTGATCATGAACCGCCGGCAGACCCTGAGAACTGGGAACAGGATAATGACGTTCTTGATACATGGTTCAGCTCAGCGCTATGGCCGTTCTCGACAATGGGCTGGCCGAATGAAGAAGCAGCTGATTACAAGCGCTATTACCCGACAGCTGCCCTAGTAACAGGCTATGATATTATCTTCTTCTGGGTTTCAAGGATGATTTTCCAGGGACTAGAATTCACAGAACAGAGGCCATTCAAGGATGTATTGATCCACGGACTCGTTCGTGCAGAAGATGGCCGTAAGATGAGTAAGTCACTAGGAAACGGTGTTGATCCGATGGATGTCATCGACCAGTACGGCGCCGACTCACTCCGCTACTTCCTGACAACAGGAAGCTCACCGGGGCAGGATCTCCGCTACAGCACCGAAAAGGTTGAAGCAACTTGGAACTTCGCGAATAAAATTTGGAACGCATCCCGTTTTGCGTTGATGAATATGAATGGCCTTAAATATGAAGAAATCGATTTGAGCGGCGAGAAATCAGTTGCTGACAAGTGGATTTTGACAAGATTGAATGAAACAATCGAGACTGTGACAAGACTTTCAGACCGTTATGAGTTTGGTGAGGTTGGCCGAGCGCTTTACAACTTCATCTGGGATGACTTCTGTGACTGGTATATCGAGATGGCAAAGCTTCCGCTCTACGGCGAAGACGAAGCTGCCAAGAAGACGACAAGGTCCATCCTTGCATACGTTCTAGACAACACGATGCGCCTGTTGCATCCCTTCATGCCATTCATTACCGAAGAAATCTGGCAGAACCTTCCTCATGAAGGGGAGTCCATCACGGTTGCAAGCTGGCCGCAGGTTGACCCTGCTTTAACTGATAAAGAAGCAGCAGATGATATGAAGCTACTAGTTGAAGTCATCCGTGCGGTAAGGAATATTCGCTCTGAGGTGAACACACCTCTGAGCAAGAAGGTAGATATGTTCCTGAAGGCAAAGGATGAAAAGACATTAAGCATGCTTGAAAGTAACCGTGGCTATATCGTTCGTTTCTGTAATCCAGAGAACCTGGAAATCGGACTTGAAGTCAACGCTCCTGAAAAAGCGATGACAGCAGTTGCTACAGGACTTGAAATCATCATGCCACTTGAAGGCTTGATCAATATTGATGAAGAAATCGCCCGCCTTCAAAAAGAAAAAGAGAAGCTGGATAAAGAAGTAGAACGTGTCCAGAAGAAGCTGGCTAATGAAGGCTTCGTCAAGAAAGCTCCTGAAAAAGTCATCGATGAAGAACGCGCGAAGGAAAAAGACTATCTGGAAAAACGTGCAGCAGTCGAAGCGCGCATCAATGAATTAAGAAACTAAAAATAGTAACTCTGAAGACGAACCGTTTTGGTTCGTCTTCATCTTGAATTGAGGTGTTTATATATGTTTGAAACATATGAGCAAGCAATTGAATGGATCCATGCAAGGCTGCGTCTGGGAATGAAGCCAGGCCTTTCCAGAATGGAATGGATGCTTGAAAGGCTGGAGCATCCTGAAAGAAGGATCAAGACCATCCATGTTGGCGGCACGAACGGAAAAGGCTCGACAGTCACCTTCCTGCGCTCGATCCTTCAGACAGCAGGATTCAGGGTCGGCACGTTTACTTCGCCATATTTTGAACAATTCAATGAGCGGATCAGTATTAACGGCCACCCAATCAGTGACGAGGAATTGGTTGAGCTGACAAATGTGATCAAGCCGCTTGCAGATGAGCTGGATCATACGGAATTAGGCGGACCGACTGAATTTGAAGTGATCACCGCAATGTCGATCTATTATTTTGCCAAGATGTCTCCTGTTGATGTCGTCATTTATGAAGTGGGACTCGGCGGGCGTTTTGATTCGACCAATGTCATTCACCCGCTGCTATCAATCATCACCAGCATCGGCCTCGATCACACGGCGATTCTCGGAGATACATATGAACAAATAGCGTTTGAAAAAGCAGGAATCATAAAGAACGGTGTAAGCGTCATAACAGGAGTGAAACAGCCAGAAGCATTGGATGTTATCAAACGTAAAGCTATGGAAGGCAAGTCACCTATCTACCATCTGGGTAATGAATTCACCGCAGATTCAAGAGAATCTTTGGAGCGTGGAGAAAAATTCACTTTTTCAAGCATGTTCGGCCAAATTCAGGACCTGAAAACCACCATGATCGGTTCCTATCAGGTGGACAATGCTGCCTGTGCAGTAATGGCCAGCCAGGTTCTTGCAAGCTACTATTCGTTTATGATTGAAGAAGAGCATATCAGGGATGGGCTGATTCAAGCCTACTGGCCTGGACGTCTTGAGGTTTTAAGTGAGGATCCTTTAGTCCTGATCGATGGGGCTCATAATGAAGAAGGAATCAATGCGCTCGCAAGTGAAATTAAATCTCGATTTGCCGATAAAAAGATTAGTATCCTATTTGCAGCCCTGAAAGATAAAAAGTTGGACAAGATGATTGCAAGTCTAGAAGAGGCTGCTGACCAACTTACTTTTACAACCTTCGACTTTCCTCGTGCAGCTTCTGCGGAAGATTTAATGGAAGTTGGACGGAACGATGGAAATAAACGAATCGCAAATGATTACCAAGACTTTCTCTCTATGAAAATAAATGATTTGACCAAAGATGAAATCCTGATTGTCACAGGCTCTCTTTACTTTTTATCAGAGGCAAAGCCTTATATAATGAACGTGTTGAAAAATAAATAAGAAAATTATGACATTGAACAAAAAGTTTGCTAAACTATTTAAAAAGTGCGACTTTTTACCCAGGAAGGAGGTGGATAGATAAAGATGACTCCCATAATCAAAAAATCAATATGGTTCAGCTGGCTGCTGATCGTGCCGGTTGGGCTCTGGGTGACTTATCAAGTCTATCCGCCTCCAAGTGATCTGCCTGTATGGGAAGTTTTTGCCTTCCTTTTATTGATGGCCGTTGTGGCTGCCATGCCAATGGTCGTCAACAATACGCCAATCTTCCTCATCCAATGGGTGTCGCTAGCAGTATTCCTGACATACGGCATCTTTGTGGAAATGGTTTTGATGCAAATTTCTGTGCTCATTTTGTTAATGAGGCTACGTGTCCAAAAGTCTGATACTTATAGGTTCCCACTGAATTCGTTAATGTTCTTTACCGTATCATTAGGGAGTGGATTGATCTTTTACGCCCTTGGAGGGACACATGGAGCCCATTTGACTGATGATCCATATACTTACATTTTGGGAACGGTATACGGCATTAGCAATTATGGAGTGAATACTTTATTCCTGATTTTGCTGCAAGCAGTCGTACTAAAAATTAAGGGACCTTACTTCGGAAAAGATTTCATCTGGGAAACCGTTACGACTCTGATCACATTCCCTGTAGGCTTCATTCTTTATGAACTATATCAAAGTGAAATGGGGCTCTATTCCTTATTGTTTGTCGGTATTCCTTTCGCCAGTTTGTCTATCATTCTCAGTCTCTATTATTCGAGCGGAAAGGTGAACCATTTTTTACAGAGTGCCGCTGAGATTGGCCACCAGCTGGCTGAGAGGCTGAAGTCGGATGATGTTCTTGACCTCTTTGTTCAAAAAGTGATCGAGATGCTTCCAGTTGACTATGCCTACATTTTGGATGTAGTGGATGAAAAAGAGCTAAAGCTGATTCATAAGGTAGAGTTCGGCGAAGTGATGGAGCCAGTTGCCGATCCTCTTGGAAAAGGCATGGGAATAAGCGGGCTTGTCTGGGCTGAGAAACAGCCTGTACTCTTCCATTCAAAAAAACAATGGAAGCATATTAATTCAGGCTATATCCCAGCGGGTGCTGAAAGCATTCTCGGTGTGCCAATCGTCAGGAACAACCAGGTGATCGGTGTCCTCGTCCTTGCCGCAAACAAGAAAAGGGCATTCGAAAAATCGCAGCTGATGATCATCGACATACTATGCTCCCACTTTGCGATTGCCGTGGAAAACGCCAGGCACCATGAAAAAACAAAGGAATACAGTGAGCGCTGCGCGTTGACTGGACTGTATAATTACCGCTATTTTGAAAACATGCTGACTGCCGAATTCGAAAAATTACAATTTGGCCACAGGGACCTTTTATCACTCATCCTGCTCGACATCGACCACTTCAAATCCGTCAACGATACATACGGACACCAAAGTGGAAATGAGATTTTAATAGAGTTAGGAGAACGACTGAGGAAAAAAATCGGCGGCATTGGAACCGTTGCCCGCTACGGAGGAGAAGAATTCGTCATCCTCCTGCCTGACATGATGAAAGGCGACGCCCTTAAACTCGCAGAACAAATCAGGCTGATGATTGCCAACGAGCCATTTACACTGCTGCAGTCGATGGATGAAGAAGGAAAGCAACTATTAGTTAACATTACTGCCTCAATTGGAGTGGCAACCGCCCCGCAAGATGCGGACGATTCTTTGGCATTGATCAGGCATGCAGATAGGGCATTATATGTCGGTGCGAAGCGATCGGGTAGGAATAGGGTTGCGGAATATGTTAAGTGAAAAGGCTGATCCCTGAGGGTCAGCCTTTTAATATTGTACTTCTACACCTTCATCTGGGTTGATGTACCATTCATCGTCCTGAGGGCGAGGACATGATTTGTTTTTACCAGAAGGGAAAGGATTGTATTCAACTAGCTTATTATTATTATCAATATAATAAGTGTTTCCATATACACATAATGCTGAATTACCGTTTACATAAGGATTATCAATCTTTGTAAAGAAGATTGCATCTCCATGAATTAATATAGTATCAGTACCTCGGAGTTCTACTTTATCTTTAAAATAGGCATTTCCTTTTACAGTCAAATGGTTTTTTCCTCTCAAATCGAGATCTCTTTCGAAATAAGTAGAGCCTGGATATATTTTTGTGCTCTTATGCCCAATTAATTCAATTCTATTATTTTCCTTAATATCAAAAGTGCTTTTTTCAGGAGCAGTTTCTCCGGCTTTGGAGATTCCATTCTTTCCAATAGTAATTGTACTTCTTAATACTTTTGTTTCTTTGCCTGTATTTCCTTCACTTTTAAAATTCACAAGAATCGTTTTGTCAGGCTTGATTGCCGATAATGACACGAGGGTTACCTTATATTCATTAAGTCCTTCCACATTTTTTGATACGTTAGTATAAACAGTCTGGCTTAATGCTGTTTGCAAGCTTGTGTAGAAATAGGAATCATACTCTGGTGCATTTCGGTTCTTTTTCCCATTCCCGTTCCCATTCCCGTTCCCATTCCCGTTTCCGGTAACTTCTATCGCTGCATCGGCTGCAGCATTAGAATCAAGAACAATTCCAGCCAAAAGCGTCTCGTAATGTGCCACCCCCATCTCTGCAAGATCGGTTGCTTTGTTAATTTCGTCTGTCTTATTGAATTGCTTTCGAGCAGACATGGCCATTCCAGTCATTGAAAGGGCAAGGGTGAAGGTGATTGTTATAATCACTAAGACAAGTACTAATGCATAACCTTTTTCATTTCGTACTTCCAAATTTAATCATCCTCCTTAATATCTTTTTACAGTCGTTTCAATTTCGTATGTCTGCCCTTTTTGGTCTGTTAATAATAATTGAATTGTTAAAGGTTGTTTAGCATCAATCTTTGTATTACTTATTGTTATTGGTGTTGGGTATCCAACCTTCAAATCCATTGAATAATCAGTATCTCCCACCAGATTATCTGCCGTAGTTACCCCTATATATGACTTCTTTGAAGAAGCATCATATTTGATCCAGTACGATTCATTTTTTTGGTGGTATTGCTTAATGGTTGTCAGTATGAGATTCGCTGCCTGGTCCATACTGTTTTTATGCGAAATACGATCGTAGTTATTATTGAATGTAAAAAACACTCCATAGATAATTCCTGAAACTATGAATAGTATAGCAATAGCTGCAAGAAGCTCTACCAATGACAATCCTTTTTCGTTATTCATATGGTCACCTTCTTATATATGTAAATGTTTCTGAAGAGCTGTCAGGATCATCATTGTCAATAATTGCTACTTTTACATTGACTAAATCTTCTACACTTGGTGTAAAATCAACCGATATTTTATATGAACTATTTATGGCTTGACCTAAAAAGGATTCCAAGGCATTCTTCTCAAAGTTACATTGGAAATCAGCGCATTCAGGGTTTGCTAATAGCATATTTTTTGTGACATTAACTTCAACCAAATTCACAACCTGCTGAGCAGTCTGTGATGTAGAAAGCTTTTCTTCATTTTTTTTGACGAATAATGCTGACTGGCTGAAAAAACCGGCAAATGAAGTAAGTACAATGGTCAGTATGACAATTGATAATAAAACTTCAAGCAATGTCAAACCATCTTGGTTATCCAACTTTTTTCCCAATACTTTCTTCCCCTATCTTCTAAATCTATTACTTTTATTATACAATATAAAAAAGTGAAAATTGTCATATTTTGAGATTTTCAGTTGTAAATATAAAATAATTGTATAATTTTTAGGTTTTTTTAGAAAAAAAGGGGTGGAATAATGGCTAATCTGGTATTTTTATTAATATCAATAGTTTTAACAGGTATCTTGATTTATGCAGTTTCTATGGGGCTGACAAGGAAAGAGAAGAATATAGCAATAGTAGGTTCAGTGCTTATTGGTTCTTTTGGACTAGTTTCTGTTAACTTTTTTGGTTTATGGCAAGTCTTGTTGGTGATCGTATTGCTTGGAATGAGTGCGGGTTATATAATAGTAAGCCGGTTATCTGTTACTAAAGTACCTGTAAAGTTAAACGAGCGATTACATAGTAATGTTGACAATGAATCATTAGACCTTTACGGCAAGGTGAGTAACTTTGTTGGTGAAAAAGACCTTTCTGCGATTGAGGTTCTTACAGCCAAGAATAAAAATCATGAGACTTTAAACGAGTTACAACCTTCTTTTGACGAAGATACTTCTTTCTTGGATGAAAGAAATGGCGTGCATATACCTCAAGTGGAATGGGTCCATCCAGCTCCAAATATGGAATTGGAAGACTGGATGGTTGAGACTGAAAAAGAAAAGGCGTATGCCAGCATCCACTCATAGAAACTACTAAACTTAACTGCCGGGAGGACATGTTCATGAAAAAGCAGCATATTATTAAGTTTTCGCTGATCCTTTCTGTTTTTTCTATTTTTATTTTCAGTTTTACATATTTTGGAGCATCTGCTTTTGGCTCCCGTGCATCCAGCAATCAGATTTTTTCAGAGAAAACATCTATAGGAAACGTGGACGTATCAAATAAAACACCTGAAGAAGCAAAGGCTCTGATCGAAGCCAAAGTAAATGAGTGGGCTCAAGCAGCACAAATCAAATTACTATATAAAGGTGAGACCTATGCAATCGATCCATTGCATTTTGTCTTCCTGTTGGATGAATCGGTTGCCGCTGCTCAAAACGGTGTGCAAAATGACCTTTTAGTAGAATTGAAGGGTGGGGCTTTAAGTTCATTGGAATTACCGGAGACAGTGAGAAGCCAACTGGATGATGAAAGACTGGTTAATGATTTAAGTAATGCAGGAAAAGGTCTGATTCTTGTCTCAGATTTCAGTCTGGAAAATTACCTTCCGGAAGAGAAGCCAGTTACGATTACAAGATCATCTCTAAAACTACCTGAAAAAAACAGTGAGATTAAAGAGCTGGCAGAAGCGATTCAAAAGATGGAAATTGCTCCTGAGTCTCATTTTTCATTAGCAAACTATGCCAGGGAAAATAACCTGAGCGAGACGTCTTCCTACGCGTATAGTCAAATAGCATCCGCTTTATATAAAGCGTTACTATCAACGAATTTTACAATCGGAGAAAGACATATTAGCTCAGAATTAGCAGTTAATATCGAGCTTGGCTTCGAATCAAAGGTTGATCTCTCCAAGAATCTTGACCTTAAATTCTATAATCCTAACAAAACATCCTACACCCTTGAACTTAGTATAGACAACGAGGAATTACTGGTAACAATAACTGGGGCACCGCTGTTATATGAATATACTGTTAAGACATCGAATAAACAGGAGTTCAAACCAAGAACTATAAAGCAATACTCCCCATTGCTCAAGACTGGCCAAAAATCAGTTGAGAGTGAAGGAAAGCCAGGTTTTCTCATTACAGTTTCCCGTGAAATTCATGGGCGAAAAGGGGAACTGTTAGAAACTGAATTCATTTCTGAAGATTTTTATACACCAGTACACAGGGTTGAAATTTATCCAATCGCGCCGGCCGTTCAGCAAACTCCACCTGCTACTGGTACTAATGATGGAACTGTGACTGAACCGAATGCAGTTCAAACTTTACCGCCTTCAGTTCCGGTTGAACAGACTGGGAATAACAATAATTCTACCGAAAATAGCAGTGATGGAACATCAGGTCAGGATGGAATCGCCAATGAGAATGATGATGATGGCAGCCTCTGGGGAAAGCCGGACGAACAGCCTAAGTAATCTTTTAACCGGGAGCGATGATAGATGAGACAAACAAGAAAGCGGCTTGGTGATCTATTGGTTGAAACGGAGATCATCACAGAAGAGCAGCTGCAAAGTGCCCTTGCCGAAAAATCAGAAGGGCAAAAGCTTGGAGATGTGCTCCTCCAGAGAGGGTTTATTACCGAACAGCAACTGATAGAGGTTCTTGAGTTCCAGCTCGGCATCCCGCACATCAGTCTATTTCGGTATCCATTCGATACAAAGCTCTTCACTCTAATACCGAAAGAAATTGCTAAAAGGCGCCTGGTCATTCCGCTGAAAAAGGAAGGGGACAAGCTATTCGTTGCAATGGCGGATCCGATGGACTTTTTCACGGTAGATGACCTTCGGCTGTCAACAGGCTTTCATATTGAAACAGCCATCGCCACCAAAGATGATATTCTGAGGGCGATCAATAAGTATTATGATAGCAACGAAGGCTTTGAAGAACTTTTAAGTGCGAATAATTTGACTAAAGAAGCTGTAAAAGAAGAAAAAGTGAATGAGGTAGATTCACCAATCATCAGGCTGGTCAACCAGCTTCTCTCAAATGCGACAACGAGCAAGGCCAGCGATATTCATATTGACCCTCAAGAGACAAAGGTTGTCATTCGATACCGGATAGATGGCATTCTTAGGACTGAGAGAGTACTGCCTAAGCATATGCAAAATGTCCTGATTGCTCGGGTCAAAATCATGGCTAATCTTGATATCACAGAGAATAGAATTCCACAAGATGGCAGGATCAAGGTGAATATAGACTTCCATCCAGTCGATCTCCGTGTATCAACACTCCCAACTGTTTATGGAGAAAAGGTGGTAATGCGTATTCTCGATATGGGCAGTACGCTGAATGATATTGAGAAGCTTGGATTCAATAAGCACAATCTTTCAAGGTTCATGGATATGATTTCCAAGCCTAATGGAATTGTACTGATAACAGGCCCGACAGGATCAGGGAAATCGTCTACCCTTTATGCGGCGCTTAACAAGCTGAATAGTGAGGAAGTAAATGTAATCACTATCGAGGATCCGGTTGAGTACCAGCTTGAAGGTATCAACCAGATTCAGGTAAACCAGAATGTCGGAATGACATTCGCTGCAGGGCTTCGCTCCATTCTTCGTCAGGATCCCGATATCATCATGGTCGGGGAAATTCGTGACAAGGAGACGGTGGAGGTTTCAGTCAGGGCATCCTTGACAGGGCATCTGGTTTTAAGCACGATTCACACAAATGATGCGCTAAGCTCGGTTACGAGGATGATTGATATGGGGGTTGAACCGTTTCTTGTTGCTTCATCATTGAGCGGTGTCGTTGCCCAGCGACTTGTAAGAAAGGTGTGCCGTGACTGTGCAGAAGCCCAAACGCCAACCAAACGGGAAATTGATATTTTTTCAAAAAGAGGGATCCAGATTGAAACAGTCTGGACAGGCAAAGGCTGTTCTTCATGCAATATGACAGGATATCGAGGCAGGATCGCTATTCATGAAGTGCTGACAATCGATGAAGATCTTCGGAAAGCGATCATGAACGAAGAACCAGTGTCTGTTTTAAAGGATATAGCGATAAAAAATAAAACAATCTTCCTGATCGATGATGGCTTGTTGAAGGTAAAACAGGGCTTGACATCGACTGAGGAAGTATTGAGGGTAGCTATTACAGAGTAAGCGGGGAAATGGGATGAGAGAAAAAATAGAACATTTGCTTAGTTCCGGTTTCGAACTTAAGGCTTCCGACATTCATATCACTGTCGGTGTGCCACCGATTTTAAGAGTCCATGGGGAACTGAAAAGATATGGCACAGAGGTCATATTACCTGAAGATACAGAGGGCATGGCCAGGGCGATTATTCCTGAAAAACTTTGGGATCAATTTAAGTCAAAGGGTGAACTGGATTTCTCTTATGGAATACCAGGAATCTCCAGATTCAGGGTAAATGCCTATCACCAGAGGGGATGCGTCTCGCTAGCAGCACGTGTAGTCCCAACAACCATTCCTACTCTTGAGGAACTTGAACTGCCTTCGGTTCTTAAGCGTATTGCCGAAAAACCGCAGGGACTCGTGCTTGTTACCGGGCCTACAGGAAGTGGAAAATCAACAACACTTGCCGCTTTGATCCAGTATATGAATAAGAATATGCGCAAGCACATCGTCACCCTTGAGGATCCGATTGAATATCTGCACAAGCATGGAAACAGTATCATCGACCAGCGTGAAGTAGGATTTGATACAAATAACTTTGCAAACGGACTACGAGCGGCACTCAGACAGGACCCTGATGTGATCCTTGTTGGGGAATTGAGGGATCTAGATACGATTCAGACAGCGATTACCGCTGCTGAAACAGGACACCTTGTGCTCGGAACCTTGCATACATCAAGTGCGCCTGCGACCATCAATCGTATCATTGATGTCTTTCCTGCAGGCCAGCAAGCGCAAATTCGCATCCAGTTGGCTTCAGTACTGGTGGCTGTTATTTCCCAGCGCCTGTTTCCGACTGTTGACAAGAAAAGCCGCCGAGGAGCAACTGAAATTCTTATTAATAACGCGGCTGTTGCCAATCTGATCCGCAATGAAAAAATCCACCAAATCATGAGCATTATGCAAACTTCAAAGGCTTTTGGCATGCATACACTTGAGATGAGTATTAAAGAGCTGGTTCAGCAAGGTATTATCTCGAGAGAATCTGCTGAACCATATTTACTAGAGAAGTTGGTGTAACATGGCAAGATTCAAATATTCCGGCCGTGACCGGACAAAAAAACGTTCAGGCACAATTACAGCAGGCTCTAAACGTGAAGCACTTGAAAGGCTGCGAGAAGAGGGAATCAGGACGACTGAAATTGTTGAGGTTCCTGAAACACTGTTGACAAAGGATATTTCGATTGGCAATCCCGTCAAGCTTCAGCATTTGGTGATATATCTCAGGCAGTTTGCGACCCTTTTAAAAGCAGGTGTGTCAGTTGTTGAATCGACGAAAATACTGGCGAACCAGACCGACAGTAAAGCACTGAGAAAAACATTGCTGGATATAGAAGCGGAGCTCCGGGAAGGGAACCAGTTATCCCAGGCTTCTGCCAAGCACGGGAAGATCTTCTCAGCAATGTATATCAACATGATCAAGGCTGGAGAAGCGGGCGGTAATATGGACGAAGCACTGGAACGCCTTGCAGATCATTATGAAAAACAGCATAATACCCGGCAGAAAGTAGTGGCCGCTTTAACATATCCAGCTGTAATTGCATTCATCGCAATTGGTGTCGTCATTTTCTTATTGGTTTCTGTTGTACCGACCTTTGTGGATATGTTCTCTGACTTTGGCGGGGAATTGCCTGCCATCACAAGATTCGTACTCGGTGCAAGTGAATTCATGCAGGAATTCTGGTGGCTGATCATCCTTTTCGCATTAAGTATTGTGGTTCTCATCATTGCAATGAACAAAAACAAGAAGACCAAGTATTATCTCGATTATGCAATGCTAAGAATGCCGCTATTCGGAAAGATGATGCAGAAGGCTGTACTGGCGAGGATGACGAGAACACTGAGTTCTCTTTTCACGAGCTCGGTACCGATACTTCAAGCTTTATCTATTGTTGAAAATGTTGTTGAAAATGAAGTGATTTCGCGTGTGGTACGCGAATCAAGAGATGCGCTGGAAGTAGGGCAATCGATGACAGGACCGATGAAACAGCACTGGGCCTTTCCGCCGCTCGTCACACAGATGATTTCCATCGGGGAAGAAACAGGTTCCCTTGACGGTATGCTTGGGAAAGTTGCTGAATTCTATGAAAAAGAAGTGGAAACTAGCACCGATCAGCTAAAATCATTGATTGAACCAATTATGATCGTCGTACTCGCAGGCCTTGTTGGAACTATCGTCACGTCTATCATGGTGCCAATGTTCGACATATTCAACCATGTAAATTAAAACTTGCGAAAAATAGACAAATTCTACTAAAAAATTATATGAAATTACCAATCTATCCATTATAATATTGATAGTTACATATTTCTTTAGTCGTAGGTAAAATTAACTAAAAGGAGAGGTAAATATGTTTAAAGCATTAAAGAAAAAAATGAAAGATCAAAGAGGTTTGACACTGATTGAACTATTGGCTGTAATTGTAATTTTGGGGATTATTGCGGCGATTGCGATTCCGAGTATTGGGAATATTATTAGTAGCACTGATAAAAAAGCTACTGTTAGTGAAGGTTTACAGATAATTAGTGCGGCTAAACTTTATGTTGCTGAAAAAGCACCTGCTACTTCTGTTGATGTAGATGAAACTGCACTAGCTCCATATGTTGATAATGTTGAGGGAGATTTTACAGTTAAAATCACAAGAGATTCTAATGGTAAATATAGTTATGCACTAACTGAACATGCTTCTGTAGCATTAGTTGATAAAGATACATCAGGAGCAGGGAAAGATGTTGCAAGTGAAAGCGAGCTACTAGCTTATAAGTGATGAACATTTTTATTATAATTTTTTTTATATTTGGCCTCATCCTAGGTTCCTTCTACAACGTAGTAGGCCTCAGAGTGCCGGAAGGAAAATCAATCGTAGCACCTCGGTCATCCTGTCCGAACTGTGGGCATCAGTTGACTGCTCTTGAATTGATTCCAGTATTGTCATATATGTTTCAAAGGGGGAAATGCCGCCGGTGCAAGGTCGGCATTTCTCTTGTTTATCCGCTGTTTGAGTTATTGACTGGTGTTCTTTTTGCCGGCGCTGCCTGGATGATTGGCTGGAACGGCGAGCTAATCATTGCTTTAACTTTAATCTCTTTATTCATCATTATCACTGTTTCCGATTTGGAGTACATGATCATCCCGGATAAGGTGCTTCTTGTGTTCTCAGGGATTTTCATTATTGAACGCATTATTATTCCTCTTGCTCCCTGGTGGGATTCCTTTGCCGGTGCAGGAGCGGGATTCTCTCTCCTCTTAATGATTGCCTTTGCAAGCAGAGGTGGTATGGGCGGCGGTGACATTAAGCTTTTTGCCTTGATTGGTTTTGTCGTCGGTTTAAAGACGATGTTGCTATCCTTCTTTTTCGCCACTTTTTTTGGCGCATTTTTTGGCATCATTGCTATGCTTCTTGGTTTTGTCAAAAAAAAGCAGCCTATCCCATTTGGCCCGTTTATCGCGCTTGGTACATTGACTGCCTATTTTTTTGGAGCGCAGATTATCCAGTGGTATCTTAATCTATTAAACTTTGGTTTTTAAACAAAGGAGTTTCAGACCATGGCATTATCTCTTTTTTCTGGTAGAAGCAAGGTTGTTAATATCGTGGTCAATGACCATTCTATCCGTTATGTTGAATTGAAACAAAGAAATCCGGCTACTCCGCTTCATTATGGACAGCGATATTTGCCGCCTGGAATTATACTGGATGGTAAAATTCAGGATTTTGATACATTAGAAAACATCCTTGATGAATGTCTTGATGACTGGAAGATTTCCAGAAGGGAAATCCGTTTTACGGTCCCAGATTCACTCGTCATCATTAGGAAGGTTTCCATTCCAGTTGATGTTAAAGAAGACGAAATCCATGGCTATCTATATTTGGAATTAGGTACTTCCATCCACCTTCCATTCGAGGATCCAGTTTTCGATATCATCCCTCTTGGAATAGAGGATCAGAAGCAGCAGATTCTTGTTTTTGCTGCACCAGAGCAATATGTAACAGAGTATGCTGATCTGTTCAAAGCTATTAAACTTAAACCTATTGCCGCAGATATCTCACCACTGGCGATTTACAGGCTCTACTATCAGCAGGCATTGAAGAGTGAAAATGAAATCCTGCTGACAGTCCAGTTTGACCTTGATGTTGTCAGCATGTGTGTATTTGAAGAGCATATCCCAGTTTTCATGCGTCATATTCCAGGTGATTTGAAAGAGAATTGGAAGGTGAAGAGCGGCAGGGGACGCTTCTCAGACCAGGAATTGGTATATGAAGGTGAAGTTACCGAGCTCACTTTTCAACTTGAAGATATCTACCGCGATATTGCCAAGCTAATGGATTTCTATCATTATTCATTGACTCAAGGAAAAAGCGAAGTCACAAGAATATTGCTGAATGGAGACCATCCTATGCTTGACCGTATTCTCAACGATATGAAAGAACGATTCGGTATCCAGGTAGATACACTGAGAGTTCCCCTTATAGGAGAATCAACAGAAGAATTGCCGAAAGCTTTTCATCTTGCATTGGGACTTGGATTGAAAGAGGTGTAAATGATGCTTGTAGAGATTAACCTTTTACCTAAAAAAGAACATAAGAAATCCTCGTCGCTCATGACCGCCCTTTTGATTCTTGCTCTATTATCTGTGAGTGCTACAGTCGCCTTCATTCAGGGAAATAGCTATGATAATAAAATGGCATCAATCGATAATCAAATTGAGACTGTCCAAAAGCTCAACGAGGCACAGCAGGCGAAAATTGCCGAAGGAGACACTGGCAACTCTTCATTGAAACTACAGGAAGCAGTAAAGTGGGCAGAGCAAGCCCCGATGGAAACAGTACCTCTGCTCCGGAACGTCATTTCCCAGTTGCCTGAACGTGGATTTATCAAGAATTTTGAATACAGCAACTCTAACTCTGTCCTGATCACCATCCAGTTTGATGCTTCAAGAGATGCTGCGTATTATTTAAGCACATTAAAGAGTTCTGATTGGGTTGAGAAGGTCTCACTCTTAAATGTTGTTGCAGTTCAGGATGCAGAAAGCAGTGAAAGCAGTACGAATGCCACTGATCCTGAAAAGGATGAAGAAAAGACTTTGCCTCGCTACACAGCAGAATACGAACTGATTTTTAAAGAGGATGTTTTCTTGAAAAATGGCAGTGTCGCTTCAAAGGGAGGGGATGAGACATGAACCTCCGTTTTGAAAAGAAAAATATCATGATCCTGGCGATTGCTGTATCACTGTCAGTCTTGATTTACATAGGTGCATATTTCGTTTTTATAAATCCATTAAAGGATAGTCTTGCTTTAAAAGAGAATCAATTGAAATCTGAGCAACAGCTCAGTGAAAGCTTTGAAACACGCCTTGCAGCTTCAAAGGACGACTATCAAAGCACAATTGAGCTACAAAAGAAGCTCCCGGTTGACCCAATGGTTGAACAACTTGTCCTGGATTTTGAAAAAGCAGAAGTTGTTTCAAATAGCTACATAACATCAATGGAATTCAATCAGGAATCAAGTGAAGCTCCAACGGCTCAAGCGGGTGAAACTCAGGGGACTGAAACAGTCACAGGAGAAGCAGTGGAACCTTTGAAGATGCCTGAAGGGATTGAGAAGACAGCTGTCACGATCACAGTTGAAGCAGATGGCTATTTTGAATTGGAGAAATTTATAGAAACACTCGAAAAACTGAAGCGCCTGGTTATGGTTGATTCTATTTCTTTTAGCGGTCCAGAGGAAATTAATTCCCTTTCGGATGAAAAAAGCCCGATCGTCATGACTCTTACAATCAATTCTTATTACCTATCAGGACTGGATGATCTAAAGGAACACAATCCAAAAATCGAAACCCCAGCCCCAGCTAACAAACGAAACCCTTTCCCGACTTTCGGCGATTACTCAGAGGAAAATCTAGAAGAACTAGAGCAATCCGAAGCAGATGATACCGAGGGTACGGACGAAAACTAAATCTAGTAAAAAAATTGACGAAAGCATTCTATAACAAGACGACAAAAGTCTTGTTATTTTTTTTTGCCATTATGATAGGATGGACAAAACACGAACGGGCAGGGGGAGGTACAAGCATTGGACAAGCAAGGTAAGACCATCACTATCAAGATTAATGGCAAAGACCGTCCGATTCAGGCTGATAAAAAAGTACAGGCTGATAAAAACAGTAAGAAATATAGTCAAAAAGGCGCTAATGAGAATCGTCAAGTTGATCAACCAAAGAGCAATAACTATCAAATCAATAATGTTCGCGAAGACCGAAGTAAGGTTTATCCTCTTGAAAATGAGGCAGCACTGAATGAAAGTGCAGCTGCACAGGAACAAAACGAGGATAGTTTTGATTGGATTTTGCCTGATCCCGTCGAAGAGGAAATCGTTAAAGAATATAAGATTGCCCCGACACAGGAGAAAAAGCAGAAAAAGAAAAGCATTGGCATTTCGGTATGGAATCCTAAAATGAATCGTAATAACCGCCTTTATACGACAATCATCATGAATGTCCTTTTTGCTGTTTTGATTGGAACAGCGTTTGGAGTGACATTCCTGAAGTTCCTGCCGTCTGAGCCAGATACGGCAGCACCAGCAGTGACCCAGCCAAAAGCTGGGCAAGCAGAAGAAAAGCCGGCAGGGGGGAAGGAGTCGCTAGAGTTAAAACCGATTCCAACCTTTATCGTCCAGAATGGCATTTTCACCACAGAAGCCGGAGCGAAGGAAAGGGTGGACCTCCTTTCCGGGCAAGGAGTCACAGCTGAATTATTTCCTGTAAATGGACAGTTCGCCGTCTATTTAGGGACTGCAGGAAGCATTGAAGCTGCCAAACAACAAGCAGAGGCACTGAAGGCTAAAGGAGTAGAAGTTTTCGCAAAGCCTTTCGAAATAGCAGGGGGAACGGCAGCCGGGTTAACAGCAGATGAAGCGGAATTTCTTAAACAGGCACCGGAAATCTATACGATCCTGTTGAACGGTTCCGCAGCTGAAGCGGAAGAGGTAAAAAAAGTTGAAGATTACCAGGTAAAGCTATCCAAAATGGAAGACAAGAGTATAGCAGATAAGGCTGTCCTAAAAGCAAAAGCGAGCATGGAGAAAGCAAGTGGAGCTTTTACAAGTTACCAAAAAACAAAGGATGCGAACCAGCTGGTGGAAATGGAAAAAAGCCTTCTGGCATTCCTTTCCGCATATCAGATGATAGGAAAGTAATATACCAGAATATTTTCCGGGAAATTGTACAAATTAACAGAGCCTTCGGCAAATTGTGCCAGGCTCTGATTTTTTTTGGCAAACTGATGACTAAAGATTGTTACAATTGGTGAACTTTGTTAGTATTAGCTTGTATCTCCCTTTGATGCAAAAAGTAAAGAAAGGTGATTTTATGCAACGCCTCATTTTAGCCTCTTCTTCTCCACGGCGAAAAGAACTTCTTGAAAACCTCCGCTTGAATTTCGAAATCTCGAGCAGTGATGCAGACGAAAGTTTCAGTGAGAATTTAAGCCCAGCCGACGCGGTAATGGAGCTTGCTTCCAGAAAGTCGGGAACGGTGGCGCCGAATTTTCCTGATTGTTTCGTGATCGGATCAGATACTGTCGTTGTCCATGACGGCATGATTCTTGGGAAGCCTGAAAGCGGACAAGAAGCCTTACAGATGCTCAAAAAGCTGTCTGGGAACACTCATTCAGTCTACACAGGAGTATCAATCATCTCCCCTGAGAAGGAAACGCGTTTCTATGAAAAAACAGATGTGACGTTCTGGGAATTGTCAGATGAAGAAATCGACATCTATATAAAGAGCGGTGAACCATTCGATAAGGCGGGCGGCTATGGAATCCAGGGATTCGGCAGCATGCTTGTCAAAGAAATCAGTGGGGATTATTACACAGTTGTTGGTCTTCCTGTATCAAGATTGATCAGGGAGTTAAGAAAAATCGGATACAACCTTCCTTATTAAAAGAAAACCACAGAAACTTCTTCTACACTTCCCTCGTCATTATCCATGACTGGGAGGAAAATGTATTGACTACACATTCATTAATGATTAGAGATTATCCGCAAAATGAGCGGCCGCGGGAACGATTTGTCCAAAATGGTCCCCAGAGCCTCTCCAATCATGAATTGCTTGCCCTCCTGTTAGGAACAGGATCACGGGAGGAGTCAGTTCTCCAGCTTGCAAACCGAATGCTTTCCCAGTTTGAGGGCCTCCGGCTCCTTAAAGATGCAACCTTGGAAGAGTTGACACAAATCAAAGGGATCGGAAAAGCAAAAGCGATCCATGTCCTCGCGGCTGTTGAAATCGGCAGGCGCATCGCCAACCATACCCTAGATGAACGCTATGTGATTCGCTCACCGGAAGACGGAGCGAAATATTTAATGAATGATATGCGCTTCCTGACACAGGAGCATTTTGTCTGCCTGTACTTGAATACGAAAAATCAGGTGATTCACAGGCAGACGATTTTCATTGGCAGCCTTAACGCTTCGATCGTCCATCCACGAGAGGTGTTCAAGGAAGCTGTCCGGAGATCGGCAGCATCAGTCATTTGCGTCCACAATCATCCGTCCGGTGATCCGACTCCGAGCAGGGAAGATATTGAAGTCACCAAGCGGCTTGCCGAGTCCGGGAAGATAGTCGGAATTGAATTGCTAGATCATTTGATCATTGGGGAAAATAAATATGTTAGTTTGAAGGAAAAAGGGTATGTATGATACTAGGATTTTGATTGACGTTACGATATAATATAATTTATGATTTTTGCGGACAAGTTAAAATTTTGTCAGAAAATCTGCCTATGAACATTCAACTAATTTTGTTATAGATTGCCTGTTCTTTTATTGCATTTTTTGTTAAGAAAGGGAGATACACTATGTTTGGGATTGGTACAAGAGACCTTGGAATCGACCTTGGTACTGCTAATACACTTGTTTATGTTAAAGGAAAAGGAATCGTTTTAAGAGAGCCTTCGGTTGTGGCCCTTCAAACGGATACAAAAAATATCGTTGCAGTCGGTAATGACGCAAAGAACATGATCGGACGTACACCTGGGAATGTCGTAGCATTACGACCAATGAAGGATGGCGTCATCGCTGATTACGAGACAACAGCGACAATGATGAAATACTACATCAAACAGGCTACGAAGAATAAGGGCTGGTTTGCTGGCAAGCCGTATGTCATGGTATGTGTTCCATCCGGAATCACTGCGGTTGAAGAGCGTGCGGTTATCGATGCGACTCGCCAGGCAGGCGCTAGGGATGCCTTTACGATTGAGGAGCCATTTGCTGCGGCAATCGGAGCAAACCTTCCTGTATGGGAACCAACTGGTAGCATGGTTGTCGACATTGGTGGCGGAACGACAGAAGTCGCGATCATTTCACTTGGGGGAATTGTAACATCTCAATCTGTTCGCATCGCTGGTGATGAAATGGATGACGCAATCATCAATTATATTCGTAAAACGTACAATCTGATGATTGGTGAGAGAACGGCTGAAGCGATTAAAATGGAAGTCGGTTCTGCAGGAGACTCTGAAGGCATTGAAAATATGGAAATCCGTGGCCGTGACTTGCTGACAGGACTGCCAAAGACAATTGAAATCACCGCTGAAGAAATTGCTAAAGCATTGCGTGACACAGTATACGCCATTGTCGATGCAGTCAAGCTCACACTGGAAAAAACACCACCGGAACTTGCTTCTGATATCATGGACCGTGGTATTGTCCTTACTGGCGGAGGCGCTTTGCTGCGTAATTTGGACAAGGTCATCAGTGAAGAAACAAAAATGCCCGTCTTGATTGCCGAAGATCCGCTGGACTGTGTTGCAATTGGAACAGGAAAGGCATTGGATCATATCGATTTATTCAAAACAAAAGCAAAAGAATCAAGGTAATAAGGAAGGGAAGCGGGATCATCCACTTCCCTCCTCTTCTGTAAACTATTTTTTTAGATTAGAGGTGTACATCCATGCCACAGTTCTTTTTTAATAAACGCCTGATAATGCTGCTTGTGAGCATTATTGTCCTCGTGGCATTGATTGGATTTTCTTTAAGGGAAAGAGAAGAATTGACATGGCCCGAGCAGTTTATCAAAGACTCGACAAGCTGGGTACAGTCCGTTGTTTCAAGACCTACGAATTATATCGCTGGTTTGATCGAAAACCTTCAAGACTTGCAAAATACATATCAGGAAAACAAAGAGTTGAAGAAACGCGTTGATGATATGGCCCGCCTTGAAGCGAAAGTATACTCCCTTGAAAAAGAAAACGAGGAGCTTCAGGAAATTTTAGATAAGCAAGAATCACTAGCAGACTATGAGCCAATCCAGGCTGTCAGGATTGCCAGAAGTCCCGAGCGCTGGAATGAGCTGATTATCATCAATAGAGGTGCTTCTAACGGTATTGAAAAAAATATGGCGGTCATCACTTCAAAAGGATTGATTGGCAAAATCAAAAGTACGACACCATTTTCAGCAACTGTGCAGCTCATCAGCTCGATTGACCCGACCAACAGGATTTCTGCCATCCTGCAGGCTGAAAAGCCGCTTTATGGAACGATTGAAGGATATGACAAGAAAAATGAGCTTCTTTTATTAAAAGGCTTGCCATTTGATGCGAAAATTGAAAAAGGACAGAACGTAGTCACCACTGGTATGGGTGGCATTTTCCCTAAAGATCTTCCAATCGGAAAAGTTGTCAAGGTTGTCCCGGATCAATTTGGTTTGAATCAGACCGCATACATTAAGCCTGAAGCAAATCTCTATGATTTGGAACATGTCATGGTAGTGAAAAAATCGATGATATCAGTTGATATAGAGGAAAGCTTGGAAGATAGCGAAGGCGAGGAGGAAGGCAATTGATCCGATTCTTGCTCCCTGCTCTTTTCGCTTTTTTATTCATTTTGGAAAGTTTGTTCGTAGAACTGCTGCCTGCCGAGTTATTCAACAGTGACCGGATTCTTGTACCGCATTTTCTCATGGCCGGGATTTTGTTTTTGACGGCCTACTTGAGTCCAAAGCATGGAATCCTTTACGGAATCATTTTTGGGCTTCTTTTTGATATTGTCTACACCGAAATCATCGGAATCTATTTATTCATGTTTCCGTTCATTGCTTACTTGATCGCGAATATGATGAGAATCCTGCAGACCAATATTTTGATCGTATCAATTCTATCCCTTCTTGGCATCACGCTTCTTGAGGTAGGGGTTTACGAGTTGATGCTTTTGATAAAAATTACTGACCTGGACTTTTCTACCTATGTTAAAATAAGACTAGTCCCAACATTGATTCTAAACCTTGCATTTATCATATTGGCTGCCTATCCATTTAAAAAGCAGTTCGAGAATGCTGCAGACCGGCTAAGAATCGATTGAATTCGCTGCCAAACTTTTATCGGAGCTATAAAAAAACCGTACATGTATCCCGATTAAAGGAATTTGGCGGATGGATGTCGAATTTCTTTCAGGTAAATAATTTTATTACAATACAGC
Organism: Mesobacillus sp. S13; assembly: GCF_020422885.1. NCBI lineage: Bacteria > Bacillati > Bacillota > Bacilli > Caryophanales > Bacillaceae > Mesobacillus > Mesobacillus sp. S13. The sequence goes on along the minus strand of NZ_CP084622.1, from coordinate 3,450,431 downwards.
AGATAAATGTCCAGCTCCGGTGCCCAGCCCCTCGGACATATAGGGGCTGATCAAGGCGCTTGCGCTTTTCGTATGAGGTGAACATCTAGTATGAAGAAATCACAAAATGTGACGATAAAAGGAACAAAAGATGGACTTACGCTCCATCTGGATGATAATTGCTCCTATGATGAACTGAAGAAGGAGCTTGACAGGAAGCTATCCAACTCATCACGTGTCCAGGAAGAGCAACAGCTGCTTTCGGTAAAGGTGAAAGTAGGCAATAGGTATCTTACAAAAGCTCAGGAAGAAGAGCTGAAAGACCTGATCCGGCAAAAGAGGAATTTGATCGTCGAGGAACTGGTGACAAATGTGATCACCAGGGAGGAGGCTGACAAGCTTCGCCAGGAAACGGAAATCGTGCCTGTTGCCAAAGTGATCCGTTCAGGACAGGTTCTTGAAATAACTGGGGACTTGCTGCTCATCGGAGATGTCAATCCCGGAGGAACGGTCAAGGCGACAGGGAATATTTTTATCATGGGTGCTTTAAAAGGGGTCGCACATGCAGGTTCGGAAGGCAATGATGAAGCAGTTATTGCGGCATCAGTCATGAAGCCGTCACAGCTACGCATCAGTGATTGCATCAACCGGTCTCCAGACCATGTACCAGATGAAGAAAACCGTGTGATGGAATGTGCATACATATCAGACAGTCAACAGATTGTTGTTGATAGATTACAAGTTTTAATGAAGAAAAGACCTAATTTAACTAGATTCGAAGGAGGCCTCTAAATGGGAGAAGCGATAGTAGTTACATCCGGAAAAGGCGGAGTTGGCAAAACGACAACTTCTGCTAATATTGGTACAGCTTTGGCCCTTCAAGGCAAAAGAGTCTGCCTTGTCGATACAGATATCGGCTTGCGTAACCTGGACGTTGTCATGGGGCTTGAAAATCGCATTATCTATGATCTCGTCGATGTAATTGAAGGAAGATGCAAGATTCATCAGGCACTTGTAAAAGATAAGCGCTTCGATGACCACCTATATTTGCTTCCTGCTGCCCAGACAAGTGATAAAACAGCGGTCCAGCCGGAACAAATGAGAAAATTGGTGAATGAACTGAAGCAGGATTATGATTATATCATCATCGATTGCCCGGCAGGAATCGAGCAGGGCTATAAAAACGCTGTTGCCGGTGCTGACAAGGCGATTGTCGTCACAACACCAGAGGTTTCCGCAGTCAGGGATGCTGACAGGATCATCGGACTGCTTGAAAAAGAAGAAAATGTTGAATCACCAAAACTAGTCATCAACAGGATCCGAAGCCATATGATGAAAAATGGCGATATGCTTGATGTGGATGAAATCACGACACACCTATCCATCGATTTAATCGGGATTGTGGCCGATGATGATGAAGTCATCAAAGCTTCGAATCACGGCGAGCCAATCGCACTGAATCCAAATAGCAAAGCATCCATTGCCTACAGGAATATCGCTAGGAGAATTCTTGGTGAGTCTGTTCCATTGCAGCAATTGGATAATGATAATAAAGGCGTATTTTCGAAGATCAAAAAGTTCTTCGGCGTCCGCTGATCAAAGGCATCTGCTCTCGCTTGTCCGAGGGCAGGTGTTTTTTTGATTAAGAAGGCTCTGCTAACAAGGCTGTTGATTTTCGTTCCAGGCGCTTCGCTTTCCGCGGGCAGTCGGGGAGCCTCCTCAGCGCTTTAAGCGCTTGCGGGGTCTCCCCATGACTTGCTGATCCCGCAGGAGTCTACGCGCCTTCCACTGCAATCAACAGGAGTAAAAAACAATGTTGGACTTTAGCAGAGCCATTAAGAAAGAATGTTCTCGCTCCTTGCTCAAGTAATCGTCCTGTGCCATCGTAGTTGATTTTTAGTTTTGAGCAGAAGTCACATCTTCCATTCATCTAATTTGTCATACTCTCGTTGGACAGGTCATAGACTTGTACTAACTTAGAGTACAAGGGGAATGGTGGGATTGTATGAACTCGAGAGCTGATGATATACGCAGAAGGATGATGAAGAGGAAAAGAGAGCGGGAAAGAATGGAGAAAATGAACCATAATCGCTTTTTTTCGACGGAGGAAGAGCGGCATGGTTTTGACCGGATTCCATCTTATGACATGGGTCCGGGGGAAGGTGGACATCCTCTATTCAAAAAGGAAGTTTTTTTATTCAAGGTGCTTGCTTCGGCGTGCCTGGTTTTGATCATTGCGATCATTTACCGCAGTCCATCTGAAAAAGCAGAAACAATCCAGCAATACGTGAAGCATACGATGGAACAGGAATTCCAGTTTGCTGCCGTTTCGAACTGGTATGAAGATCAGTTTGGAAAGCCTCTGGCTCTGCTTCCAGCCAAAGAATCTGGCGAGGAAGAAAATAAACAGGATTTGGCTCCCGACAACCAGTATGCACTCCCTGCTTCCGGTAAAATCCTTGAAGATTTTGGCGACAATGGCCAGAGAATCATGATTGAAACCGGCAAAGGTGCCGGTGTAGAAGCCATGGATGAAGGTCTTGTCCACTTTGTCGGCATGAAGGAAGGATTCGGCAAAACGGTCATTGTGCAGCATGCAGACAAGAGTGAAACATGGTACGGAAACCTCGACAAAATCGACGTAAGCCTTTATGAATATATTTCCAAGGGCACAAAGGTAGGAAGTGCGATGGACAGTACGGATGGAATCAAAGGTTCGTTTTACTTCGCTATTAAAAAAGGGGATGACTTCGTTGATCCTGTCCAGGTGATCAAGTTTGAATAAAGCCATTGAATTATTGCGAAAAATACACATCCATCCTTTGTTGTGGGTGATCATCGCCCTTGCTGTTGCGACCGCGCATTTTATAGAGCTGATGATGGTGCTGCTGATTATTTTTGTTCATGAAATGGGACATGGTGCTGCAGCTTCTTTTTTTTCGTGGAGAATCAAGAAAATCGCCTTGCTGCCATTCGGCGGTGTAGCGGAAATGGATGAGCATGGAAACAGACCGTTAAAAGAGGAACTGATTGTCGTCCTTGCAGGCCCCCTGCAGCATATCTGGATGATGGCGCTCTCCTCTTTGCTGTTTGCCGCAGGGCTTGTTCCGGAAAAATGGCATATGTTGTTCATCGAATATAATATGATGGTCCTTTTGTTCAATCTGATTCCAATCTGGCCATTGGATGGAGGCAAGCTGTTGTTCATCCTGCTATCGTTGTCCACTTCCTTTCAAGAAGCCCATGTGCGGACGCTGTATGTCTCAGCAGGAATACTGGCACTTTTTTCGGCTTTCCTTATCGTCATGGCCCCAATGACATTGAATGTCTGGGTCATCATCGGTTTCCTGGCTTTCTCCCTGTACTTTGAATGGAAGCAGCGACGGTTCACATTCATGCGCTTTTTGATGGAAAGGCACTATGGAAAGCAGGTGGATTTAAGAGAGCTGAAGCCGATCAACGCCACCGAGAATGAAATGGTCGGGCAGGTCCTGAGTAAATTTCAGCGCGGCTGCAAGCATCCCATCATCGTCAAGCAGAAGGACGGCAAAGAAATGGTCATGGATGAGAATGAATTGCTCCATGCTTTTTTCAGTGAGAAGCTGTTATCAGCGAAAATTGGAGATTTGCTTTACACCTTTTAAAATAGGATAATGAATGCAGCGCAGACACCTTTTGCGCTGCATTTTTTTGTGGGTAAGGAGAAACAATGTACAAGTTAATCATTAATACAAATTCAAGAGAAAAACGCTTCGCTTTGGTCAAGGATGGCGAAGTTGAAAAAATATATATTGAACAGCCTGGCCAACAATCGCTGGTCGGGAATATTTATCTGGGCATCGTCGAAAAAGTCATCCCGGGGATGAGCGCTGCCTTTGTCAATTTTGGCGAAGAAATGAGCGGCTTCCTTCAAAAAGAAAAGCTCCCTTCCTATGTACTTTCAGACGACGAGAAGAAAAACAACCGCTCGATTTCTTCCTATGTCCATCAAGGTGAAAAGCTGCTGGTCCAGGTTGAAAAGGATGCAGCCGGCACAAAAGGGGCAAGACTGACGGCAGTGGTTGAATTACAAGGTGAGAACCTTGTCTATATGCCTCAAGGAAAATACATAGCCGTATCTAAAAAGGCAGAATCACCCGAAACGAGGGATAAATGGAGAGATTTTGCCAGCCAGGTTAAAACACCCGGAGAAGGCCTCATTTTCAGGACGGAAAGCCTGAGTCAGACAGAAGAAGTCATCATGCGTGAGCTGGAACAGCAGCGGACTCAATACGCTCTAATGGTAAAGACTATGTCAGCTATGAAGAAGCCGGGAATCGTTCACAGTCGTGACTACTTTTTTGAGCAAGCAATGGCAGCCCTTCTATCTGTTCAAAATGTTGACGTGATCACAGATTGCCTCGATATGAAAAAAAGAATTCAGCGGCATGATCCAGAAAGTATAGAGCCAGAATTTTATACTGGCAAAGAAAATATCTTTTCCTTTTATAAAATCGAGCAAGAAATCGAGCGTTTGCTTAAAAGGATGGTCTGGCTCGATAAAGGGGCGTATATGGTCATTGACCAGGGTGAAGCACTGACGATGATCGATGTGAACACAGGGAAGTTTTCCGGCAAGAGTGATTTGCGTGACACGGTCATGAAAACGAATATGAATGCTGCAGTCGAAGCGGCAAGGCAAATCAGACTTAGGGATCTTGCGGGCATCATTCTGATCGATTTTATCGATATGAAGAGTCAGAGTGAGCGGGACAAGGTGCTGAAGGCCATTCAAAAAGAACTGCTTCAGGACGGGCGCCGGACACGGATCATCGGTTTTACAGAGCTGGGTATCCTCCAGCTGACAAGAAAGAAAACGAAGCAGTCGATGGCCGAGACTCTGACCGAGAAATGCTGGACTTGCGGAGGCACGGGACAGGTACTCAGTTCAGAGACCGTCGCGTACCGGCTTGAGCGCGCGCTATGGGAATACAAAAACTCGGATTACGATGAAGTTCTTGTTGCGGCAACCGATGAAGTCATCAAGCAATTTTCCGGTGAGACTGATATCCATAAATTGAGGCTTGAAAAGACATTAGGCTTTAAGATAAAATTCTCATTGTCAGACGCGGCGAAACCTTTTTACGAAATCATTAAGGTTGGTGCTTCGACAGAATCAGGTTGAGCCAAGCTGGCCATTAAAAGAACATATATTAATATGTTGACACTTTTGCTCGGCATATGATAGTATTTTAATGTTATTGTTTGTAGCACCCGTGCTACAACCGCACACTTCAGGTATCTAAGCTTTGCAAATTCGCAAACGCCTGCGGTTGGCGAGTCTGAGTCTAATGAGGAGGTGCACTGGAATGTACGCAATTATCGAAACTGGCGGCAAGCAAGTAAAGGTAGAAGAAGGACAAGCAATCTACATTGAAAAGCTAAACGCTGCTGAAGGCGAAACTGTAACTTTTGACAAGGTTCTTTTTGTAGGTGGCGATAACGTTAAAGTTGGTAGCCCAGTAGTTGAAGGCGCAACTGTAACTGCTAAAGTTGAAAAGAACGGCCGTCAAAAGAAAATCATCGTTTTCAAGTACAAAGCGAAAAAGAACAATCGTAAGAAGCAAGGTCATCGTCAGCCTTACACTAAAGTTGTTATCGAAAAGATCAACGCTTAATTAAGGCGGATTACCATGATTCGTGCAACGATTAATCGTACAAAATCCGGAAGCATCCAATCGTTTACGATTAGCGGCCATGCTGGATTCGCTGCCCATGGCAGTGACATTGTCTGTGCAGGTGTTTCAACCATCTCGATCGGAACTGTCAATTCCATCATTGGTTTGACAGGAGTCACCCCGGACATTGAACAAGGCGCCGATGGTTTTCTCCGCTGTGAAATCCCTGACAATTTGCCGGAGGATACACAGGGGAAAATTCAATTGCTCCTCGAAAGTATGGTCATTACATTGCAATCGATGGAAAAAGAGTACGGAAAGCACATAAAATTAACCTTCAAACAGTAGGAGGTGGAACAAAATGTTAAGATTAGATCTTCAATTCTTCGCTTCTAAGAAGGGTGTAGGTTCTACTAAGAACGGACGTGACTCAATCTCTAAGCGTCTTGGCGCTAAGCGTGCAGACGGTCAATTCGTAACTGGTGGTTCTATCCTTTATCGTCAGCGCGGAACTAAAATCTACCCAGGTGTAAACGTGGGTAAAGGTGGAGATGACACTCTATTCGCTAAGGTTGACGGCGTCGTTAAATTCGAACGTCTTGGCCGTGACCGCAAGCAAGTAAGTGTTTATCCAGCAGCTCAAGAAGCGTAAGCTAAAGAGAAGCCCTAACCACTGCGGTTAGGGTTTTCTTGTATTTTACGGCTTGTTGCTTCTGGATATGAATGAGAACATGAAAAGAAATCCAACTAACTTAAATACATAATTAGCTTACGCAGAATGGCTTTTTTGTTATACTTACACCAAGCAGTCTTATGAGTAGGAGTATGTGTATGAAAAAAGAGTGGGATACAATCGAGGTTTTGCGCCATGCACGCCATGATTGGATGAATCAGCTTCAATTAATTAAAGGGAATTTATCGCTGAATAAAGTGGACCGGGCTAAAGAGATCATTGAAGAAATTATCATGGAAGCCAGGCAGGATGCAAAGCTATCTAATTTACATCTTCCTCAGTTTGCCTCTACCTTGTTAACCTGCAATTGGGAGAATCATCATTTCCAATTGGAATATGAAGTAATGGACTCCCAGAACTTCCACAGATTAGATGACCAGCTGTTGACTGGCTGGACAGAGCAGCTTTTTGATACATTGAATTCTTCGATTGAACCATATCAGGAAAATCATCTCTCCGTCACAATTGAACCGCAGGAGAAAGGAATCGGGTTCTTTTTTGATTTTAGCGGAATAATAAAGGATAAAAATCGCTTAGAAAGCTTCCTCGACCAGCAGAACGGTGAAAAAATGAAAGTGATATCGGATGGCGTTGTCGATGGCGAATTGACAATAGAAGTTTTTATAGAATCACTCTAGGGAAACATATTAAGCGATAACAAATTTCAGACAGGTGGTAATGACATAATGTTTGTCGATCAGGTTAAAATTTATGTAAAAGGCGGGGACGGCGGCGATGGAATGGTCGCGTTCCGACGTGAAAAATACGTACCGAAGGGCGGCCCTGCTGGCGGCGACGGCGGTAACGGTGCAAATGTGGTCTTCCAGGTGGAAGAGGGACTGCGTACGCTGATGGATTTCAGGTATCAGCGCCATTTCAAGGCACCTCGCGGAGAGCACGGAATGTCTAAAAACCAGCATGGTAAAAATTCCAAGGATATGATCGTAAAAGTTCCACCAGGGACAATCGTATCCGACGCTGAGACTGGCGCGATCATTGCTGACCTGGTAGAGCATGGCCAGAAGGCAGTTATCGCCAGGGGTGGCCGAGGCGGCCGTGGTAACTCACGCTTTGCTACACCAGCCAACCCGGCACCAGAGCTCTCAGAAAAAGGGGAGCCCGGACAGGAAAGAGAAATTGTCATGGAATTGAAGCTCCTTGCGGATGTTGGACTGGTAGGCTTCCCAAGCGTAGGGAAATCGACGTTATTGTCTGTTGTTTCAGCAGCTAGACCGAAGATTGCAGAATACCACTTCACGACGATTGCCCCGAACCTGGGAATGGTCGAAACAGAAGACGGCCGAAGCTTTGTTCTTGCGGACTTGCCTGGACTTATTGAAGGTGCACATTCAGGAGTGGGCCTTGGGCATCAATTCCTGCGCCATATCGAACGTACACGTGTCATCATCCATGTTATTGACATGGCGGCAACGGAAGGCCGTGATCCGTACGAGGATTATCTGACAATCAATAATGAATTGAAGGAATACAATTTGAGGCTGACGGAAAGACCTCAAGTCATTGTCGCCAATAAAATGGACATGCCAGATGCGGAAGAAAACCTGAAAGTGTTCAAGGAAAAAGTCGGGGATGAACATCCTGTATTCCCAATTTCGGCTGTTACAAGAGAAGGTCTGCGTGAATTATTATTCGCGGTAGCTGACTTGATTGAAAAAACACCGGAGTTCCCTCTCATTGATGAAGAGGTATTGGAAAAAGATGAAAACCGCGTGATGTACAAGCACGAGAAAGCTGAACAGGAATTCCAGATCACCCGTGAGTCGGATGGAGCATTCGTCATTTCGGGTGACAGTATTGAAAGGCTGTTCAAGATGACTGATTTCTCAAGGGATGAATCTGTCCAAAGGTTCGCCCGCCAGATGCGCGGCATGGGCATTGACGATGCACTTCGTGAAAGAGGCGCGAAAGACGGAGATACAGTCAAGCTGCTTGAATATGAATTTGAATTCGTGGAATAGCCTTAAAGGATTTGAAAGGTCGATTAGCCAGGAACAGGTTAATCGGCTTTCCTTTATAAAAAATGGCTTTTTTAATTAAAGATTCGGCAGAAAAAATAAAGAAGCTTTCAATCTAATGGGGTGTTGGAGATGAAGCAAAATCAAGATAGGAAGTTTTACCTTGTTCGTGAAGATGTCCTGCCTGAAGCAATGAAGAAGACACTTGAGGCGAAGGAAATGATCGAGCGCGGTAAGGCAGAGTCAGTCTGGGATGCAGTTCAACGCGTCGATTTGAGCCGGAGTGCCTTTTACAAATACCGAGATACCGTGTTTCCGTTCCATACGGTTGTGAAGGAACGAATCATTACGCTGTTTTTTCAGCTTGAAGATCGTTCTGGTACACTTTCTGAACTGCTGAGCACCGTCGCTGCAGCAGGCTGCAATGTTTTGACCATCCATCAGACCATTCCTCTGCAAAGCAGGGCGAATGTAACGCTGAGCCTGAATGTCACCGAAATGAGTGTCGAAATGGACGAATTGCTCGCGAGACTGAAAAGACTGGAGTTTGTAGAAAAAGTAGAAGTGCTCGGATCAGGTGCTTAACGTCAAGCTTTGTAGGAGGGGGGATTGGCTTGAATATTGGATATCTTGGGCCGGACGCGACATTTACAGATTATGCTGCCCGGCAATTGTTTAAAGAGGCTAAGAGAATTCCGTTTGTGAGTATACCAGAATGCATGGATGCCGCTTCAACAGGAGAAATTGACGCAGCGATTGTTCCGCTGGAAAACTCAATCGAGGGTTCCGTCAATCTTACCATCGATTATTTAGTCCATGAAACAGATCTACAGATTGTTGCTGAAGCGGTGGTGCCAATCAGGCAGCATTTGCTGATTCACCCAGACAATATGGAAAAATGGAGGGAAGCTGAACAGATATTCAGCCATCCACACGCGCTTGCGCAATGCCATAAATTTTTACATAAAGAATTCAAAGGAATTCCTCTCGAAAATATGTCCTCTACAGCCGCAGCGGCAAAATATATACAAAACCATCCAGAAAGAAACATCGCTGCCATCGCCAATAGCCTTGCTGCAGAGGAGTACGGATTAGTGCCGGTTACGCAAAATATCCATGATTACAGCTATAATCATACTGTCTTCGCTGTGCTGGCAAAGGAAGGCCATGATATAAACATGGCATCAACTGAAGAGTACAAGACAAGTCTGGTGATAACCTTGCCATCAGATCGGGCTGGTGCGCTGCATCAAGTGTTATCTGCTTTCTCATGGCGCAAGCTCAATCTGTCAAAGATTGAATCACGCCCGATGAAAACAGGCTTGGGCAAATACTTTTTCATTATTGATATTAATTTAAAATTGGATGATGTTTTGATTCCGGGAGCGATTGCAGAACTGGAAGCATTAGGCTGCACAGTAAAGTTGCTCGGAAGCTATTCAAGCTATAAGGTATAAAAAAGATCCATCGCTTATGTGATGGATCTTTTTGCATTCTATTCCAGGTCGATTAATAATTTTTCTTTTCTAAGCGTTTCTTCTGCTTCATCTAGCGCTTTTTCCGTCGGAGCGGAGATCGTGTGCAGATGGATTCCGCCTGTTAACTCTGATAAGTAAGCGGCATTAGTTGCTCTGATTTTTTCCATGAACTGTTTTACTTCGTTCCGGTTTGAGACCATGATGGATGCAGTCAAATCCCCATACACGGGATGCTCGATTTTTACGTCCTTAACTGTGACACCTTGATCAACAAGAAGCAGGAGTTCTTCTTCTGTCCTTTCCGGGCCGTGGGAAACGGCAATGGTCCTTTCCGCTGCAGTAGGACGGGAGGCATGCATATAGAGATATCCCTGACTGGTCGCAATGATAGGCTCGTTTTTAGCTTTAAGCAAGGTGATATCGCCAACAATGACCTGTCTGCTTACATTCGTGATGGTCGCAAGGTCACCTCCAGTAATAGGTTCACTGCTTTCCTGCAGGCGCTTTAGGATATAGGCCCGGCGTTCATCTCCGAGAATTTTCGTAGGTTCCTTCATACCGATCTCTCCTTCGACTTCTTCATTCGAGAATTTTACCATAAAAACAGCTTGAAGTTAAACGGCCGGGACCTGTTTCGTGATAGCAGCAAGAATTTTCGCAAGTTCGACTGCATCCTCCTGACTAGTTCCCCTCCCGAATGAAATCCTGAAAAATTCCTTTGCCTCTTTTCCGATGATTCCCATCGCAGACATCGTCTTCGCAGGCGACAGCATCCCCGTATGACAAGCACTTCCCGTTGAAATTGCATGCCCTCTGGAGTTGCATTCTAGCAGAACCAATTGCCCCTCGATGCCTTTAATCCCCATTCCGAGGATTCCTGGGAGTTGTTCCTTTCCTTCAGAGCCGAAAATCTCGAATGAGTCTTTGGCATCTTTAAAGGTTTCAATGAAAGCCGACCTGAGCTTACTTATTCTTTCTGACTCAGCTGCCATGAGGGATTGCGCTTTTTGCGCTGCAGCTGTCATGGCAGCGATTCCTGGTACATTCACCGTGCCAGGCCTGAAGCCCTTTTCGTGCACAGTTCCTTCAATGTATGGCCTTAGGGCAAGCTTCGGATTGACATAAGCCACTCCGGTTCCTTTTGGTCCGTAAAATTTATGGCCGGAAATGGACAGGGCATCTACTGTGTGTGCCAGCGCCGCTGTTGGGATTTTTCCGAAGGTTTGCACGCAATCAGTATGAATCAGGATATCTTTAGAGGAGCAGTATTCTGCGATGATTTTTACCGGCTGGAGAGTCCCGATTTCCGGGTTACCATGCTGGATTGAAACAAGCACAGTATCCGGCCTGACAGCTTCTGTAAAACTGGCAAACTCTATTTTGCCGTTGTTGTTCAATGGCAGGTAGGTGATATCCCATCCCTCTTTTTCAAGCTTTTTCATCAGATTATAGACAGAAGAATGTTCAGCGGCCCCGGTAATAATATGATTTCCTTGTTTCTTTTTAGCAGAGAGGAGGGCCATGATGCCAAGATAATTCGCTTCAGAACCTCCGCTTGTAAAATAAATCCCCGCTTCTTCGACACCCAGCAGGCGCGAAAATTCCTGCCTGCAGCTCTCGAGGAGATTGGCAGCTGCACTGCCGGCTTCATGAATACTCTGGCTATTTCCAAAGTACTTTGTAGACGCTTCAATGAAAATATTGGCCGCGTCCCGGTCAAGCGGGCAAGTTGCCGCGTAGTCGAAATATTTCATAGGTTCGCTCCTAGTTTGAATTTTGGTACTATACACTTCAATATGTTTCCCATTCTCTTTTCAAGAAGAGAATCAGGGTCATAAAATGTTCCCGGTTTCTGTCCGTGGGATATGTTCCCGGTTTCTAGCAGTGAGAGAAAAACCGGTCACATAAAACCTAGATATGTTCCCGGTTTCTAGCAGTGAGAGAAAAACCGGTCACATAAAACCTAGATATGTTCCCGGTTTCTAGCAGTGAGAGAAAAACCGGTCACATAAAACCTGGATATGTTCCCGGTTTCTAGCAGTGAGAGAAAACCGGCCACATAAAACCTGGATATGTTCTCTGTTTCTGGCAGTGAGAGAAAAACCGGTCACATAAAGCCTGAATAAATACCCGGTCTTAGTCTATGAGAAGAAAACCGGTAACATAACATTCGAAAATGGATTCAAAAACCAGGCTGTCAATTGAACCACTGTCAAAGCAAATCCAATACAAACACTGGATAAAAATCGCACAATAACTATAAAAAATAAAAGTTCTTGTCAACAGTGTAAAACTGTGTAAATATATATGTCAAGACACCTGTTAATCCAGGAGGCTATCAAAATATGAATCAATCAGATGTCATCATTGTTGGCAGCGGCATTGCCGCATTGCAATTGGCCAATAAATTATCAAAGGAATTAAATGTGATAATTCTCACAAAGGATGAAATGACAGCGGGCAATTCTTATCTCGCACAGGGAGGAGTTGCGGCGGCGGTTTCTCCGAGTGATGACCCGTACTTCCATTATCTCGACACATTAGAGGCCGGAGCTCACCATAATAACGCAGCAGCTGTATTTGAAATGACCAAAAAAGCGCCGGAATTGATAAAAGGCTTATGGCTATCAGGCTGTCGCTTTGATGAGGATGGAAATGGGAAATTGCTTCTGGGAATGGAAGGCGCACATAGTGAAAAGAGGATTGTCCACAGCGGCGGGGATGCGACTGGTAAGCATATGGTCGACTTTTTGAGGTCAGATTTGGATGCCAGTGTTTCAATAGAACAATCCACATTTGTTTATGAACTGATTTTAAACAGTGAGGAAACGCGATGTATCGGAGTGAAGGCGAAGCTGGCGGATGGTAGGAATGCAGAATATTTGGCGCACCATATTGTCCTTGCTACAGGGGGGTGCGGTCAGATTTTCAGCCTCACTTCGAATGCCGAGACGGCAACCGGGGATGGAATGGCGCTGGCCTATAGAGCAGGTGCAGAGCTGGCCGATATGGAGTTCATCCAATTTCACCCTACGCTTCTTTATGTAGATGGAAAGACGAAAGGGCTTATTTCAGAAGCCGTACGAGGCGAAGGAGCCGTGCTTGTGACTGCAGAGGGAAAGCGGATCATGGATGGAGTACATCCGCTGAAGGACCTGGCACCACGGCATATTGTATCCCAGACAATTTATGATTATTTGCGAAGAGGAATTCAAATCTTTTTAGATATTACCAACCTCCGGGATTTCGGCATCAGGTTTCCGACGATCAGCAGCCTGTGTGCAGAGCATGGGATTGATATTGAAAAAGGACTGATACCCGTCGTCCCTGGGAGCCATTTTATCATGGGCGGAATCAAGACGGACTTGCAGGGCAGGACCAGTATACCAGGATTGTATGCAATTGGAGAAGCGGCATGTACAGGTATTCACGGTGCAAATAGACTGGCGAGCAATTCCTTATTAGAAGGTATGTTTGTTGGCGGAAACCTTGCGGAGTGGATCAACAGCCATCCTGCAGCAAAAGAGCAAGAATGGAAGGTCTATAACCATTCCGGTAAAAGTTTTACAGATAAGCGTAATCACCGATTATCCTGCGGTGAACTTCCTGACATCGCCATGCTGAAACAAACAATGATGGACAGAGCAGGTATTGTAAGATCAAAAGAATGGCTGATGAAACAGGGTGAGTGGCTTGCCCAGTTCAACATGGAAGAATGGCTAGAGGCTGGGTTGGACCACATGCAGCCATCAGAATTAAACAGGCTGTTCATGTACATCACCGCTACTTTGATCACAAAGTCGGCTTTGGAAAGGACAGAAAGCAGAGGCGGGCACTACCGAGAAGATTTCCCGCTTGAGGATAACGCCAATTGGATGAAAAAACAAATCATCCATCAACGAAAAAAAGTAAAGGATGGTAAGCATGAATACAATCAAACTGCGCTTGCTACTTGAACAATTTTTTATTGAAGATATAGGTGAACGCGATGTCACCAGTGAACTGATTTTCGGAAAAGAAAACAAAGGAAGCATGGTGTTGATCGCTAAGGATGACGGTATTTTCTGCGGGGAACAAATCATCCAAACAGGATTCAAGCTGCTGGATGAAAACAGTCAAATCATCCTGAATGTAAAAGATGGCGAGAAAGTCTCCAAGGGCCAGGAACTAGCCTTAATCACCGGCAGGGTTTCAGACCTGCTTAAAGCGGAGAGGGTCGTCTTAAATCTTGTACAGCGGATGAGCGGGATCGCGACGAAAACCAATGAAGCTGTCTCCGTGCTGAACAGCACGAAAACAAGAATCTGTGACACACGTAAAACGACTCCGGGCCTCAGGATGCTTGAAAAGTATGCAGTACGCTGCGGAGGCGGCTTCAATCATCGATATGGGTTGTATGATGCCGTGATGATCAAGGATAATCACATCTCTTTTGCAGGCTCGATCAGCCATGCAGTAAATGCCGTGAGATCGAACCTTGGGCATATGGTGAAGGTAGAGGTCGAGATTGAAACGAAGGACCAGCTTCTTGAAGCGATTGAAGCAAATGTTGACTGCATCATGTTCGATAATAGACACCCTGACCAGATCAAGGATTGGATCCATAATGTGCCAGCAGGAATTTTGACAGAGGCATCTGGGGGCATCACCCTCGATAACCTCCAAAGCTACAGTGATTGCGGTGTGGACTATATTTCGCTTGGGTTCCTTACCCATTCCGTAAAATCTTTGGATATTAGCGCAAAAGTGATGGCAGATACGAAAGGAGATGTAGAGTATGAATATATTGGAGACGCTCGAAGCTAAATCGAAGATGCTTCCAGAGAAATACAGGAATATGTCCAACAATGAGCTCGAGAGCATGATCAGGGACATCAAGGCAAAAATGGGTAAGAAACTGTTCATACCCGGTCATCATTATCAAAAAGATGAAGTCATCCAATTTGCCGATGCGACAGGTGATTCTTTGAAGCTTGCCCAGCTTTCTGCGGATAACAGGGAAGCCGAGCATATTGTTTTCTGCGGAGTCCACTTCATGGCGGAGACCGCAGATATTCTAACAACTGAAAAACAGAAGGTCTATCTGCCAGATATGAGAGCTGGCTGTTCGATGGCGGATATGGCAGATATATATCAAACCGAAAGGGCATGGGAGTACCTTCAGGTCTTGTTCGGCGACACCATTTTGCCGTTGACATACGTGAACTCGACAGCAGCCATTAAATCCTTTGTCGGAGAAAATGGCGGTGCGACCGTAACGTCCTCCAACGCAGAAAAAATGGTACGCTGGGCTTTTTCAAAAAAAGAACGTCTGCTCTTCCTTCCAGACCAGCATTTAGGAAGGAATACAGCTTTTAACATTGGAATCGGCCTGGACGAAATGGCCGTTTATAATCCGATTGACAACATTCTTGAGTATGATGGCCCGCTTGAAAATGTGAAGGTAATCCTTTGGAAAGGACATTGCTCCGTTCACGAGAATTTCACAGTGGAAAATATCGCCCAAGTCCGCATCACCTACCCGGACATGAAAATCATTGTCCATCCTGAATGCACGCGTGAGGTTGTTGGTCTTTCTGATATGGCTGGTTCTACAAATTATATTATTGAAAACATCGAAGCTTCTCCTGCCGGTTCATCCTGGGCGGTAGGGACAGAAATGAATTTGGTAAACCGCCTGATTTCACAGCATCCTGATAAGAAGATCATTTCGTTGAACCCTCATATGTGCCCATGCCTGACAATGAACAGGATTGACCTGCAGCATCTTGCCTGGAGTCTGGATAGTGTTTACCAGGGGCAGGAAATCAATCTGATAAAAGTGGATGAAGATACTTCCTATAACGCAAAGCTTGCGCTGAACCGTATGCTTGAACAATCATAATCATAAATCCTTCCCAGGTTTGGGGAGGATTTTTTTTATGGGAAAAGCTTAATCTCCCCCTGAAAAACATAATTATTTACATAGAAGCATAAGTTTTTTTGAAGATTGTTAGCAATTTGCCCACACCAACATAGAATATATGGACTTATGCCATAGGAGGGAATCAGAGTGAAAATCCATATCGTACAGAAAGGGGATACTCTTTGGAAGATCGCCAAGAAGTACGGCGTGAACTTTGAAGAGCTGAAAAAGATGAATGCGCAGCTCAGCAACCCTGATATGATTATGCCCGGTATGAAAATAAAAGTTCCAACTGCTGGAGGAACAGTAAAAAAAGAAGCTCCAATCGCAGGTGGAACGCCTCAAGCAAAAATCAATATGGGTGGCAAAAAGGAAATGCCGATTGCCAAAGAGAAACCAATGCCAATGCCAGAAGTGAAGAAAGAAGCTCCAATTAAGGAACAGCCGAAAAAGGAAATGCCTAAACCTGTTCCAAAGGAAGAGCCAGTTAAACCATATAAACCGAAGATGCCAGTACAGATTAAACCTGAGATTGACATCAACAATTACTATATGATGAATATGGCTAATATGCAGATGCCGCCGCAGCCAAAACCCCAGCCAAAAGCGCAACCAAAAGCACAACCCAAGCTGCCGCCTAAACCAGATAATATTTTCCCTGAAGTCAAACCAGAGGTAAAGCCAGAAGTCAAAGCTCCTGTAAAGCAGCAGGTAAAGCCAGAAATGAAACCAGAGGTAAAACCGCAGCTGCCGAAAACTGAGATGAAACCAAATGTGAAACATGAAATTAAACCAGAAATTAAAATTGAAAAGAATGATTTTATGGATGAATCACCATCCATGATGCCATTCATTCAAGGAGGTTACCAGCAGCCAATGATCCCTTACCCTTATAACAGTTATCCAGGGGCGCCTTCCATGTCAGGCCCAGCATATGGCTATCCAGGAGCCCAGCAAATGCCTTATCCACAGGTACAGGGAGCTTCACAATATCCAGGGATGATGCCGAACATGGCTTTGCCTGCAGAAGATATCGAATCATCATCCTTTGCGAACATGCAAATGCCGTTGAGCCCGGCTATGGAAAATATGCCTCATCAAGTTTCTCCACAAATGACAGGTCCTGTCTTCCATGGTATGCCAATTTCGCCGGTAATGCCTGGACCAGGCTACTGCCCGCCGTATGAGCAGGGATATCCGCAACAGATGCCATACATGCCTCAGGTAGCAGGTGCGATGGAGGATCAGATGCCAATGCAACCACAAGTTGGCGGAATGATGGATAATCAAATGCCACAGGTGGGAGGTATGATGGATAATCAGCAAATGCCACAGGTGGGAGGTATGATGGATGACGAATCTTCGGAAATGCCAATGCCTCAGATGCCGCAGGTAGGCGGAATAATGGATAACCAGATGCCAATGATGCCACAAGTAGGCGGAATGATGGAAAATCAGATGCCGTATCAAATGCCACAGGTGGGAGGAATGATGCAGGGGCAGATGCCAATGATGCCACAAGTAGGCGGAATGATGGAGAATCAGATGCCGCATCAAATGCCACAGGTGGGAGGAATGATGCAAGGTCAGATGCCAATGATGCCGCAAGTAGGCGGAATGATGGGAAATCAGATGCCGCATCAAATGCCACAGGTGGGCGGAATGATGCAAGGACAAATGCCGATGATGCCGCAAGTCGGAGGCATGATGGAAAACCAGATGCCGCAAGTCGGAGGTATGATGGATAATCAATACCCGCAGGTAGGGGGTATGATGGATAATCAATACCCGCAGGTAGGAGGCATGATGGATAACAAAATGCCACAAGTCGGTGGTATGATGCAGCCTCCAATGATGCCTAAGCAGGCAGTCCAGGGCGCAGGAACAGATTGTGGCTGCGGAGGCGGTGCTCCTTACGGTATGATGGGAGCAGGAATGCACCACCCTCACCACATGATGCATCAAGGCTATCCGGGAGCTCCAGGCATGCAGCTGCATCCGCACCAGGGGTATCAGATGGGCATGGGTCCGCAAGGGTTCATGAATCCTTACGGAGCAGGTCCAATGGGCGGAGGTTATGGTATGCCGATGCCTCGGTTCGAAGATGAAGAGAGCAATGAATATTAACATCAACCGAGGGGGAGACGATTACTTTTTCAATCGTCTCTTCTCTTATTTAACCAGGAAAATTGAAGATGAAATCAAAGAAATGACCCAATTGCGCGGGAATGTTTATCTCGTTGAAACAAGTAAGCAGCGGTTTATTTTAAAAGGGTATAAAGACATTCGAAAATTAAAGATTCAAGAAGCATTCGCTTCATCTTTAAGAAAATCTGGTTTTGATCAATCTTACCGGTTTTATAATCAAGATAAAGATCCTCTTCATTTTGAAGGATCATTCTATGGATGTATAGAATTTATTGAGCATCATGAGAAGCCTTTCAATTATGGAATGCCATCAGACAGGGCTGAAGGAGTTGAATTGCTGAATAGATTCCATGACTATACCACGGTTCTCCACCCCTCTTATGCAGGAATGCTTCCGAAAACGGATTTAGCGAGAAAGTGGTTGCATCGAAAGACTGAATTCACGAAAAACCTTCCAATCGTTAGTGGCTATATAAATAAGGGCATTACCGAAAAACTGCTGGAATGGGCGGATTTATCCCTGAGGAATTTTGCGGACTTGAAAAAAGAGCTTGAGACAGAGTCTCCTGCCATCCTCCACGGGGATGTGGCCCATCACAATTTTTTGCGCTCAAAGGCAGGAAAGCTGATGATCATTGATTTTGATTTAATCAGCTCTGGGTCAAGAGCATATGATATGCTGCAGTATGCCAATCGGATTCTGCCTTTTTTGGATTGGCAGTTTGAATCACTGGTAAAAATAAAACATTTGAACAAATGGCTGGATTCTGAGGCTTTCCTCTTCGGGCTTCTGTACCCTGCTGATATTTTAAGGGAGTGGAACCGCTTAGTGAGAGATCGAAATCATTTAAATCCGTATAGCCTGGCACCAATCGTGGAAATGACTGTCAGCCAGTTTCAGCAAAGGACACAATTCCAGGAGGATGTGAAAGCAAGACTTGGTTTTTAGGTTAGATTTTGGACGTATCTGTCAGAATGAAAATCTGTCCCCATCCGCACTCTAATAATGAGCATGTAAAGTGCTCATTATAGCTAGGATGGGGGTTTTTTGATTGAACAGGATGTTGTTCTTACCTATAGCTTCCCTTCTTACGATCGGGCTGGCGGCTTGTAATGAAAATAATGATGCCGCTATCCAGGACAGGAATGCCGACCGTGGGCAGCCACTTGGCTATTACTCGAATGAAAAAGGAAATGAAATAGACGTGATGGATGACCGGGAAGGTGGAATCACGGAAATTTTTGACCACAATTTTGGTAAGGAGGGTCTAGCCGGAGAGAATCGGAAACGGGCGATGCTGCAGTCCAGAGATGAAAACGGCAACCCTCCAAATCCAACTATCCCGCGTTCAGATCATGACCATAACTTTTTTCAGAGGGATAATAAATACAGCCGCGGCGATTTGAATTACCATGGACATTTGAGCGAGCATAGAGGCAGCGGCAAGGCAAGGATCTATTCGAACAACGAACAAGATAACGAAATGGCCCGGAAAGTCGGGATTGCAGCTGAATCGGTCGAGAATGTCGACAAGGTAAGATCTGTTTTATTCGGCAGGGAAGTAGAAATAACAGTCAGCTATAAGGACAAGTCACAGAAAAAACAGACAGACAAGAAAATCAAAAAGGCTGTCCTTCCATATACGGAAGGCAGGGTGCTCCGTGTCATTGAGGATGAAGGTACCTTCAGCAGATCAAGGAATATAGACTATGACCGGCGAAATGGAAATCCAAGGGAAAGCATCAACTTCAATCCTTAATCAAAATAGAAGGCAGAGTAACCTCTTGCCTTCTATTTTCATGTATTTATTTAAAGGATAAATAAGTTTATTTTGGCTACACTATTAGTGAAAAAGAACAAATTTTAGCAAATAAGAGAGGTGGACAGCAATGGCTTCAATCAAATTATTAAAAGTATTAAGCTCAGCTGTTATTCTCCTAATCAGTCTATCGGGATACAGTTTAGTACTTCAGACAGAGCCGGTTTTTGCTGAGAAGCCTGAAGAATCAGTCGAGGAAAGCGAACCTCTAAAAGTCACCATCATTTTGCAAAGAGTCTATCTGGATGGTGAAATGAGTGAGGAACGGATTGTGGAAACCATTTGGTCCATGGAGGACTTCTGGGCCAAATATGACGAATGGCAGCTAGTCGACATGGAAGCCAATAAGGCGGTGTTCAGGCAGGAATATGATGATATTTCGCCGCTATTGAAGGCAAATGGTTATTTCGGTTTATCGGATGAAGGGGTCCTTACAATCTTTAATGGGAGACCTGAAGGTTCGAATATTATTCAATCTTTCTTTCAGATTGACCTTGGCAGACTTGAAAGTATAAAACGAGATCAATTGAAAAAGGGTATACCAATCCGCAATAAGCAGTGTTATGAAGAGGTATTGGAGACTTTTAAACCCTATACAGTGATTGAAAACAGTGAAGAGCCGGGCTGACTGGCTCTTATTTGTGTTTCTAGAGGTTTTCAGAAAGGTCAGCTTTCTAAAAAAAATGTACATACGTTCGCCTTTTCGCATATTTTTATTCATACCTATAAAAGGAGTATGTTAAAATGAGTTACAGCAAAGCAGAGGGGCGAGAGTATTGTATGAATTCATAAAAGGTACCGTCGATTTCGTCGGTCCTGAATATATAGTGATTGAAAACAGCGGGATTGGATACCAGATTATGACACCAAACCCATTTGTCTTTACAAAAGAAGCAGGGAAAGAGATTTGTATTTATACATATCATTATGTCCGTGAAGATCTCATCGCTCTTTATGGATTTAAGAATCGAGAAGAAAAGGCACTTTTCACAAGGCTGCTGAATGTTTCGGGAATCGGTCCGAAAGGGGCCTTGGCCATCCTGGCGTCAGGAGAACCCGGTCAAGTGGTTCAGGCAATCGAAAATGAAGACGAAACGTTCCTGGTCAAATTCCCTGGTGTAGGCAAGAAGACTGCCAGGCAAATGATCCTTGATTTGAAGGGAAAACTGCATGACCTTGTTCCAGACTATTTCCCTAATCTGTTCAATGCGGACGAGGTAGCAGCAACCATAAGCCAGTCTACCGAATTTGATGAGGCGGTGTTGGCACTCAAGGCACTTGGTTACTCTGAAAAGGAAATACGCAAAATCACTCCTGAGTTAAAGAAGGAAACATTGACGACGGATCAATATATCAAGAAAGCATTACAGAAGCTATTACGATAATGCTGAGTTAAAATAGACTGATACGATTAAGTCGGTCAATCAGCTTATTAGAAGGGTGAGAAACTGATGGAAGAACGAATCATCTCCAGTGAAGCGGGCGACCAGGATGTTTCATTTGAGCAGAGCCTGCGTCCGCAGACACTCAGGCAATATATTGGCCAGGATAAAGTGAAAGCAAATCTTGAGGTATTCATTGAAGCCGCCAAAATGAGGCGGGAAACGTTGGATCATGTGTTGCTCTACGGACCTCCTGGTCTGGGCAAGACGACACTGGCAGCCATCATCGCCAATGAAATGGGCGTCAACCTTAGGACGACTTCAGGACCGGCCATAGAGAGGCCTGGTGACCTGGCAGCCATCTTAACGGCATTGGAACCGGGCGATGTCCTGTTCATAGATGAAATTCATAGGCTCCCAAGAACGATCGAGGAAGTACTCTATCCTGCTATGGAAGACTTCTGCCTTGATATTGTCATCGGTAAAGGGCCAAGTGCCCGGTCAGTCCGGCTTGACCTTCCGCCGTTCACGCTTGTTGGTGCAACTACTCGTGCTGGTTCGCTGTCAGCTCCATTAAGAGACAGGTTTGGAGTTCTGAGTCGTTTGGAATACTATAATGAGAAACAGCTAACTGATATTGTCGTCAGAACGGCTGAGCTTTTGGAAACCGACATTGACTGGCCTGCCGCTCAGGAGCTGGCGAGAAGGTCCCGAGGCACACCGAGGATTGCAAACCGCCTCTTGAAGAGAGTGCGCGACTTTGCTCAGGTGCGCGGAAATGGTGCTGTAGAGGAAACTCTTGCCCAGGAAGCTTTGGAACTGATGCAGGTTGACACCCTGGGTCTTGACCATATAGACCATAAATTGCTGAAGGGCATCATTGAAAAATACCGTGGAGGCCCTGTCGGTTTAGAGACGATCTCCGCAACCATCGGAGAGGAATCCCAGACAATTGAAGATGTATACGAACCATATCTATTGCAGATCGGGTTTTTGCAAAGGACTCCTAGGGGAAGAATTGTAACGGAGGCCGTATACCGACATTTCAAAATGGAGGTGCCTGAACGATGACGGGTGCAGCCAAGTTTGTGATGATCGCCGGTGCAGTGATTTTTGTCATTGGGTTCATCATGCAGTTTGTCAATTTGGGAAGACTGCCAGGAGACATCGTCATTAAAAAAGGCAATACAACCTTTTACTTCCCCATTGTAACGTCAATTCTGGCTAGCATCATCCTATCGGCAATCTTTTACTTTATGGGCCGATTCAGATGATTGGTTCATGTACAAAATAAATAGAAACTTAGTAAGGGTGACAACATGAAAGTAGATTTGTTTGATTTCCATTTACCAGAGGAACTGATTGCCCAGACTCCGCTTGAACAAAGAGCGGAAAGCAGGCTGATGGTATTAAATAAAGAATCAGGCCATTTAGAACATGATATTTTCAAGAATATCAAAAGCTATCTTAAACCAGGTGATTGCCTCGTCCTGAATGACACGAAAGTTCTTCCGGCAAGGCTTTTTGGCATGAAAGAGGACACGGGTGCTAAAATTGAAGTTCTTCTTCTGAAGCAGCTTGAGGGAGATGAGTGGGAAACACTTGTGAAACCAGCAAAGAGAGTGAAGGAAGGCACGAAAATTATTTTTGGTGACGGCCTATTAACTGCAGAATGCACCGGAGAAGCAGAACACGGTGGCAGGAATCTTAAGTTTTCATATAGCGGCATCTTTTATGAAGTGCTTGAACAGCTGGGAGAAATGCCTCTGCCTCCTTATATTAAGGAGCAGCTGGAGGATAAGGACAGATACCAGACTGTGTTCGCAAGGGAAAGAGGTTCGGCGGCAGCTCCGACCGCAGGCTTGCATTTTACCGAGGAATTGCTGGAAGAACTAAAGGAGATGGGCGTCCATATCGCCTTCATTACCCTTCATGTCGGGCTGGGAACCTTCAGGCCTGTCAGTGTGGATTCCATTGAGGAACACGATATGCACTCTGAATTTTACCAGGTGACTGAAGGAACGGCATTGCTGTTAAATACAGTCCGCGAGCAAGGTGGCCGCATCATCACGGTTGGGACCACTTCGACAAGGACCCTGGAGACGATTGCAACTGCCAATGATGGTAAATTTGTCTCTGAAAATGGCTGGACGAATATCTTCATTTATCCTGGATATGAATTTAAGGCAATTGACGGGATGATTACGAATTTCCACTTGCCAAAGTCGACATTGATCATGCTTGTAAGTGCTCTGGCTGGACGGGAAAATGTCCTGAATGCCTATAATAAAGCGGTAGAAGAACGGTATCGTTTTTTCAGCTTCGGCGATGCGATGCTGATTTTATAGTTCTGTCATTGTAAAATAAACACATAATTGAAGTTGGACTTCTGGAAGGAGCTTAAACATTGTCAGCAATCCGTTATGAATTAATTAAAACCTGTAAGCAGACAGGAGCAAGGCTTGGACGTGTCCATACACCACACGGTTCTTTTGAAACTCCTGTCTTCATGCCCGTTGGTACACTGGCAACCGTCAAAACAATGTCACCCGAGGAACTGGTGCAGATGGGTGCGGGAATCATCCTGAGCAATACCTATCATCTGTGGCTTAGGCCGGGACACGAAATCGTCAAGGAAGCAGGCGGCCTGCATAAATTCATGAACTGGGACCGTGCCATCCTTACTGATTCAGGTGGTTTCCAGGTATTTTCCTTGAGCGAGTTCAGAAAGATCGAAGAAGAAGGCGTCCATTTCCGCAACCATTTAAATGGGGACAAGTTATTCCTGTCACCGGAAAAGGCAATGGAAATCCAGAACGCTCTAGGTTCAGATATCATGATGGCGTTCGATGAATGTCCTCCATACCCTGCTGAATATGATTACATGAAAAAATCAGTAGAGCGTACCTCTCGTTGGGCAGAGCGTTGCCTTACAGCTCATCAGCGTCCACAGGACCAGGGATTGTTCGGGATCGTCCAGGGCGGGGAATATGAAGAATTAAGAAAGCAGAGCGCAAAGGATCTTGTTTCTATGGACTTCCCAGGTTACGCAGTTGGCGGACTTTCAGTCGGCGAACCGAAGGATGTCATGGACAGAGTGCTGGAATTCACTACACCATGGCTGCCAACGGACAAGCCACGCTATCTAATGGGAGTAGGTTCACCAGATTCATTGATTGATGGTGCCATCCGTGGAATCGATATGTTCGATTGTGTACTTCCAACTCGTATTGCCAGGAATGGCACATTGATGACGAGTGAGGGAAGATTGGTCGTCAAGAACGCAAAATTTGCGCGTGACTTTGGACCACTGGATCCGAACTGCGATTGCTATACATGCAAAAATTACAGCAGGGCGTATATCCGACACTTAATTAAAACGGATGAATCGTTTGGAATTCGACTTACTTCTTACCATAATCTCTATTTTCTGCTAAAATTAATGGAGCAGGTCAGACAGGCAATCCGTGAAGACCGTCTGGGGGACTTTAGAGAAGAGTTCTTTGAGCAATATGGCTACAATAAGCCGAATGCCAAAAACTTCTAAATAAACTGCTTTTTAATAAGGCTGTTCTCGCAGAGCGTCAACAGCTTATGACATGAAAGGAGGGGAAATGAATGGAAGGATTAGTAGGTACAGTATTCCCGCTATTGCTGATGTTTGTACTATTCTATTTCTTGTTGATCCGCCCTCAGCAAAAGAGGCAGAAAGCGGTTCAGCAAATGCAGAGTGATCTTGCAAAAGGTGATAAGGTAGTAACGATTGGCGGTTTGCATGGAATCGTCGACGCACTTGATGAAGGCACTGTTGTCATCAAATGTGGAGACGGAAGCCGTCTTACATATGACCGCGCGGCAATCCGCGACGTCAGAGAATCAGCAGCAGGAGTATAAACGAAAAGCGGAAGCGCCTTGGTCAGCCCTGACAAGCGTTGGAGGGCCGACCGGTGAAATCGTTCTTTGACTTCATTGGGCGGACCGAAACGACTCGAGAGGCTAGGCACTGGAGCTGGACAATTATCGAAGTATAAATTTTTACAAACGAAAAAAGAAGCGAACTCGGTTCGCTTCTTTTTTTATGCCTTCGATGGCCCGCCGACGATGTTTACACCGAGGATGCCGCCCATCATTGCTGTGAGAATATAGCAGATATGATAGATGATTTGTTCAACTGAAAACAGGCTGTCATAACCCAAGTATTGGAACAGGAAAATAATTAAAGAATATACCAGGCCTGTAGCTCCTCCAATCATCCAGCCTTTTTCTTTTCCGTTCCCGCCAGTGATAAAGCCGCCAATGAAAATGGATAAAAAAGAAATGGATGTCATGACGTACTGAAGTGAAGATTCCTGGACGGAAGTGAACTTTAAAAGAAGAGAAAATATCAAACTGCTTACGATTGCCAGAAGAAATATGGCGATCACCCCGTACAGGACGGCCCTTCCTAAACTTTTGGACTCCATTAACCCCTCTCCTCTCTGATCTAATCCCTCTAAACGAGAATTGCCTAGTACAAGCATATTCACGGAATTGGACAATTAGAATCAGTTTTTATTCAGGAATCTCGTTAAAAAATACCGAAAGGATAAGTATTTTTTAAGTTGTAAGTTAAAGACTAAAGAGGAATGCTGTGTGAAGGGCGGGGGGAAAAGTGGAACAATATTTCATCATCCTTTTTAGGACAGTTTTCTTATATTTATTAATCCTGTTGATTTTTCGGATAATGGGTAAAAGAGAAATCGGTGAATTAAGCATACTAGACTTGGTTGTCTATATCATGATTGCTGAAATGTCATCGTTGGCAATTGAAAATACGAAAGATCCATTGATCAACACCCTTCTCCCAATCGGTATATTTGTCATCATTCAAATAGCATTGGCGATGCTGTCTCTTAAAAGCAAAAAGTTCAGGGATATAGTCGATGGGAAGCCAACAATCATTATCAATGATGGAAAAATCGATGAGAAAGCAATGCGTTCGCAAAGATATAATTTTGACGATTTGCTTCTTCAATTGCGAGAAAAGGATGTAGGCGATATTGCCGATGTAGAGTATGCCATTTTGGAGCCATCAGGGACCTTATCCATTTTTCAAAAGAAACAGGGAGAACAGGAAGGGCAGCAGGACAGCAGCAGCCTCGCACTTCCGTTAATCATCGATGGCGAGGTCCAGGAAGACAATTTGGGAATGATTGACAAATCGAGTTCCTGGCTTCTGGAACAGCTAAGAAAACAGGGGTATGAAGATCCAGGTGAAATATCTTTTTGCAGCTACCAAAATGGAAAATTCTATATTGATTTAAAGGACAAATAAAAACGTGGAGGAAATGTCCACGTTTTTTACTTATCTCTTTAAAAATGATGTTACTACAGATTTCAGTCTTGAAAGCTCATTCCTCCTGATCAAGCCAAGTGCTACCGAAAGCGAAACGTACAGGATGCTTACAGTCCCAGCATTTATAAGAATCCGTAGTGCCAATGAAAGATTCTCATCAAGCCAATCCCAGAGCATGAAGCCTAATGATCCCGAAAGAATGATGACTGCCAATACCTTTAGATAATCTTTTACATAAAAGGTGAAAGAAACGGCCTTCAGCATTGTTGCGAAATGGAGGAGGGTGATGAGGACGATTCCCATAACCATTCCGAGTGCCACGCCATTTATCCCAAAAGCAGGCTGACTCGCCAGCAGGAAGATGACAGCCGTCTTGGCGAGATTTCCGATCAAGCTGTTGATCATCGCTGCTCTCGCCAAGTCAAGTGCCTGCAATGCTGCCTGAAGCGGCCCCTGGAAATAGTAGAACAAGAAGAATGGCGCCATCAGCTTGATGAATTGCGAACCATTTGAGGTGCCGTACATCAATGTCATTAACGGTTCGGCCAGTACATACAAAACGACAATCGCCAGGCCGCCTGTTAAAAGAGAAAACCGCAAAGATTGCTGCAAAAGATGTTCAATCACCCTCATTTTCTTTTGGGAGTTTGCTTCACTAATGGCAGGAACCAGTGAGGTGGACAACGAATACGTGATGAAGGATGGCAATAACAGCAATGGCATCGCGAAGCCGGTCAATGCGCCATATTGTTTGGTGGCAGCCACGGCAGCCACACCTGCAATCGCCAGGCTGTGCGCCACCACGATTGGTTCAAAGAACCAGGAAACAGAGCCAATCAGTCTTGATCCAGTAGTAGGCAACGCAATTTTCATGAGGTCATTAAAAGTCGATTTGCCGGAATTGACAAATTGAAAGAAATTTTTCCGAAGGCGAAAACTTTTCCTAAGCTTAAAGGTTGTCATTAAATAGATTAATGAAATTAGTTCTCCTATTACAGATGCAATCATGGCGCCAGCGGCAGCATATTCAATACCATATGGCATAAAGGTTTTTGTCAGTACAGCAATCAAGGTAATCCTGACAAGCTGCTCGATCACTTGGGATATCGCAGAAGGACGCATATTCTGCCTTCCCTGGAAGTAGCCGCGCAGAACCGACGATACTGCTACGATCGGAACAATTGGAGCGATGGCAAGCAACGGCCATTGCGTCCTTGGGTCCGTGAACAATGTCTCTGATAAGTACGGAGCAAGGAGAATCAGTGCCGGTGTAAAGATAATCGATAAAGAAATAGTGGTAGCAAGGGAAACGACAAGGATTTTCTTGATTTTCCGGAAATCGCCTCGTGCTTCAGCTTCAGCCACATTCTTTGAAATGGCAACCGGCAGACCCAGCTGAGTAATCGTCACGACAAGCACCATGGTAGGGAAGGCCATCATGTAGAGACCAACACCTTCCTCTCCGATGAAGCGAGCGATGACAATCCGATTTATGAAACCAAGCACCCTCGTGACAAGCCCGGCTATAAGTAAAATAAATGTTCCTTTTAAAAACTTCGACATTCCACTCCCTGCCTTCTCAAAAATGCTTATTTCATATACAATTAACTATATGCAAGAAAGTGGACAAAGCATGACAAGGTTAAAACATTAAAAGACTAGAAAATTGGACGAGGAGGCTAGGGGATGAATCCAAGCCATCATTACGGGCGGTTTTATAAGCAGATAAAACCAGCTCTGGAAAGCAAAATTGAAGAATTCAAAATATTCGGTTATGAACAAGTTGGTGAAAAAGAATTATGGGATTACCTCACGAAGAAAAAGTGGAAAAAACCGAAGGATGAAATACAGATGTACGAATTAGTAGCTGACATCTTATCAGCCAAAATTGGCGATATCATGAATTTCACAACAGTCGAAGCATTTAAATTAGGAGATTTTACAATGGATGACGAACAAGAACGAAAAGAGCTGCTTAAATGATGGGACTTTTGTTCATGAGGTCATGCTAATATTCTTTCTAGGAACCGAAATGCTTAATTGACAGTTTTTTTAAACTGTTACATAATTAGAATGCTATAAATTGGCTATCGTCTTTTTTTAAGTCTTATTGTTTAATTTGTCTGGCAGCATGTTTGTGCGAAGAATAAGGAGGATTTATACATAATGGTAAAACGCAGCCGCATCGTGGCCTTCTTTTTGCTGGTTATATTAATCGGAAGCGCCATGGGTGCAACAACCCAGAATATATTGAAAGATATCAAGCTCGGCCTTGATCTGCAGGGTGGTTTTGAGGTCCTTTATGAAGTGACGCCTTTAAACGGTAAAGAGGGCGAAAAAGTGGACCGGGAAACCTTGAAGAGTACAGCACAAGCGCTTGAACGAAGGGTGAATGTGCTTGGTGTCAGCGAACCGAACATCCAAATTGAGGGTGATGATAGAATCCGTGTTCAGCTTGCTGGTGTAAAAGACCAGAATAAAGCTCGTGAAATTCTATCCACCGAAGCGCACCTGACATTCCGTGACGTGAACGACCGGGTGATGATGGATGGAAGTGACCTGGCAGAAAACGGTGCAAAGCAAAGCTTTGACCAGCAGAACAAGCCAAGTATCTCGATTACGTTAAAAGATGGAGACCAATTTGGAGAAATCACGAAGGAAATCCGTGACATGTACCCTGAAAATCAGCTGATCATCTGGCTTGATTTCGAAGAAGGGGTAGATTCCTATAAGGAAGAAAGGATGAAGCCAGAGCCTAAATTCCTTTCCAACCCAAATGTTGATAAGATCCTGAATCAAAAGAATGTTGAAATCACTGGTAATTTTACCATTGAAGAAGCACAACAGCTTGCTTCACTTCTTAACGCCGGATCACTGCCGGTTAATCTAGAAGAAACATACTCTACATCTGTAGGAGCGAAGTTCGGGGAACAGGCCCTAAATGAGACGGTTTACGCTGGGATCATCGGTATCCTTGCCGTTTTCGTCTTCATGCTGGCTTTATACCGTATCCCTGGAATTGTCGCAGTTGTTACATTATCTATTTATGTCTACCTCATCCTCCTAGTATTCGATTGGATGAACGGGGTGCTCACACTGCCAGGTATTGCAGCCTTGATCCTCGGGGTCGGTATGGCAGTTGATGCAAACATCATCACATATGAGCGAATCAAAGAGGAATTAAAAGTTGGCCGGAATATCAAAGCTGCATTCGACGCAGGGAGCAAAGGCTCACTGTCTACGATTTTTGATGCCAACATTACGACATTGCTTGCAGCGATTGTACTATTCGCATATGGTACAAGCTCTGTAAAAGGCTTTGCAACCATGCTGATCATCAGTATCCTGGCAAGCTTCATCACTGCAGTTTTCGGGGCTCGATTGTTCCTAGGATTACTTGTGAACAGCGGTCTGTTCAAAAACAAGCCGGGCTTGTTCGGGGTGAAGCAAACTGAAGTCCATGATATTTCAGAAGGTTTGGATACTCTTGACTTAAAAACCAGGTTCGATCGATTTGATTTCATTAAGAGCCGTAACAAGTTCTTTACGGCATCCGCTGTATTGATTGGCCTTGGCTTAATTGCACTCCTCGTGTTCCGCCTGAACCTTGGAATCGATTTCGCGGCAGGGACAAGGGTAGAAGTCATGTCTGACAGCAAGCTTACAGCT
Source organism: Mesobacillus sp. S13 (assembly GCF_020422885.1). Classification (NCBI taxonomy): domain Bacteria; kingdom Bacillati; phylum Bacillota; class Bacilli; order Caryophanales; family Bacillaceae; genus Mesobacillus; species Mesobacillus sp. S13. Next base: position 3,420,349 of record NZ_CP084622.1, on the reverse strand, counting down.
GAGCAGGTGAAAGAAGAACTGAAGCAAGTTGACTTGGAAACAAGCGATATTGTCATCTCAGGTGATAATAGCGAAATTGGCGTCGCTAGATTTAAGACGGTTTTATCCAAAGATAAAATCTCTGAGCTTAAATCACACTTCAAGGAAGAATTCGGGGCTGAGCCGAATGTTGGTACAGTTTCACCAACAATCGGTAAAGAATTGGCTAAAAATGCAATGATCGCTGTTGCGATTGCTTCGGTCGGTATCATTATTTATGTAACGATCCGATTCGAAATCTATATGGCCCTGGCTGCCATCATCGCCCTTCTGCATGATGCATTCTTTATCATTGTCCTATTCAGCCTAACAAGGCTTGAAGTGGATATTACCTTTATCGCTGCCGTTCTGACGATTGTAGGTTACTCGATCAATGATACGATTGTTACCTTCGACAGGATGCGCGAAAACATGGTGAAGAAGAGACGCTTGAAGACACCAGAAGACATTGCTGAGGTCGTGAATACATCCCTTCGCCAAACACTTGGCCGCTCGGTCAACACCATTCTGACTGTGGTCATAACAGTCGTGGCTCTGTTGATCTTTGGCAGTGCATCAATCTGGAATTTCTCTTTCGCTCTGCTTATTGGCCTGATTGCAGGTACGTATTCCTCCATTTTCATCGCTGCACAGCTTTGGTATGTATGGAAAAATAAAGAGCTTAAGAAGAAGGGCTCAATCAAGACTTATAAGGAAAAGAAAGTCTACTCAGATGAGCCGCAAGTTTAAAATAGGCACGTTCCAAATACCACGGAATTTTCCGTGGTATTTTTTATTCTTGGTTAGAACACCCATTTTTCAGGATAAAATAAAAGGAATGCCGCCAGACTAACTATGTTGAGAATAGCATGGGATTATCATACAACCTTTACAAAGGGAGGGATTTTGCTATTGGAAAAAGATGTTCGTTTCAAGAAAGCCGAATTTGCCGCAATGGTTGGCGTAGTCGGAAATATTGTACTGGCAGGGTTGAAGTGGGGTATCGGGATATACGCGAACAGTAAAGCACTTGTAGCGGATGCTGTTCATTCTGCTTCGGATGTTGCTGGTTCATTAGCTGTATACATAGGTCTCAAGGCTGCGAAAGCACCACCAGATGAAGACCATCCTTATGGCCATGGAAAGGCTGAATCCATTGCTGCTATCATTGTGGCCGTGTTATTGATGCTTGTAGGTGTCGAGATTGGCCGATCTTCGATAGAGGCATTCTTCCATCCTATTGAAGCACCGAAATCTATCGCAATTGTAGCTGTTGTCGTTTCAATTATCGTAAAAGAGGGAATGTTCAGATACAAGTTCAAATTGGGAAAACAACTGAAGAGTGATGCCCTGATTGTCAATGCCTATGAGCACCGTTCGGATGTATACTCTTCCATAGCAGCACTCATAGGGATCAGTGCCGCTGTCCTGGGCGGGATATTTGGGATAGGCTGGCTTGAATACGCCGACCCGGTTACCGGTCTGCTTGTCGCCTTGCTGGTCATCAGGATGGCATGGAAACTGGGCAAGGAGTCGATTCACAACACGCTTGACCATGTCCTGCACGATGAAGATACGGAAGAATTCAGAACGGTTGTACAGTCCATACCAGAAGTGAAAAAATTGGATGAATTACATGCCAGGGAACACGGCCACTATGTTATCATTGATTTGAAAATATCTGTTGATCCACATATTACCGTGGAACAGGGCCACAGGATTGGAAAAAGTGTGAAGAAGAAACTGATGGAAAATAAAAATGTCCAAAATGTTCTGGTCCATATAAATCCGTACAGTGAGAATGGAACTTCCGAAGATGGCGTAGATATTCAATAGTTCTCGAGGGGAGGAGATTGTATGAAGTTTCAATGGACATTGTTGCTGGGACTTGCTTTTGCATTGATCGTCGCTGTCTTTGCTGTCATCAATGTCGACTCAGTAACAGTAAACTATTTATTCGGGGAATCTGAATGGCCGTTAATATTGGTTATCTTGGGTTCTGTATTGATGGGCGGGATCATTGTTGGCTCTGTCGGCCTGTTCAGGATGTTTGTTCTTCAACGTGAAGTTAAATCATTGAGGAAGAAAAACGAAACCTTAGAAGAGCAGCTGGCGCAAAAGGAAACAGCCCAGGAAGACTCAGCACAGCATCAAATAGAAGATATCCATTAATCAAAGAAAGAGGCCGACTCAAAGAGTGAAAAATTCACCTGAGAGTCGCCTCTTTTATAATACTGTTTTTAGTTAGGCTTCTAAAAAAGTCCATTGATTTCAAAAGTACATGAATGTTCCATAATAAATCAACAGAGAAGCTTTGTTTGAAAAGATTGTTTTGGCATCAATACCATCAATCAGACGAACTGGAATTATACCTTTCGAGACTCTGCTCTGCAAAACTTTTTCCATCCTCTCATATACTACACGAAACTATTGCCCCTTATTAGCATTCATTGTCATTGAAACACTCTCGCTGCTTTTGTATAATGAAAAAGCTGAGAGGTGAACGTATGTTAAAGCCAAAATCAAGGTGGATTGTAAAAAAATCCGACCAGACAATAATAGATTCACTCGCTAAGGACTTGAACATAACTCATCTGACTGCTTCTCTGCTAGTCAATCGCGGACTGGATACCGTGGAAGATGCCCGGTATTTTTTATTTGGAGAAAAAAGCGAATTTCATGACCCCTTTTTGTTAAAGGACATGGACAAGGCAGTTGAGCGGATCAATGAGGCTATCGAAACGCAGGAGCCCATATTAGTATTTGGTGATTATGATGCAGATGGTGTGAGCAGTACGACGGTCATGATGAAAGCCCTGGATGAGCTGGGGGCAAACGCCGACTATTACATACCGAACCGTTTTACAGAAGGATACGGCCCTAATGAAAAAGCATTCCGAAGTGCTGCAGACAGCGGAGTTGGCTTGATCATAACTGTCGATACGGGCATTTCAGCTCTTCATGAAGCAACTGTTGCCAAAGAGTTAGGCATCGACTTGATTATAACGGATCACCATGAACCTGGACCGGTCTTGCCAGATGCATTTGCGATCATCCATCCAAAGCTGGAAGACAGTGTATACCCTTTCAAGGACTTGGCTGGTGTCGGAGTCGCTTTTAAGGTTGCCCATGCGCTGCTAGGAAGGATCCCTGAGCATTTGCTTGAGTTTGCGGCAATCGGGACAATTGCAGACCTTGTACCTCTCATGGGAGAGAATAGGCTGATTGCCTTGAGGGGAATAGAGAAATTGAAGTCGAGCCAGACGCATGGTTTGAATGCGCTGCTTAAACTCGCTAAGACTGATAGATCTTCCATAGATGAAGAAACGATCGGGTTCATGATAGGACCGAGGGTTAACGCCGCCGGGAGACTTGGCAGCGCGGATCCTGCCGTGCAATTGATGATGACACAAGATCCTGAAGAAGCGATGATGCTTGCGGAAGAAATTGATTCAATCAATAAAGAGCGTCAAAATATAGTCTCACAAATTGCTGAAGAAGCAGTTGCTGAAGTGGAAATGAATTACCCAATACAAGACAACTCGGTGCTTGTCGTCGGCAAAGAAGGCTGGAATGCAGGAGTCATTGGCATCGTAGCTTCCAAGCTCGTTGAAAAATACTACCGGCCAACCATTGTTCTTAGTTTTGACAAAGAGAAGGGGCTTGCCAAGGGTTCAGCACGCAGTATTGCCGGTTTCGACCTTTTTAAAAATCTATCAACCTGCATAGACATCCTGCCGCATTTTGGGGGACATCCAATGGCTGCGGGCATGACATTGAATTTAAGCGATGTGGATGAATTAAGGGCAAGATTGAATACACTCGCAAAAGAGCAGCTTAAAGAGGAAGATTTAGTTCCTGTATCTCATATCGATGCCAGTATAGAAGTTAAAGAGATTACGATTGAAACCATAAATGAACTTGGAAAGCTTTCGCCATATGGTGTGAGCAATCCTAAGCCAAAGGTCATGATTAATGAAGCTAATATTTCAACCCTGAGAAAGATAGGAGCAGATCAGTCACATCTTAAGCTTGCGTTGGAAGAGGAAGGTACTGTGATTGATGGGATCGGATTCGGATTCGGCCATCTTCATGATCATATTTCACCAAGCTCCAAGCTATCGGTCATTGGCGAACTGTCCATCAATGAATGGAACAATATCAAGAAGCCGCAGATTTTTCTCAGGGATGTAGCGGTCAAATCCTGGCAGCTATTCGATTTCCGCGGACTTAAAAGACTGGAAAAACTTCCTGACATGATTCCAGGGGATCATATCAAATGGATTCTCTTTAATCCAGATTTGAAAAATAAGTTTTCACCTATTATCGGAGACTCGTTGGAAGTCGTTACTGCCGATGACCAGGCCCAACAAATCGAACTTGATCAATCATATGTTGTTCTTTTGGATCTGCCTCCTTCCAAAGAGATACTGGAGAATTTATTTTCCGGGAAAAATCCGGGAAGGGTATATGTCCACTTTTATAAAGAAAGCAGTGATTTCTTCACAACAATGCCAACCCGTGAACACTTCAAATGGTTCTACGCATTCCTTGCCAAAAAAGGTCCATTTGATCTAAAACGGTATGGCGACGACCTGGCCAAGCATAGAGGGTGGACAAAAGAAACAGTAGATTTCATGTCGCAGGTGTTTTTTGAACTAGATTTTGTTAAAATAAACAATGGGTTTATTTCACTAGAAGAAAATGTCCCCAAAAGGGATCTGACTGAATCCAAAACATATCAGCACAAGGTGCAAGCATTCACTCTTGAAAATGAGTTGCTCTACTCTTCGTATGAGCAATTGAAGAATTGGTTTGACCAGTTCATTCAAGAGTCGGTGAAAAATGAGGAGGCAATTATTCAATGGATTTGAAACAATTTGTAACAATCGTTCCCGATTGGCCAAAGCCCGGCATTAAATTTAAGGACATCACAACCTTAATGGACAATGGCGATGCCTATAGATATGCAACAGACCAAATCGTGGCCTATGCCCGTGAAAAGCAAATTGATCTTGTAGTCGGACCTGAAGCACGCGGCTTTATTATTGGCTGCCCGGTTGCCTATGCACATGGAGTAGGTTTCGCTCCTGTCAGAAAAGAAGGAAAGCTTCCGCGCGAGACAATCAAGGTCAACTACGGTCTTGAATACGGCAGTGACGTCTTGACGATCCATAAAGACGCGATCAAGCCAGGACAAAGAGTCCTGATTACCGATGACCTGCTGGCAACTGGCGGAACGATTGAAGCAACGATCAAGCTAGTTGAAGAACTAGGTGGAGTTGTGGCAGGAATCGCCTTCTTGATTGAACTTACTTACCTCGATGGCCGTAATAAGCTGGATGGGTATGATATTTTAACCTTGATGCAATATTAATCTGACAGGGTGCTTCATTGTGAAGTGCCCTTTTTTTATAGAAAACAGATCATGTACGAAAAATAATAACCAATGAGAGAACGGCCTATTATTAATCGAAATAAAATATCTTTCGACAATTTTTTTAATTTCTGCTGTAAAATCTCTTCCTTTCTCTTTACATCTTCGATTTTTTCTTTGATAATAGTAACAATCCTTTATAAGAATAATTATTGTATATAGAGGATCTTCACTTTTTTGTCCTTGGTTCCCGCTGGAGAGAAAATGCGGGTTAATATAAAGAAATTTAAATAAGGTGATCCTATGGCGAATGACCAGGTAATGACCGCAGAACAAGTCATTGACTGTACAAAATCATATTTGAATGATGAAAATGTTGAATTGGTAAAGAAGGCATATGAGTTCGCCAGACAGGCTCATCATGATCAATTCAGAAAGTCGGGTGAACCGTACATCATCCACCCAATTCAGGTGGCAGGCATCCTGGCCGACCTGGAGATGGACCCGGCGACGGTTGCTGCTGGTTTTCTTCACGATGTCGTCGAAGATACGGATGTAACTCTTGATGATATTAGAGTGGCCTTCAATGACGAAGTGGCTATGCTAGTTGATGGCGTTACGAAGCTTGGTAAAATAAAGTACAAGTCGCATGAAGAGCAGCAGGCGGAAAATCACCGCAAGATGTTTGTTGCAATGGCTCAGGATATACGTGTCATCTTGATTAAGCTTGCTGACCGTCTTCATAACATGAGGACATTGAAGCATTTGCCGAGTGAAAAACAGCGCAGGATCTCCAATGAAACACTGGAAATTTTCGCGCCTTTGGCTCACAGACTTGGTATATCAAAAATCAAATGGGAACTTGAAGATACAGCTCTTCGTTATCTGAATCCCCAGCAATATTACCGCATCGTCAACCTGATGAAAAAGAAAAGGGCGGAGCGCGAGCAATATCTTGATGAAGTCATTGACGAAGTAAAGGAAAGGCTGAATGAAGTTTCAATCAAGGCTGAAATTTCAGGAAGGCCGAAGCATATATACAGCATCTACCGTAAAATGGTATTGCAGAACAAGCAGTTCAATGAAATCTATGATCTGTTGGCTGTCAGGATTGTCGTCAACAGCATAAAAGACTGCTATGCCATCCTGGGAATCATCCATACTTGCTGGAAACCGATGCCTGGTCGTTTCAAAGACTATATTGCGATGCCAAAGCCGAATATGTACCAATCACTGCACACTACGGTAATCGGCCCGAAAGGTGATCCGCTTGAAGTCCAGATCAGGACAGATGAAATGCACAGGATTGCTGAATTCGGGGTTGCCGCCCACTGGGCATATAAAGAGGGCAAACCAACGGATGCTTCCAACTTTGAAACGAAGCTATCATGGTTCCGGGAAATCCTTGAATTCCAGAATGACACTGCGAATGCGGAAGAATTCATGGAATCTCTGAAAATCGACCTTTTTTCGGATATGGTATTTATTTTCACTCCTAAAGGCGACGTGATCGAATTGCCTTCAGGATCCGTACCAATCGATTTTGCCTATCGGATTCACTCTGAAATCGGCAATAAAACGATTGGCGCCAAAGTGAATGGTAAGATGGTCACACTCGATTACCAGCTGAAGACGGGGGATATTATTGAAATCCTCACGTCGAAGCATTCCTATGGACCGAGCAAGGATTGGTTGAAGCTTGCTCAGACGTCCCAGGCCAAAAACAAGATTCGCCAATTCTTCAAGAAGCAGCAGAAGGACGAAAATGTTGAAAAAGGCCGTGAGCTATTAGAAAAAGAAATTCGCAATATGGATTTTGACGTGAAAGAAATTTTGACATCTGAGAACCTGAAAAAGGTTTCGGAGAAATACAATTTCACTAATGAAGAAGATCTGTTTGCTTCCATTGGATACAACGGAATAACAGCCCTCCAGGTTGCGAACAGGCTGACAGAAAAGCTCCGCAAGCAGCGTGACCTGGAACAGGAAAAGGATATTTCAAACGCTGTCTCCGAGCTTAAATCATTTACACCTGCTAAAAAGCGGGAGTCTGGAGTCCGGGTGTCGGGCATTGATAATTTGCTGATCAGGCTATCCCGCTGCTGCAACCCTGTACCTGGGGATGATATTGTAGGTTTTATCACAAAAGGCAGGGGTGTATCTGTTCACCGTTCCGATTGCACCAACATCCACACGGAGGATGCGCAGGCCAGATTGATTCCGGTTGAATGGGAGACCGCCTTAAATGACCGCAAGGAGTATAATGTTGATATTGAAATCAGCGGCTATGACCGCAGGGGCTTGCTGAACGAAGTCCTGCAGGCGGTCAATGAGACAAAAACAAATATCACCGCCGTTTCCGGGAAATCTGACAAAAATAAAATGGCAACTATCAATATGTCCATCGCCATCCATAATGTCAGCCACCTGCAAAGAGTCGTCGACCGGATCAAGCAAATTCCGGACATCTATGCTGTCAGAAGGGTAATGAGTTAACCCGATTTATTCGAAAAGTGTAAGGAGATTACTGATGCGTTTAGTGATACAGAGAAGCAGAGAAGCAAAAGTGACAGTTGATGGGGAAGTAAAAGGCTCCATAGACAAAGGATTTGTCATCCTTGTGGGTGTTACCCATGATGATACCGAAAAAGATGCAGCATTTCTTGCCGAGAAGGCTGCCAATCTCAGGGTGTTTGAAGATAAAGCAGGGAAGATGAACTTGTCCCTCCTTGATGTAGGAGGAGAGATTCTTTCCGTTTCCCAGTTTACCCTGTATGGTGACTGCCGCAAGGGGCGCCGCCCTAACTTCATGGATGCTGCTAAGCCAGACCATGCAGAAACTGTATATGAAGCATTCAACACCTTCCTTGCCGAAAAAGGAATCAAAGTCGAAACCGGTGTATTCGGCGCCATGATGGACGTCCAATTGACAAATGACGGTCCTGTTACATTGATTATCGACAGTAAATAGATAATAAGAGAAGGAATCCCAAGAGCGGGATTCCTTCTTTTATTGGACATTTTGCCTATAGATGCACTTTTGTGGAGGGATTCAAGGATATAAGGTACCTATCAGTTCGAAAGACACCCTTATGCATCAGTTTCCGAAGCCATAAGGGTACCTATCACGCGGAAAGACACCCTTATGAGGTAGTGATGGAAGCCATAAGGGTCTCTATCGAGTGGAACGCCACCCTTATGAGGTAGTGATGGAAGCCATAAGGGTCTCTATCGAGTGGAACGCCACCCTTATGAGGTAGTGATGGAAGCCATAAGGGTCTCTATCGAGTGGAACGCCACCCTTATGAGGTAGTGATGGAAGTCATAAGGGTCTCTATCGAGGGGAACGGCACCCTTATGAGGTAGTGATGGAAGCTCATAAGGGTCTTTAACGAGCAGAACGACACCCTATGAGTCAGTGATGGAAGCCATAAGGGTACCTTCCTCAAAACTGATCAGTTCGTTCCCTCCAATCATAAAGGTACAGAAAGTTATTCCCTTATCTTCACACAGAAAAAAGACTGAAGACAGTTAGGTGTCTTCAGTCCGGGAACCGTGCTTAATTATTTTTAAAATAGCGGGCAAGTCCTTCAAATATCCCGTTAGCTACTGCTTCCTGATATTGAGGTGTGTTGACAAGCACCTCTTCAGTAGGATTGCTTAAATAACCTAATTCCACGAGGACGGCCGTCTGCTTGTTTTCCCTAATGACGTGATAGTCGCCAAATCGGGTGCCGCGATCCTTCAACATTGTTTTGCTGACTACAGCTGAGTGAATTTGTTCACCCAGCGGTTTTTGTTTTGAATTGTAGTAGTATGTCGTCATGCCCCTGACGGACCGGTCGTTGATGCTATCGTAATGGATGCTGATAAATGCGTCGGCGTTATGGTAATGGGAGCTGCTGACTCTTGACGCAAGTGAAATATAATGATCATTGTTCCTCGTTAAGATCACGTTTGTGCCGGCAGCTCTTAGTTTGTCGTATAGAAGCTGGGCTGTTTTCAAGGTGAGCGTCTTTTCCAAAGTACCTCTTACACCAGTTGTCCCATTATCCCGCCCGCCGTGCCCCGGGTCTATGACAATTGTTTTATTTTTTGTGTGCTTTTCTGCTCCGGGCCTCTCTATCTGCGGTGCAGTTCCTTGTACAGAAACGATCCAGCCTGCTACAAACCCTCTAGAGCCATTTGGCAGTGCTATTTTGTACCAATCTTTTTCGACACTTAGGATTTCAAAGCTGTCTCCCTGATTCGCCCGGAAAATGACGGCTGTGCCTGTGCTAGGGCCCTTGCGTATGTTTGTCCCATTATGAAGCATAGACACGCTGCTGTTTTGAACGGACTGAGTAGGTGACGCTGCTGATCCGTTTTTCTTTTTTTCGAAAAACCAGCCAGCTGCCCAGCCTGTTTTGCCTGGTTGGTACTCAATCTTGACCCAATTGTTTTGTTCATCGATAATTTTGAAGCTTTGCCCCTTCGATACTGAACCAACCACGCTTCCATTCAGCGAGTTTTTATCACGGACGTTCAGCTGTGAAGCCGTTACCGTCCCTGTGAACTGGTCAACAGGGGTTGGCGGCTTTCCGTTGTCTGGAGTTGATTTTCCGCCAATTTTCAAATACTGAGCGCTTACCCAGGCATTTTTTCCTGAGTAGGTAATTTCGGCCCATCCATTGGACTGGGAATGGACTGTAACTGCAGCGCCATAATTTAATTGTCCTACTTTTGCAGCGTTCAATGAAGGTTTTTCCCTTACATTCAAGGAGGTAGCAGTGACCGTCCCGCTTGTTTTACTACTGACTGCCGGCGCTTCAGTTGCTTTACTCTCTTTTACAGATATGTATTCCTTCGAAACCCAACCCTGTATGCTATTCGTGCGCACTTCTGCCCAATTCCCGTTGAAGCCAAGGATTTCGACAGCTTGTCCAATGTTAAACGAGCCTACTACCTGGTGATTGGTGCCCGGGCCTTTTCTAACTCGCAAACCATTGACGGTGACGCTTCCTGAACCGTTGGAATTTGATGAAACAGCTGGTGAAGCCGCTGTCGTGGGCGCTTCCTTAGCAGTGAACCACTCTGCAACCCATCCCTTCTTGCTGCCGTTAAGGCTGATCTGGATCCAATCGCCTTCTTCCTTGACGATTGAATACTTTTCACCTTTATTCACTGACCCTGATATCGGGTAACTTAGTCCAGGTCCCGACCTTACATTCAAGCTTGTTGCTGTAATCGAGACGCTCCCGTTATCTGCTTGAGCAGAATCAAAAGCTGGAAGGCTCCCAAAAATGAGCATCAAGCAAAGGATGATAGGAACCATTTTAATTCTGGACAATGATCTCCCTCCCTCTCATTCTCTATAAAAAATATATTACCTGATTTTTCCGTCAAAATCACGAGGACTTTTCTCTTATATCGGTATTGAACGAAAAAATTTCAAGTGAAAAAGAATATCGCAAAAAGATGAAAACTTTTCACAGTCGCTGGGAAGAATAGTAAGCAATAAACATTGGAAGGTGATACCATGCGGTTCAGTGAAAAAGGAAATTCTGCATCATTTGGGGAGAATCAATTGTTCGGAGTCGATTTCCACGATTTTATCCAGAAAGAACAGAGCGCCAACACAGTAGAATTAGCTTCGGAATTCGGGCTTTCTCTCCGTGATGTTAGAAAACTTAAAAAACAGATTGAACGTTCTTGAATTGTGCTTGACAAGGCCATTTGGACTCCGTATTATAATATAAATAAAATGTTATATAGAAAACATACCGTTGATGGAGCATAGTAGCCGTGAAACACGTGAAAAGAGAGGGAATGCCCTGGCTGAAAGCATTTCTGCATGATGACTTGGTGAATGAACACTCCGTAGGATTTTCTTTGAACATGGGCAATCCCATCATTAGAAGAAGACGTAATCAGGCGTTAACTGTTAAAGAGGAAGTGCATTCATGCGCTTCAATTAGGGTGGCACCACGGGAATACAAAGCTCTCGTCCCTTGTTATTATGGCAAGGGATTGGGGGCTTTTTTGTATTCTTTTTTTTACATAAGGCTGGTTTTGCATAGTGTGTTGCTTTTTGAAAAGGGCTTTATGCGTTAAGCCCCGCTCAGGATTAAAGTAACGAGAACAGTAAAAATGCCTATAAAAATGATTTGAAATGAATGGAGGAGGATGCACTGTGTCTAATCAAATCAATATTCCACGCGGAACACAGGACATTTTGCCAGGCCAGACAGAGAAATGGCAGCTCATTGAAGCGAAGGCGAGAGAACTTTGTGAAAGATATCAATATCGGGAATTAAGGACACCGATTTTCGAGCATACAGATTTATTCAAACGAAGCGTTGGAGATACAACGGATATCGTCCAGAAAGAAATGTATACATTCACTGACAGGGGTGACCGCAGCCTGACGCTTCGTCCTGAAGGCACGGCAGCGGCTGTACGCTCTTTTGTCGAAAATAAAATGTTTGGAAGTCCTAATCAGCCAGTGAAACTCTATTACATGGGACCAATGTTCCGCTACGAACGCCCGCAGGCTGGACGTTTCCGCCAGTTTGTCCAGTTTGGTGTCGAGGCAATGGGAAGCGCGGATCCAGCAATCGATGCTGAGGTGATTTCCCTTGCCATGTCTCTGTATAAGGAACTTGGCTTGAAAAAGCTTAAGCTGGTTGTAAACAGTCTGGGTGATAAGGAAAGCAGAAAAGCTCACAGGGATGCTTTGGTCAGCCATTTCGAGCCTCGGATCGGGGAATTTTGCAGTGACTGCCAGAACCGCTTAGAAAAAAATCCTATGCGTATCCTGGATTGCAAGGCAGACCGTGACCACGAATTAATGAAATCAGCTCCTTCCATCATCGATTATCTGACAGATGACTCTGCTCAATATTTTAATAAAGTCACAAAGTACCTGACTGATCTAGGGATTGAATTCGAGGTCGATGCGAATCTAGTGCGTGGGTTGGATTATTATAACCACACAGCCTTTGAAATAATGAGCGATGCTGAAGGCTTTGGCGCAATCACGACTCTTTGCGGCGGCGGCAGATACAATGGCCTTGTAGAAGAAATCGGCGGACCGGAAACACCTGGGATTGGATTTGCGTTGAGTATTGAAAGATTGCTTGCAGCATTGGATGCTGAGGGTGTTGAGCTTCCTGTTAATGAAGGAATCGATTGCTACCTCGTTGCATTGGGAGATGAAGCCAAGGATTATACTGTTGGTTTGCTCCACAATTTGAGAATGGCAGGATTCTCTGCAGAAAGAGACTATCAGGATCGTAAAATCAAAGCTCAATTCAAGGCTGCTGACAGAATGAATGCAAGATATGTGGCAGTGCTTGGTGAGGACGAATTAAAAGAGAAGAAAATTAACCTGAAATCAATGGCGGATGGGGAACAAATTCAACTGCCGCTTGAGAGTTTCATTGAAAAATTCAAGGATATCTGTAAGTAGAGGGGGAGTTTCGATGTTTGGGAGATCATATTTTTGCGGTGAAGTAACGGAAGAGGCTATCGGTGAAAAGGTAACGTTGAAAGGCTGGGTGCAGAAACGCCGGGATCTTGGCGGTCTGATTTTCATCGACTTGCGTGACAGGACAGGACTTGTCCAGATTGTCTTCAATCCTGATGTGTCACCAGAGGCGCTGTCGCTCGCTGAGAAGGTGCGTACAGAATACGTTCTTGATGTGAAAGGAACGGTCATTGCCCGCAGCGAAGGAAGCGTCAATGAAAATCTAAAGACTGGAAGGATCGAAGTCCAGGCTGAAGAGCTTACAATCATCAACGAAGCGAAAACGACTCCTTTCGTGATTGCTGATAAAACAGATGTATCAGAAGATGTCCGTCTGAAATATCGTTATCTTGACCTCCGTCGCCCGGTCATGTTCGAAACATTCAAGATGAGGCATCAGGTAACTAAGGCAATCCGTGACTTCCTGGACGGAGAAGGCTTCCTTGATGTAGAAACACCAATTTTGACTAAAAGTACACCGGAAGGAGCTCGTGACTATCTGGTACCAAGCCGGGTACACCCGGGTGAATTCTACGCTCTTCCACAATCACCGCAGATTTTTAAGCAGTTGATGATGGTTGGCGGCTTTGAGCGTTATTACCAGATTGCCCGCTGCTTCCGCGATGAAGACTTGCGAGCTGACCGCCAGCCGGAATTCACACAAATCGATATTGAAACAAGCTTCATGAGCCAGGAAGAAATCATGGGCCTTACTGAAAAAATGATGCAAAAGGTCATGAAGGGTGTAAAAGGCCTGGATGTGACAGAGCCATTCCCTCGCATGAGCTATGAAGAGGCAATGAGCCGCTTCGGTTCTGATAAGCCTGATACTCGTTTTGGCATGGAACTGGTTGACCTTTCAGAAACGGTGAAGGAATCAGGGTTCAAAGTCTTCGCTTCAGCAGTCGCAAATGGCGGTCAGGTAAAGGCAATCAATGTTAAAGGTGCGGCAGCGAACTACTCCCGAAAAGATATCGACGCTTTGACAGAGTTTGTATCTGTATACGGCGCTAAAGGCCTTGCATGGTTGAAAGCCGAAGAAGATGGACTTAAAGGGCCTATCTCCAAATTTTTCGGGGAAGAAGAGCAAACGACGCTCAAGACAAAGCTTGAAGTCGAAGCTGGAGACCTCCTTCTTTTCGTTGCAGATAAAATGTCCGTGGTGGCAGATGCACTTGGAGCATTGCGCTTAAAGCTTGGTAAAGAGCTTGGCCTCATTGACCAGAGCAAATTCAACTTCCTTTGGATTACAGATTGGCCGCTACTGGAGTTCGACGAGGAAGCAGATCGTTATTTCGCTGCTCACCATCCATTCACGATGCCAGCGCGAGAAGACTTGCCTTTACTGGAAAGTGATCCGGCAAGTGTCAAGGCACAGGCATATGACCTTGTACTGAACGGCTATGAACTAGGCGGCGGCTCTCTAAGGATTTTTGAAAGAGATGTCCAAGAAAAAATGTTCTCTGTCCTTGGCTTCACAAAGGAACAGGCAGTCGAACAGTTTGGATTCCTGCTAGAAGCATTCGAATATGGAACGCCTCCACATGGCGGGATCGCTCTCGGCCTGGACAGGATGGTCATGCTTCTTGCTGGCCGTTCAAACCTGCGCGATACCATTGCATTCCCGAAGACAGCAAGCGCAAGCGATCTGTTGACAGACGCTCCTGGTGAGGTAAGCGGAGCACAGCTTGATGAATTGCATTTGTCACTAAATGTTAAAAAAGACCAGTAATATCCAGTGGCCATATTCTTGAAGTTCATTCGAGGCTGTGGTACTATAATAACAACAAACGAAGAGTCCTGATGTGTTCGTTGTTTAACCTGAAGTTTTGACCTAACATCTATCCTTCGGGAGTTCGCGTTTTCGGGCCGCGTAAATGCCTCTGGCTAGAGGACTTACAGAAATCCGGAACAGGGCACCCACCTGCTGAGAGCGGGTTCAAGACGAAGGCAACCAACACGACGGCACGATTGGGACTCTTCCTACATACGCAATTAAAACCATGCAGAAATGCATGGTTTTTTTGATGTCTCAAGCTTGTTAAGGACAAAATTGGTATATGTATCTGGAAGGAAATCTACATAAAGGCCAGTTTTTAAAATTTCAGGCTTGAGTTTGTCCGATAGAGCTCCTTTAATGGACAAATTTATGGAAATCAGGCTTGAGTTTGTCCGATAGAGCTCCTCTAATGGACAAATTTAGGGGAAACAGGCTTTAATTGGTCCGATAGAGCCATTCTAATGGACAAATTTCAGGGAAACAGACTTCGATTTGTCCGATAGCAAGTCAAGTCCTGGTTATTGTGTAAAATTAACGGCAAGTAATCTCAACCAAACCCTTTCATTTTTTTGCGAAACTTCCATGGTTTCTTTTCTTCATCTTCGGGAAGGGATGTCAAATGGTTTTCAATTTGATATCCCTTCCCGGAGATGTAATCATCCATGATGGAAGTGGAGCTGAAAATGCGGCTAATATACCCGACCCTTTAAAGATTTCCTCTTTGAGTAGTCTGACACATGGTAATGCATCAGAACAGCGCCAACCAAACGATACGCAGATTGGGAATTAGGGAAAATACGAATCACTCTTTCTCTTCTACGAACCTCCTGGTTCAGCCGTTCCAATGAGTTGGTGCTTCGGATATGGATCCTGATAGCTTCTGGGAAATTCATATATTGTATGGTATCTTCGAAACCTTCATCTAATATAGCAAGCGCTTTTCCAAACCTTGACTCATTACTAAAACGGTTCATCAATTCATCCTTGAACCGGCGTACATCTTCAATCGTAACTGCTTCAAATACTCGCTTAATCATCATGCGGATTTCGGCTGAATCCTTTTTAGGCAATTTATCAATAATATTCCGTTTGAAATGGACATTGCATCTTTGCCAAGCAGTGCCAATAAATTCACGTTGGATGGCTTTCTGTAGTCCTTGGTGGGCATCTGAAATTATAAGTTTTGGTGATTGGAGTCCGCGTGATTTAAGCTGTTGAAAAAAACGGCTCCAGCTTTCAAAACTTTCCGTATGGTCAACACTAAGGCCAAGGATTTCACGTGTATGATTCTCTGTAATGGCTGTTGCAATATAAACAGCCTTAGATACGACACGATGGTGCTCTCGCACCTTTATATACATGGCATCTGCAAAAACGTAAGGGTAGTAGGTAGTATTCAAAGGTCGCCCAGCCCATTCATTTACAATGGGATCAAGCTTCTGTGTAAGGGATGAAACAAAGGACTTGGAAACATTCTTTCCACAAAGCTGTTCCACGATGTTGGTCACTTTCCGGGTCGAAACACCATTGACAACCATCTCCAACATGGAGAGGACCATAGCTTGATCACACCGGGCATACTTTTCGAAAACGGTGGTTGAAAATTCTCCATTACGCGTCCGTGGAACCTTTAGGGCTATATTTCCAATACTCATCAACAGCTCACGTTCATAGTAACCGTTCCGGTAGTCACGACGTTCGACAGCACGTTCATAAGGTGCAGCCTTTAAATAGTCGTCTCTTTCCTTTTCCATAAACTCATTTAATACCAACACAACGGCAGATTTAATCACCATATCAAGATTGGAATTTACAATAGCTTCTTTTAAAACATCAACATTCAGGTTAAACTGTACTTGAGTCATTTATATTCCTCTTTTCACTTGTTTATCGTGGTTGAAAACAGTGTTGCCAAGAGTGAATAAAATGACTCTTTATTTTTACACAATTATACGGACTTAATCCGATAGCACCCCTCTAATGGACAAATTTATGGAAATCGGGCTTGGGTTTGTCCGATAGAGTTCCTCTAATGGACAAATTTAGGGGAAACAGGCTTTAATTGGTCCGATAGAGCTCCTCTAATGGACAAATAATAGGAAATCATGTTTCGATTTGTCCGATAGCAACCCTCTAATGGACAAATTTAGGGGAAACAGACTTTAATTTGTCCGATAGAGCCATTCTAATGGACAAATTTATGGAAATTAGGCTTGGTTTGTCCGATAGAATTCATCTAATAGACATTTCTTAGAAAGTCAGCCTTCTTTCAATGAGTTGCTCTACCAAGACTTACATACACATCAATTCCTATAAAAATACTTGAAATTAATGAAGGGTATGTTATATTCAAAAGCGGGTATAGATAGTAACATTAATCTTAAATTTGGAGTGAGTATGGATGCTTCATCAATTTTCTCGTAATGAATTGGCCATTGGCAAAGAAGGCCTGGATATAATGAAGAATAGCACCGTCGCGGTTTTAGGAATAGGCGGGGTAGGTTCGTTTGCGGCAGAGGCTCTGGCAAGGTCTGGAGTTGGCAAGCTGATTTTGATTGATAAGGATGATGTTGACATCACGAATGTCAACAGACAGCTGATAGCGCTTCTTTCAACTGTTGGCAAGCAGAAAGTGGAAGTGATGCGCGACAGGATCATGGATATTAATCCTGAATGCGAAGTCATTGCGTTGAAAATGTTTTATACAGAGGAAACATATGAAGAGATCTTTGGCTATGACTTGGACTTTATCGTTGATGCATCGGATACGATTTCTTATAAAATCCATTTAATCAAGGAAGCGATCAAGCGCGACATCCCGATGATTTCTAGTATGGGAGCAGCAAATAAAATGGATCCGACCCGCTTCCAGATTGCTGATATTTTCAAGACGCACACAGACCCACTTGCTAAAGTGATACGTACTCGTCTGCGTAAAGAGGGTATCAAGAAGGGGATTCCCGTCGTATTTTCCGATGAAAGTCCAATCGTGATCCGCGAAGATGTCCGAAAAGAGGTCGGCAATGATAATGCGGAAATCCGGAAAGCGAAAATGCCGCCATCTTCCAATGCTTTTGTACCGTCAGTAGCAGGTCTGATCATGGCAAGCCATGTTGTCCGAGAGCTATTGAAAGATATTGAGATTGAGCGTGTGAATAGCTAAAAATAAGCGGAAGAGCCGTAGAGGGCCCTTCCGCTTATTTTTTTTGCCCGGTAATTCTTTCATAAATAGCCGCAATGGCCTGTTCGAATTTACCGGTTTTCTTTGGCTTGTAATAGACCTTGTTCTTGATTCTGTCCGGGAGATACTGCTGTTTGACCCACCCGCCTTCATAATCATGGGGATATAAATAATCAACGCCTCTTCCCAGGTCTTTTGCGCCTTTGTAATGGGCATCCTTTAGATGGTCAGGAACTTCCCCGCTGATTCCGGAACGGATGTCAGCCAGTGCCAAATCAAGAGCAACATAAGCAGAATTGGACTTTGGTGACAGACATAGTTCGATCACCGCATTTGCCAATGGGATCCTGGCTTCTGGAAAACCAACCCTTTCCGCTGCTTCGATGGCCGCCAGCGTCCTTTGTCCTGCCTGCGGGTTTGCCAGTCCAATATCTTCGTAGGCAATCACAAGCAGCCTTCTGTTAATGCTGACAAGGTCGCCTGCTTCGATCAATCTGCCAAGATAGTGGAGGGCGGCATTCACATCGCTTCCTCTGATAGATTTCTGGAAGCCTGACAGCACATCATAATGAGCATCACCGTCTTTATCGTGTGAAAGGCTTTTTTTCTGCATGCATTCTTCTGCAGCGGCTTCATCTATATGAATGACCCCGTCTTCATCTGGCTCGGTGGAAAGCACTGCGAGTTCAAGAGCATTCAGTGAGCTTCTCACATCTCCTCCTGAGGCTGTGGCAAAATGGGTGAGCGCCGACTCGGTAATCTTAATCTTCAAGTCCCCCAGGCCCCTCTCATCATCGGTAATGGCCCTGCGCAATGCTTTCTTGATATCCTCTGGTTCCAGCGGTTTCAGCTCGAAAATCTGGCATCTTGACCGGATTGCTGGATTGATTGCGTGATAAGGATTGCTTGTTGTAGCTCCAATCAAGACAATCATCCCGTTTTCGAGGTAAGGAAGAAGGAAGTCCTGCTTCGCCTTGTCAAGGCGGTGAACCTCATCGAGAAGCAGGATCACCTTCCCGGACATTTTTGCCTCAGCAGCAACAACTTCCATATCTTTTTTATTATTGGTAACAGCATTCAGTGTCCTGAATGCGAAATTCGTGCTTCCCGCAATGGCGCTGGCAATCGAGGTTTTTCCGATGCCAGGCGGACCGTAAAGGATCATCGACGATAATTGCCGAGCCTTGACCATCCGATTTATGATTTTTCCTTCAGCTACAAGATGGGACTGGCCAATCACTTCCTCAATGGTCCTCGGCCTCATCCTGAAAGCAAGAGGTTTAAGATTCATGCTCATCGCTCCAATAACGCATATTTCGTATATATACAATAACACGAACGAGGGACTTGCGCATGGTACACGCAATTTGTGCTATAATTGCAAAAGCCTACCTATTGACTAAGGATTTTGATACTATTTATAGTGAGAGAATGC
Organism: Mesobacillus sp. S13; assembly: GCF_020422885.1. Classification (NCBI taxonomy): domain Bacteria; kingdom Bacillati; phylum Bacillota; class Bacilli; order Caryophanales; family Bacillaceae; genus Mesobacillus; species Mesobacillus sp. S13. The sequence continues at coordinate 3,401,051 of NZ_CP084622.1, read as the reverse complement.
CATATGGGGCATTTAAATATATCTGATTATTACCACCACTTTTAAAAAATGGAATAGAGGTGCAATATGAAAATATCGACGAAAGGACGCTACGGATTGACGATCATGATCGAGCTTGCCAAAAAATATGGAGAAGGCCCGATCTCACTGAAGTCCATTGCGCAAACAAATGATTTATCAGAGCATTACCTGGAGCAATTGGTTGCACCGCTCAGGAATGCCGGCCTAGTGAAAAGCATTAGAGGAGCATATGGAGGCTATATACTAAGCTCAGAACCCTCTGCCATCTCAGCTGGGGACATCATCCGTGTCCTTGAGGGGCCAATCAGCATTGTCGAAGGGATAGAGGACGAGGAACCAGCCAAACGCGAACTCTGGACTAGAATCAGGGATGCAGTCAAGGACGTGCTCGATAATACCACAATCGAAGACCTCGCCAACCACTCCGACAACTTTGGGGAGTCGGACGCTTATATGTTTTATATATAAAGCCTGACGTATAGAATTCGCTTGTCTTTTTCATAATTTTTCCAGATGAATAGGCAGCATAGTTTATAAAAGTTAGTGGTTTTGTGTTATAGGCCATCGAGGTTTTATATAACCTGTTGATTGGAGTGGAAGGCGCGTAGCCTCCTGCGGGATGAGAAAGTCATGGGGAGACCCCGCAGGCGCATAAAGCGCTGAGGAGGCTCCCCGACTTCCCGCGGAAAGCGAAGCGCCTGGAACGGAAATCAACAGCCAAATTTAACAGAGCCAATTCAAAAAATCTTCTGAAGAGAGGGTAAGACTTTGGAAAGAATCTATTTGGACCATGCAGCAACAACACCAATGCACCCAGACGTCCTGGCTGAAATGGTCAAGGTAATGGAAGCGGAATTCGGCAACCCTTCAAGCATCCATCATTTCGGTCGTGAGGCAAGAAAAATCCTTGATGATACCCGTGATGAACTGGCAAACAGCATCGGAACGAAGGGTAACAATATTATTTTTACCAGCGGGGGAACGGAAGCAGATAACCTGGCTATCATCGGTTATGCAGAAAGCAATCGCTCCAAAGGTCAGCATATTATCACGACCCAGATTGAACATCATGCTGTCCTGCACAGCTGTGAGGAATTGGAGAAGCGTGGTTTTGAGGTCACGTATTTGCCAGTAGATGAAAATGGACTGGTTTCTCTTGGGAAAATAGAAGAAGCATTACGGGACGATACGATTCTTGTGACAATTATGTACGGGAATAATGAAGTTGGCTCAATCCAGCCTATCAAAGAGATTGGTGGTATGCTAGCTGATCATCAAGCTGTTTTCCATACAGACGCAGTCCAGGCGTATGGCATTGAAAGTTTGGATGTAGAGGAACTGAAGGTTGACCTTCTGTCAGTTTCAGCCCATAAAATCAATGGTCCCAAAGGGATTGGCTTTCTTTATATCCGGGAAGGAATCAAGCTGTCCAGGCAGCTTTTCGGTGGTGAACAAGAAAGGAAACGCCGTGCCGGTACTGAAAATGTCGCGGCAATTGCCGGATTCCGCAAAGCGGTTGAGCTGTCTCAAAAGGAACTTGAAACAAAGCGCAGTTTCTATAATGATTTAAGGAATAGGTTCATCAATCAACTCGAAATGAGAGGAATCTCTTTCCAACTGAACGGATTGCTTGATAAATCACTTCCTCATATTTTAAACTTAAGCTTTCCGGGCACGAATGTCGAAGCGATGCTTGTCAACCTTGACCTATCTGGCATTGCTGCTTCAAGCGGCTCGGCCTGCACTGCCGGGTCAATTGATCCTTCCCATGTGCTGGTCGCGATGTTCGGAAAAGAAGCTGATAAACTGACAAATTCCATCCGCTTTAGCTTCGGGCTGCACAATACAAGGGAACAGATTGAAAAAGCAGCTGAGGATACAGCGAAAATTGTCCGCAGGCTTGCGAAAATTAACCAGGCTTGAGGGAAGAATAAGTTTTTAAAGGAAGAGAAAAGAGGTGAAGCATAATGGAAAAATCACCTAAGGATACAAGAGTGGTGGTAGGAATGTCCGGAGGTGTTGATTCATCAGTTGCTGCGCTCATTTTGAAGGAGAAGGGCTATGATGTGATCGGCATCTTCATGAAGAACTGGGATGACACCGACGAAAACGGTGTTTGCACGGCTACCGAGGATTACGAGGATGTGATTCGCGTCTGCAACCAGATCGGCATTCCGTATTATGCGGTTAATTTTGAAAAACAATATTGGGATAAAGTTTTCACTTATTTCCTAGATGAATATAAAGCAGGCAGGACGCCGAATCCAGATGTCATGTGCAACAAGGAAATTAAATTCAAAGCATTCCTTGAACACGCAATGAACCTTGGAGCGGATTATTTGGCGACAGGCCATTACGCACGAGTAGAAGATCGTGACGGGGAACGCAAGATGCTCCGCGGTCTTGATGAAAATAAGGATCAGACTTATTTTTTGAACCAGTTAAGTCAGAGCCAGATTGAAAAAGTATTGTTCCCGATCGGCAATCTGGAAAAATCCCGAGTCAGGGAGCTAGCCAAAGAAGCAAATCTTGCCACGGCAACTAAAAAAGACAGTACAGGTATCTGCTTCATAGGTGAACGGAATTTCAAGGAGTTCCTCGGAAATTATCTCCCGGCACAGCCAGGCAATATGGAAACGATGGATGGCCAGGTAAAAGGGAAGCATGACGGTCTAATGTATTATACAATCGGCCAGCGCCAGGGTCTTGGCATCGGCGGCTCGGGCGAACCGTGGTTTGTTGTCGGCAAAGACCTTGAACGCAATGTTTTGCTTGTTGAACAAGGTTTCCACAATGAACTGCTGTATTCAGACAGCATCACTGCGGTTAATGTCGGCTTTGTATCTGACATGGAGAAGCCAAGGGTTTTTGAATGTACAGCCAAATTCCGTTACCGCCAGCCTGATAATGCTGTAACGGTCGAGCTTCAGGATGACGGAACTGCGAAAGTCCTGTTCAAAGAACCTATTCGCGCCGTGACACCAGGACAAGCCGTCGTTTTCTATGATGGTGATGAGTGTCTAGGCGGCGGTACGATTGACGAGATTTTCAAGAACGGAAATAAACTGACATATGTCGGCTAATCCTGATCAAATCCCCGGCGGGACAGCTTCGCCGGGGATTATTTTTTGACGGGGAACTAGTGGGGATATTTCTGGATTTTTGAAGGCACCCACTAAGAGTCTAACCCCCCCCTTAATATGGTATAATTTCATGGAGAATGGAGTGTTAAAAATGGATAAAAATCAAACAGGTATTCAGTTTATGCAAGAAGGAAACTGGGAAGAGGCGGCCAAGACATTTGCCGAAGCGATTGAAGATCATCCAGAGGACCCAGTTGCATACATAAATTTCGGGAACGTTCTTACGGCAGTAGGTGACACCGAAAGAGCCATGAATTTTTTCGATAAAGCAATCAGCCTTGATGAAAATGCTACAGCAGCATACTACAGCAAGGGCAGCGTCTATTACGAGAACCAAAGCTTCGATGAAGCCAGAAAGATGTTTGAACTGGCCATGAAAAAAGGGCTGGATAATGGAGACAACTTTTTTATGCTGGGGATGAGCCTCGCGCAGTTAGGCAGCAGTAAATTGGCTCTGCCATATTTACAGCGGAGCACCGAGCTTCTCGAAAATGATGCGGAAGCTCATTTCCAATATGGACTATGTTTAGCAAGGGAAGGATTTATCGATGAAGCGATTAAAGCGCTTGAACAGGCAATCTCGCTAGACCCGGAGCATGCAGACGCTCTCTATAATCTTGGAGTAGCTTATGGTTACAAAGAAAATGGGGATAAGGCACTTGAAATGTTCAATCGGGCATTGGAAATCCAGCCAGACCATTTGCTGGCAGGACACGGAAAGAAATTGATTGAAGGTCAGGACCTTCATTAATTAAAAGCCATTGGAAGGAAGGGGGAAGTACTTTGGATAAACAGGACTCGCTCGATTTGTTTTCAGAACAGGGTAAGTTCATGAAAGGAAAGCATCTTGTTACCATTTTTCATAATGAACAAAATCTTTATACAGTCCTGAGAATCAGGGTTGAGGAAACAAATGAGCAGTACGAGGATAAAGAAGCAGTCATAACAGGGTATTTCCCCCGGATTCATGAACAAGAGTCTTACGTTTTCTTCGGTGAGATAAAAGAGCATCCTAAGTTCGGTGCACAATTCCATGCGACTCATTTCCGCAAGGACCTGCCACAGTCAAAGCAGGGGATCATCAGCTACTTGTCAAGTGATCTATTCAAAGGCATCGGAAAAAAAACGGCTGAGAAAATTGTCGATACGCTCGGAGAAAAGGCGATAACGAGGATAATTGAGAACCCGTCAGTGCTTGAACAGATTCCGAAGCTGGCATCTGAAAAAGCAAAGGAGCTTTATGACACATTGATGGAGCATCAGGGCCTTGAACAAGTGATGGTGGCATTGAACGAATATGGTTTTGGTCCTCAGCTGTCGATGAAAATTTATCAGGTTTATAAAGAAAAGGCGATTGAAGTAATTCAGAACAACCCTTATAAGCTTGTGGAGGATATCGAAGGCATCGGGTTCGGCAGGGCGGACGAGCTGGGATGTCAGCTCGGCCTTACGGGCAACCATCCGGATCGGATCAAGGCGGCCTGTCTATATACTCTCGAGAGTTCTAGCATCCAGGGCGGGCATGTCTTCATGGAAGCAGAAGAGCTGCTCGTTGATGTGAAAAAACTACTTGAGGACAATCAGAATATAGAAATACAATTCACTGATATCTCGAACGAAATCATTAAGCTTGGTGAAGAAGGTAAGCTGGTTGCTGAAGAGCAGAGAATCTATTTGCCGTCCCTTTATTATTCGGAAAAAGGACTGGTTGTGAATATCAAAAGGATTCTTGAGCAAACAGAATATGAAAATCAATTTCCTGAATCGGAGTTTCTTCTTGCGCTTGGAGAGCTTGAGGAGCGTTTGGGTGTCCAGTACGGACCAAGCCAGAAAGAAGCAATCCAGACTGCGCTGATGTCACCGATGATGATTCTGACAGGAGGTCCTGGCACGGGGAAAACGACGGTCATCAAGGGAATTGTTGAGCTATATGCTGAGCTTCACGGATGTTCGCTGGACCCGAAAGACTATAAAAAAGAAGAGCCATATCCGTTCTTGCTGGCAGCTCCGACCGGCCGGGCGGCTAAGAGGATGACTGAGTCAACCGGATTGCCTGCCGTGACTATACATAGGCTGCTGCGCTGGAATGGTGCAGAAGGATTTGACCATGATGAAGACCAGCCGCTTGATGGGAAAATTCTGATTATCGATGAAACATCTATGGTTGATATATGGCTGGCTCATCAATTGTTCAAATCGCTGCCTGATAATATTCAGGTCATCGTGGTCGGAGATGAAGACCAGCTCCCATCTGTAGGTCCAGGCCAGGTCTTAAAGGATCTATTGGATTCAGAAAGGGTCCCGACGGTCAGGCTGACGGATATTTACAGACAGGCTGAAGGCTCATCGATCATCGAACTCGCCCACCAAATCAAGAAGGGATCCATGCCAGAGGATATTTCCGCACAACAGCCAGACCGTTCGTTTATTAAATGTACAACCAGCCAGATTCCTCAGGTAGTTGAAAAGGTTGTCGCAAATGCCAAAAAGAAAGGGTATTCCCCAAGGAACATCCAGGTGCTGGCTCCAATGTACCGGGGCCCAGCAGGCATTGACCGTTTGAATGAACTACTGCAGGAACTGTTCAATCCGAATGATGATGGTACCAGGAAAGAGCTTGCATTTGGCGATGTGAAATACCGCATCGGTGATAAGGTCCTCCAGTTGGTCAATCAGCCTGAAGCAAATGTTTTCAATGGCGATATGGGTGAAGTTGTCGCGATATTTTATGCTAAGGAAAACACAGAAAAACAAGATCAGCTGATCGTTTCTTTCGATGGAATTGAAGTCACCTATAACAGACCAGACCTATCGCAAATCACCCATGCATATTGCTGTTCGGTGCATAAATCCCAGGGAAGTGAATTTCCAATCGTCGTCCTTCCAGTGGTCAAAAGCTACTACAGAATGTTGCGCAGGAATCTGATATATACCGCGATTACCAGGAGTAAGCAATTCCTCATACTAGTCGGAGAAGAGGATGCACTGAAAATGGGGATTGAACGCGGTGAAGATACAGCAAGGAATACAACGCTCGTCGAGAAGCTTGTACAATTGCTTCCTGAATTAAATGGTGAAGAGGGAACAGGGGGACAAGGCAAGCTGCAGTCGAAACAAAAGCTTCAAACTGAAGAACACATCGATCAAGACGAAGAAGTCGATTTTATCGACATCATCAAAAAAGCAGATCCGATGATCGGGATGGGAAACCTGACTCCTTATGATTTCATGGAGGAAGGGAGCTAATCACAAAGGGAGAACCCGCGTAACGTAACGCGGGTTCTTCCTTTGTCCTTCTCTTGATCATCTCATGGTTGCAGAAATTTCCTGCATTTTGCGAATAATCATAGGATAAAAGTGATTTTTAGCGTCAGCGGTGGAATTGCCGCCGAAAAAGTCTGTTCCTGGGCAAGTTTTTACCGCATGGCCTTGCCCTTCATCCAAGACTCTTTCTCCTGAGTTGATATCCCACCAATGATGGTACGTAATTGTATCAATCGAAGGACTGAGTCCGAATCGCATCATCAGCAGTGCAGTGACGGTAAGGATCGTTTCCCTTTGCTCTGCAGTCATTTGGTTATTACCGGCATCAAAATTCCCTACATTTTCGATTGCCAAGGCATCTGCTTCAATCTCTCGCATGACGGATTCATTCAACAATCCAAATGACCCTTCTGGAGGTGTGTTAAATGATCTGCCAACTGCCACCTTACCATCAGGGAATGTCGTCAGCTGCTGGCTGATGGTGCTCCACTTCATTGAATTCACATGATATTCTTCCATACCCTTTAATAAAGAGAAGTGGTTGGTGCCATTAAATTGCTGATAGGATGGCTGATACGTATGATGCTGCTGAATTTTTCCGATTTTTCGTGTGAAAAGATGGTTGAAAACCCAATCCCTGAATTCATCCCTGGTCATCAGGACATACTGTCCTTGCATGTTCAATCTTTTAGGCGGGATCCTTAATTTCTGTCCTACATAAATCATATTCGTATTTAAACCATTGGCAGTTTTGATGGAATGGACAGTAGAATTAAATGAAACCGAAAGTTTCCATAACGTGTCTCCGGGAATGACCTCATACTCGATGGGAACTCTTAATTTTTGGCCAACCAGGATCAAATCTGATTGCAATCCATTGATTAGTTTGAGGTCTGCGACTGAGGTTTTATAGGTTGACGCTATCTTCCATAAATAATCTCCTGGTTTTACTTCATAGGTATTTCTTGGATTATTGACTGCCAGCGCAGGAGATAGGTTTATCAGAAGGAAGATTAAAGTGATGGAAAGTATTGTAAAATATTTTCTCATGATCGTATTTCCTTTCGTAATGATATATTTCTTTGGTTAGGATTCAAGATGACAACTGATTATTCTTAATTAGTTTGTTGATCTGCATAAGATTTACTCTGACTTTTATTTTTAATTTCAATCCTGAGAATGGAAATCCTTACACCACATGAATTTAGTATTGCGGCGGAAACTAAGAGTGTTCGGAAAGGCGGGACACACTTTTGCGGACATTTTCACTTTTAAAAGGACTGCCTGTATATGAATTGGCGAGTGGTCAAAAACTGGGCGAAGTTTGTGATGTGAGCATTTCTGGCAATGGAAGCGTTGTAGGCTTACTTGTAAAAAAGGGTGCGTTCATCAAGAAAACGTTTCAGGTTAAAGTGGATCAGGTTTCATCCTTCGGGGAAGATGGAATTATGGTGGAAGACAAGTCAGCCCTTGAGCGATTGGAGACAGAGCCTGAGTATACATTCGAGCATAATGAGAGCCTTGCTGGGAAGAAGCTTCTTACGAAAGATGGGGAGCAGCTGGGCTTATTGGAAGATGTATATTTTATGGAAGAATTGGGCACGATTGTAGGGTACGAATTAACGGATGGCTTTTTTTCGGATATCGCTTATGGGAAGCGTGTCATTAAGACCACTGGTCCGCCTGCAATCGGAAAGGATGCCATCGTCGTCACTGTCAAATCGAGATGAGGTGTCCCTTATGTTAAGTTGTCCCAATTGCAGGAGCAAGGATATCGGTAAAATTGGCATCAACCAATATTACTGCTGGAATTGCTTCATCGAACTGTCTCTGAATAAAGGCTTGATCCATACCCATCAAGTCGAAGAAGATGGAACATTGAGCTCACTTGATGATTTATTTGAAGAAGATCAACGTCAATACGGCATATAAAATAAATCGAAGAGGTGAAGCACATTGAATAAAATGTTAACCTCCGTAATTGCTTTTGGTGCTGGCATGGCAGCGTACAACTATACGTCTAACAATAATATGATGTCTGGCAGGAAGATGAAAAAGCTAGGCAAGAAGATGACCAAAGCTTTATTTTAAGATGTAGCGACAGTCTTAACTTTAAACCCCTGTGATTTTTACAGGGGTTTTTTACTACTTTGAATGCAGTGTGAACGTTCTAATAAGCATTAAAATACCTACAGACAGACTAAAATGCATAATCCACCGCCTTTCTTTCAAGAATAAACAGGAAGGAGGGTGAAGATGATGAATATCCAGATGAAATGGTATTACCGGCTTGGATTCCTTCTCCTTTTATTCATTGTGCTTTTTGTTTTCATCAAATTGCAGGCCATATGGGTTCCGTTTTTGGAAATTTTGATTTCGCTGCTTGTGCCTTTTTCTGTGGCTGCCTTCATTACATATCTCCTCCACCCTATTGTGGAAGCCCTTCACCAAAGAGGGCTTCATCGCGGAGTTTCGATCTTGGTCATCTATATTTTATTTTTTGGCGGAGCTGGTTTTGCTTTTTACAAAGGGATACCAGCAATGATCCGTCAGCTGGGCGATTTAGCGGAGAATGCGCCGTATTTTGCCGAGCAATATAGGCAAATGGTCAATAACATTGTTGATCAGACCTCCACTTGGCCGGCAGGGATACATGAGAGGATCGAGGATGGAATTACCCGGATGGAACAATGGCTTGATGGAGTGCTCGCTGGTACGATGACATTCCTGATGGATATCATTAATTCAATTTTGACGATTGCAGTGATCCCATTTATCGCTTTTTACATGCTGAAGGATTTCGATGTCATGAAAAAAGCGGCCTGGTATCTGACGCCCCGGCAGTGGAGGCAGCCAGGCACAAAGTTCCTGCATGAGGTCGATAAGTCTCTCGGAAGCTATATCCGTGGGCAGCTGCTCATTTGCCTAATCATTGGTGTCCTTTCCTCCTTGTTTTTTTGGATGGCAGGCATCAAGTATTCGCTGCTATTAGGAGCGATAGTCGGGATCACGAATGTGATTCCATATTTCGGGCCCATCATTGGAGCGATTCCGGCTGTGATCATCGCAGCAACAATGTCTGTGAAAATGGTGCTTCTTTCACTCGTAATTGTCTTTTCACTGCAGTTTCTCGAGGGAAATATCTTGTCCCCGCTCATTGTCGGTAAAAGCCTGCATATGCATCCGCTGATGATCATGTTTGCGCTGCTGGCGGGAGAAGAGATAGGCGGCATCCTTGGCCTTATTCTTGCCGTTCCTGTCCTGGTGGTCCTAAGAGCGGCACTCATTCATGCAAAAGACCATATCATACTTGAGAGAAAGAAAGAGCGTCCCTCGTAATTTTTGCCAAGTCGTTTGACAAAGTGCAACAGGCTATATATAATTCGGCTATAGATTAATAATTCGAAAAATGTAGAAGGAACGAGTATGTTATAGACCATCGTCCAGAGAGGGATTCCCAGGCTGAGAGAATTCCCGGTGAAGGATAACAGAAGGCTATTCCGGAGTGCAGGCAAAACCTGCCGTAGCAGCTGCGTTAAAGCGTTTTTGAGAGATGGGCGCACGACTTTGCGTCCATAATCAGGGTGGTACCGCGAGCAAGCTCTCGTCCCTGTCCAGGGATGAGGGCTTTTTTTGTTGCCTAAAATCCCTGAAAGCTTAAATTTCATTTGGGTTTAGGAGGTTAGTTTTATGAAAAAACTGACAGGTGCTGAAATCAGGAAAATGTATCTGGATTTCTTTAAGGAAAAGGGCCACGCAATTGAGCCGAGTGCATCGCTTGTCCCTCATGATGATCCTTCCCTTCTTTGGATCAACAGTGGTGTAGCGACATTGAAAAAGTATTTTGATGGCCGTGTGATTCCGGCAAACCCGCGTATCACTAATGCGCAAAAATCGATTCGTACAAACGATATCGAAAATGTCGGAAAGACAGCGCGCCACCACACATTCTTTGAGATGCTTGGAAACTTCTCGATCGGTGACTATTTCAAGGTAGAAGCAATTGAATTTGCATGGGAATTCCTTACGGATGAAAAATGGATTGGTTTTGATCCTGAAAAGCTTTCCGTGACCATTCATCCGGAGGACGACGAAGCATTCAATATCTGGAGAGAGAAAATCGGTGTTCCTGAAGAACGCATCATCCGCCTTGAGGGGAACTTCTGGGATATCGGTGAAGGTCCAAGTGGTCCGAACACAGAAATCTTCTATGACAGAGGGCCTGAGTATGGCAATGACCCTGAAGATCCAGAACTATATCCTGGAGGGGAAAATGATCGTTATTTAGAGGTTTGGAATCTTGTGTTCTCTGAATTCAACCATAATCCTGACGGAACATACACTCCGCTGCCGAAGAAAAATATTGATACAGGCATGGGGCTTGAGCGTATGGCTTCTGTCGTACAGGACGTTCCGACAAACTTTGAAACAGATTTGTTCATGCCAATCATCAATGCGACTGAAGAAATCTCCGGTGAAAAATACGGACAGTCCAAAGAGAAGGATGAAGCATTTAAAGTAATTGCCGATCACATCCGTACGGTAGCCTTTGCTGTCGGTGACGGTGCACTTCCTTCGAATGAAGGCCGAGGCTATGTACTTCGCCGTTTATTGCGCCGCGCTGTACGTTATGCGAAAAAGCTGGACATCAACCGTCCATTCATGTACGAGCTTGTGCCTGTTGTTGGCGAAATCATGCATGACTTCTATCCTGAAGTAAAAGAAAAGACAGAGTTCATCCAGAAGGTCATCAAGAATGAAGAAGACCGTTTCCATGAAACGCTCAACGAAGGCCTTGCGATTCTTTCCGAGCTGATCAAGAAGGAGAAAGAAAAAGGCAGTGGCATGGTTCAGGGTGCGGATGTCTTCCGTCTATATGACACATATGGATTCCCTGTTGAATTAACAGAAGAATATGCTGAAGAAGAAGGCTTGAAGGTCGACCATGAAGGCTTTGAAAAAGAAATGGAGCTTCAGCGTGAGAGAGCACGTGCTGCACGTCAGGATGTCGGTTCCATGCAAGTGCAGGGTGGCATTCTCGGGGACATTAAGGAAAGCAGCGAATTCGTCGGATATGATAATTTTGAAACAACCAGCAAAATCGTTGCTTTGGTCAAGGAAGGCGAGCTTGTTGAGGAAGCGAGCGCGGGCGACGAGATTCATTTCATCCTTGATTTTACGCCATTCTACGCAGAAAGCGGCGGCCAGATTGCCGATAAAGGAACCCTTGTAGCAAATGGCATCAAGGTATCTGTAAAGGATGTAAAGAAAGCTCCGAACGGACAAAACCTTCACCATGCAGTTGTGGAAGAAGGCAAGGTAACGAAAGGCATTGAAGTCACAGCTCAAGTGGATCAGGAAAATCGTGCGCGAATCATCAAGAACCACACAGCAACACACTTGCTCCACCAGGCATTGAAGGATGTGCTTGGAGGTCATGTAAACCAGGCTGGTTCTCTTGTTGAACCTGACAGACTACGTTTCGACTTCTCTCATTTCGGCCAGGTGACTGCTGAAGAACTAGAGCAAGTAGAGGCAATCGTCAATGAAAAAATCTGGAGAAGCATCCAGGTCGAAACGAGCTTCAAGCCGATTGCTGAAGCTAAAGCAATGGGCGCGATGGCATTATTCGGTGAAAAATACGGCGACATTGTCCGCATTGTAAAAGTTGGCGACTACAGCCTTGAGCTTTGCGGCGGGTGCCATGTTCCAAACACATCAGTCATCGGCCTGTTCAAGATTGTATCCGAAGGCGGAATCGGTGCAGGAACAAGAAGGATTGAAGCCGTAACAGGAGAAGCAGCATATAAAGTGCTGAATGATCAGATTACTATTCTGAAGGATGCAGCATCTAAATTAAAGACATCTCCAAAAGAAGTTGCAAACAGAATTGACTCAATGCTTGCAGAAATGAAACAGCTTCAGCGCGAAAATGAATCTCTTTCAGCTAAGTTGGGTAATATTGAAGCTGGAAGCCTAACTTCGAAGGTCAAAGAAGTGAATGGAGTTCAATTGCTGGCAACCCGTGTTGAAGCGGCTGATATGAACAGCCTGCGGAATATGGCTGATGACTTGAAGCAGAAGCTTGGATCAGCAGTCATCCTCCTTGGCATGACTGACGGCAATAAAGTGAACCTGATTGCCGCTGTGACAGATGACCTGATCAAGAAAGGCTATCAAGCTGGAAAATTGATCAAGGAAGCAGCAGCAATTTGCGGCGGAGGCGGTGGAGGCCGTCCAGATATGGCCCAGGCTGGCGGAAAAGACCCTTCAAAACTCGAAAATGCGCTTCAATTTGCCGAAGAATGGGTAAAATCAATTTGATATAAAAGTAAAGTAGTGTAGAATGAAGGTATCTTGAAGAAAATTTTACCGGCCATTTTTTAAAAGTGAGGTGCATTCGATGAGCTCGTTTGACAAGACGATGAGATTTAATTTTCCCGAAGAGCCTTTTGAGCATGATGCAAATGAAGTCCTGCTTCAGGTGTACGAAGCATTGCAGGAAAAAGGTTATAACCCAATCAACCAGATTGTCGGTTATTTGCTCTCTGGCGACCCGGCCTATATTCCCCGCCATCGGGATGCCCGCAACATCATCCGCAAGTTGGAGCGGGATGAAATTATCGAGGAACTGGTTAAATCCTATCTAAGGAACCAGCGAGAGGGGAAATAAATTGCGGATCATGGGACTCGATGTTGGCTCGAAAACAGTCGGCATTGCCCTGAGTGATGAACTAGGATGGACGGCTCAGGGTCTTGAAACATTGAAAATCAACGAAGAAGAAAATGTGTTTGGTTTTGATGAAATTGGTAAAATAATAAAAGAGTACGAAGTCGGCAAAGTTGTCGTCGGGCTGCCTAAAAACATGAATGGCACTATTGGCCCGCGCGGAGAGGCTAGCCAATTCTATGCACGTGAATTGGAGGAAAGGTTCGGAGTCCCTGCCATTCTTTGGGACGAGCGCCTGACGACAGTGGCTGCCGAGCGAGTTTTGCTAGAGGCGGACATGAGCCGCAAAAAAAGAAAAAAGGTCATTGATAAAATGGCTGCAGTAATGATTTTACAAGGCTTTTTAAATAGCCAAAATTAAATTGAGGTGACTACAATGGATCACGGCGAAAACAACATTACAGTAGTAGACGAAAACGGCAACGAACAATTATGCGAAGTACTTTTCACATTTGATTCTGAAGAATTCGGTAAATCATATGTGCTTTATTATCCAGTAGGTGCAGAGGATAACGATGACGAAGAAATCGAAATCCATGCATCTGCATTCACACCTTCTGAAGACAACGAAGATGGCGAACTAATGCCAATCGAAACTGACGCAGAATGGGACATGATCGAGGAAATGCTGGAAACATTCCTTGCTGAGCAGGACGAAGAATAAAATAGTAGAACAGGGACCAGGCGGATGATGCCTGGTCTTTTTTTTTGTGGATAGGACAATGTGATAAACAGGAAGAAGAATCACTAGAAAGAGACCGTAGCAAGACTCTATTGGACAAATAGAGTGAAGAAAACAATGTAAATGTCCGATAGGAAGGGTCTATCGGACAAATTGAGAGAAGAAACCAGAGAAAGTGTCCGATAGAGTGGCTCTATCGGACAAACAGAGGGAAGAAATCAGTTAAAATGTCCGATAGAAGGGGTCTATCGGACAAACGGAGAGAAGAAACCAGAGAAAGTGACCGATAAAAGGGCCCTATCGGACAAACAGAAGGGAGTACCACTGGAAATTGTCCAATAGACCATTTTTTACGCACAGTATTGGCCTCCACCTACAAACAACCACTCGATAGTATTATGTGTTCCTCCTGGTTTGCCTGTCGAATCCTCGGTTTATTTGTCGTCATGAGTATTTTTTCGTAATTATTTGCAAATAAAAATAGAAAATATAGTATAATGATTCGAGATGTGTTAATAGGGAGTATCCAGGAAGTTCGTATTGTTAACTGGAGGGGGAACTTATGTCTGACGAAAAAAATATAAAAACAGATAAAAAGAAGCTGATTACTGAGAAGTTAGTAGAGCAGCAAAAGGAAGCGAGAATTGTGAGGAAGATTGTTTTCATCACTTCCATCATGGCTATTCTGCTCATTGGGGCAATTGGCGGGGGTGGCTATTACTATATTAAAGAAGCCTTGAAGCCGGTGGATGCAAACAGCAAGAAAACAGTCGATGTCAATATTCCGATCGGTTCATCAACAACGGGTATCGGACAGATTCTTGAGGATAAGGGAATCATCAGAGATGCTCGAGTCTTTAAATATTATGTGAAGTTCAAAAACGAAGCTGGCTTTATGGCGGGCGACTATAAAATGAAACCTTCCATGACGCTTCCTGAAATCGTCACAAGCTTGAAAACTGGGAAGGTCATGCAAGAAGTTGTCATGAAAATCACGATTCCTGAGGGTAAGCAATTAAAGCAGATTGCGGGTATTATTGCCGAAAAGACACAGCAGGATGAGGAAGAGATTTTCAAACAGCTGAACGATAAGGAATTCATCAATAAATTGATGGGCAAATACCCTGATGTTCTCACAGAAGATATCCTGAAAGAAAATGTGAAGTATCCACTTGAAGGCTATCTGTTCCCTGCAACTTATCCTTTTTATTCTGAAAAGCCGACTGTCGAGGAAATTGTTACGGTCATGCTGACAAAGACAAAAGAAGTGCTTGGTGATTTCAGAGGCCAGATGGAAGAAAAGGAAATGACGACACATGAATTGATGACGATGGCATCACTGATTGAAGAGGAAGCAACAGAGAAAGTGGATCGCGATAAAATTGCAAGCGTCTTCTACAATCGCCTGGAAGAGGGGATGATGCTGCAAACAGATCCGACTGTCCTGTACGCACACGGCGAACATAAAGAACGGGTATTCTTCAAGGATCTGGAAATTGATGATCCTTATAATACCTATAAAATTCAGGGTCTGCCACCTGGTCCAATCGCTAATCCTGGGGTAATATCAATTGAAGCTGCCCTTGCACCGGCTGATACGGATGATATGTATTTCCTGGCAACCTCTACCGGAGATGTGCTGTTCTCCAAGACATTGGCAGAGCATAATCGCAAAGTGGATGAACATATCACGAATAAAAAATAACAGTAAATTAAAGGGAAATGCAGAAAGGTTAGCATTTCCCTTCTTATTGTGATAAAATAATACAAGTGTTTTTTTCTAGGTTCAATAGTATGTCACTGTCTAGCAAAGGCTCTAAATGTGAGCTTAGATTTATTGATAGCGTGTATTGCAGAAGTAGGAGTTGTAGCTTTTAGCTGATGATCCCGTAAGGCAACATTGCCTTTAGGTGTACCCTCTTAAACTGTGAACGCTATTTTTTTCATGCTCGGACAGTCATTTTAATATATCTACTCTGGCTGAGTTTAAGCCATTGAATAGAGGTGAAGCAGCTTGCTAAATCAAGAGCTGCAAAATTATATAGATTCTTTAATACAGCCGAGGAATGCCCTCCTTACAGAGATGGAGGAATATGCAGATAAAAATGGTGTCCCAATCATGGAGCCTGCGGGTATTGAAACCATGCTCCAGCTGTTGAGAATCCAGCAGCCACAAGCGATCCTGGAGGTAGGGACAGCAATTGGCTATTCCGCGCTAAGAATGGCATACTCCCTCCCGCAAACAAAAGTAGTCACTCTAGAGCGTGATGATGAAAGGTTCGAGCTTGCTGTTGAGTATATTAAGCGGGCAGGACTGCAGGAGCGGATTATCCAAATTCAAGGAGATGCCCTTGAATTGGAAGACGAAGTCGCCGGCCATGGTCCATTTGATGCCATTTTTATTGATGCAGCCAAAGGACAATATAAGCGATTTTTTGAAATGTACTCCAGGTATTTAAAACCGGGAGGAATGATCATTACGGATAATGTCCTATTTAAAGGGCTTGTATATAATCAGGAAGCAGAAAGCAGAAGATTACGCAGCCTGGTAAAAAAAATAGATGAATTCAACCGCTGGCTTGCAGCCAATCAGGAGTATGATACTGTCATCCTGCCGATAGGCGATGGTATAGCGGTTAGTAAGAAGAGGTGAACGGAATGAATAAACCTGAATTATTGGTAACTCCAAAGAGCGTTGAGGAAATTATTCCACTGGCAGAGGCAGGAGCAGATGCTTTCTTGATCGGTGAACAGAAATTCGGTCTGCGTCTTGCTGGCGAGTTTAGCCGTGAAGACGTAAAGCAGGCTATCGAACTGGCACACTCAAAGGGCAAGAAAGTTTTTGTCGCGATGAATGCTTTGTTCCACAATGAAAAAATTGATTTGCTTGGTGAGTATCTTACATTCCTTAAGGATGCCAATGTGGACGGAGTCACATTTGGCGACCCGGCAGTACTGATGGCTGCAAAGGAATATACTCCTGACCTGAAGCTTCATTGGAGCACGGAAACAACAGGAACTAACTGGTATACTTGCAACTATTGGGGCAGAAAAGGTGCAAAACGCGCTGTTCTTGCAAGGGAAATCAATATGGATGCTATTGTTGAAATCAAGGAAAATGCCGAGGTTGAAATTGAGGTGCAGGTTCACGGAATGATGAACATGTTCCAGTCTAAACGACCATTGCTTGGACATTACTTTGAATATCAAGGCAAAGCGCTTGAAGTGGAGAACCGTAAACAAGAACGCAATATGTTCCTGCACGATAAAGAGCGTGAAAATAAATATCCTATTTTCGAGGATGAAAATGGCACTCATATCATGAGTCCTAACGATATTTGCATTATTGATGAACTAACGGAGCTTGTGGAAGCTGGAGTCGATTCTTTTAAAATTGACGGCATCCTGAAGAGCCCAGAATATATTCTTGAAGTCACGAAGCTTTACCGCAAAGCCATTGACCTGGCTGTTGAGGATCCAGAGCAGTACGACGAAGAAAAAGATGGCTTGCTGGAAGCAGCGGAAGAACTGCAGCCGCCAAACCGCCCGCTGGATACAGGATTCTTTTTCAAAGAGACGGTTTATTAACAGTAAGAACTATGAGGAGGTTGCGTAATGACAGCAGTAGCAGATAAAATCTCGCAGATTGTTGACGGTAAACGTGTTATCGTGAAAAAACCAGAACTGCTCGCGCCAGCCGGAAATCTTGAGAAATTGAAGATTGCCGTCCACTATGGTGCAGATGCCGTTTTTATTGGCGGTCAGGAGTATGGCCTGCGCTCGAACGCAGATAATTTCACGTTTGAGGAAATGAAGGAAGGCGTTGAATTCGCCAAGAAATACGGTGCAAGAATCTATGTTACAACAAACATTTTTGCCCACAATGAAAATATCGATGGTCTTGAAGATTATCTATTAGGCTTGAAGGGAGCAGGTGTGCACGGCATCATCGTCGCTGATCCTCTGATCATCGAAACATGCCGAAAGGTCGCTCCGGAAATTGAAGTCCACTTGAGCACACAGCAATCTCTTTCAAACTGGAAGGCTGTCCAGTTCTGGAAGGAAGAAGGACTTGAGCGTGTCGTTCTTGCTCGTGAAACAAGTGCAGAAGAAATCAAGGAAATGAAGGAAAAAGTAGACATCGAGATCGAAACCTTCATCCATGGCGCAATGTGTATTGCTTACTCAGGCCGCTGTACATTGAGCAATCATATGACTGCGCGTGATTCTAACCGTGGCGGCTGCTGCCAGTCTTGCCGCTGGGATTATGATTTGTACACACTTGAAGGAAATGAAGAGAACGCATTGTTTGCAGAAGGCGACTCGCCTTTTGCAATGAGCCCTAAAGACCTTAAGCTGATCGAGTCCATCCCTCGCATGATCGAGCTTGGAATAGACAGCTTGAAAATTGAAGGCCGCATGAAGTCAATCCACTATATTGCTACGGTAGTAAGTGTATACCGCAAAGTGATTGATGCTTATTGCGCGGATCCTGAAAACTTCATCATCAAGCAGGAATGGCTTGAAGAATTGGACAAATGTGCGAACCGTGAAACAGCAACAGCCTTCTTTGAGGGAGTTCCTGGGTATAAAGAGCAAATGTTTGGAAACCATAGCAAAAAGACAACTTTCGATTTTGCTGGTCTCGTGCTTGATTACAATGCTGAAACACAAATGGTGACACTTCAGCAAAGGAACTACTTCAAGCCTGGCGACGAGGTTGAATTCTTTGGACCTGAAATCGAAAACTTCACGCATGTGATTGATAAGATCTGGGATGAAGATGGCAATGAATTGGATGTTGCCCGCCACCCGCTGCAAATCGTGAAGTTCAAGATGGACAAGCCTGTCTACACAAATAACATGATGCGGAAGGAGAAGTAAATACATGGACCGCAAACCTGTTGTAATTGGTGTAGCCGGCGGCTCCGGCTCAGGAAAGACTTCTGTAACAAAAGCGATTTATGATAGCTTTAAGAGCCAATCAATTCTGATGATTGAGCAAGACTACTATTACAAGGACCAAAGCCATCTGCCAATGGAAGAGCGTTTGAAGACGAATTATGACCATCCGCTGGCATTTGACAACGATCTGTTGATACAGCATATCGAAAAGCTGCTACGCCACGAGGCGATTGAGAAGCCAGTTTATGATTATGCCATCCATACTCGCTCAAGTGAAGTTGTCGATGTAGAGCCGAAGGATGTCATCATCCTTGAGGGGATCCTGATTCTTGAGGATGAAAGATTGCGGAACTTGATGGATATCAAGCTCTATGTTGATACAGATGCTGATTTGCGCATCATCCGCAGACTCCTTCGTGACATCAAGGAACGCGGACGTTCAATGGACTCGGTCATTGAACAGTATGTGAATGTTGTCAGGCCAATGCATAACCAGTTCATCGAACCGACCAAGCGTTACGCTGATGTCATCATCCCTGAGGGCGGCCACAACCATGTGGCGATTGACTTGATGGTAACAAAAATTCAAACAATTCTTGAACAAAAATCATTTTTGTGACACAATAGCATAGATAATGTGGACATGGAAGTACTTGAATAAAGTGCTTCCTTTTGTCCAAGGAAAAGGAAATGGCCCATAACGGCCCTATTTAACATGCGCGCCCTTGTAAGGTCGCGCTCCTGTATATTTTTCAGGATACATAATATAATAGTACACAATCAATTTTTTGGGGAATTGTGAAGACTAGAAGGAGTGAAGTATTTTGGCTACAGAAAAAGTTTTTCCTATGACACAGGCAGGAAAAGAAAAGCTGGAACAAGAATTAGAGCAATTGAAAACGGTAAAACGCAAAGAAGTGGTTGAAAGAATCAAGATCGCGCGCAGCTTTGGCGACCTTTCAGAGAACTCTGAATATGATTCAGCAAAAGAAGAGCAAGCCTTTGTTGAAGGCCGTATCACCACTCTTGAAAATATGATCCGCAACGCAAAAATCATCCAGGAAGACGAAGTGAGCACAGATGCAGTCAGCCTTGGCCGCACAGTGACATTCGTCGAGCTTCCTGATGGCGATGAAGAATCCTATACAATCGTCGGTAGCGCAGAAGCTGACCCATTTGAAGGCAAAATCTCAAACGACTCTCCGATTGCGAAAAGTCTTATGGGCAAAAAAGTAGGAGACGAAGTGACTGTCCAGACTCCTGGCGGTGAAATGAACGTCCGCATTACAACAATTAAGTAATACCATATGTTTGAAACATGAGCACCTCGTCAACACTTTTGACGAGGTGTTTTTTATGCGTAAAAAAAGAATGGTGGCCTGGATTTCGATTTGTATAGCTGTCTTTGGTCTGCTGATGTTACGGCTGGCGCAGCTGCAATTATTTGATACAGAGTCCTTTTCCAAGCATGAAATAAATTTAATTGAAGCGAGTGTCAAGCAAAGGTCTCAGGAAATGGTTGTAGACAACGGCCGTGGGAATTTCCTAGACAGGACAGGAGACCCATTATCCTTTGAAACTTCATCCGTACTCGTCTTGTTCCCATTTTTGAAAAAGATCGACTGGGAAGCAGACAAGGTGGCAAGGACATTAGGTGTATCTGCTTACTCTTTGAAAAATGCAGTGGAAGATTCCAAGGAACCATTTGCTTTTGGCGATCCGGATCCGGTGATTTTGACTAGGAGTCAAATGGAAACCATTAATGAAATGGAAATTCCGGGAGTATTTGCTGTGGAGCGGAAGTACCCTATGGAGAAAGTACCGGCTGCCCAACTTTTAGGAATCATTGGGGAGAATGAGACTCTTCTGAAGTCAAGATATGGAGAGAAAGATTTGCTGCCAAGGACCTTGATTGGTCTCTCTGGACTGGAAAAAAGTTTTGACGAGTTCCTCGTTGCTGAAGGAAAATCAAAGCTGGTTTATCATGTCGATGGAGAAGGAGCACCATTATTCGGGATCAATGTTAAATACATAGACCCTGCAAACCCATTCTATCCAATCAATCTGCAGACTTCGATAGACAAAGACCTGCAAATACTGCTAGAGGAGAAGGTGGATCAGTACAAGATCAATAGAGGCGGCGTGGTGCTTCTGGATATTGAAACGAACAGTATACTTGCAATGGTGTCAAGGCCTGTCATTGACCGTAAAAAACCTTTTAACGACGAGGGAACTGAAAATATGATGGTCAAGCAGCATATCCCTGGTTCCGTCTTTAAAACAGTTGTCGCAGCAGCAGCGATTGATCAGGGGCTAGATGATCCTGCCAGGGAATTTGATTGCAGCAAGACTATCAGCGGGGCACCGGATTTAAAATATGACTATGGATTGCTTAATTTTCAAGATAGCTTTGCAGTGAGCTGCAACCGGACATTTGGAGAGGTAGCCCGCGAGCTCCAGGAGCAGGACCCTAATATCCTTGAAAAATACGCAGAGAAGCTATCAATCACTGGCGGTGTAGGGTGGAAAGGAGACATTTTCCATCTAGAAGATTTCAGCCAGATCCAGGACGAGGAAAAAGGCAGGGTATTTTTATCAGATGAAGCGAGGAAGGATAAGAATTTTGCCGCATTATCCGGAATTGGCCAGCATGAAGTGAGGGTGTCCCCTCTTGCTGTGGCAAACATGATGGCAACGATCGCTAGGGGCGGGGAAAAGGATATGGTCAGGGCAGTACTGTCGATCCAGTATCAAAATGGTGCTGAAATGACCGCATTTCCTAGACAGAAGCTTGAAGGAGACAAACTATCACCATTCACCGCGATGAAACTCCAAAAACTTTTACGGGAGGTCATTGTGAACGAGCAAGGTACTGGAAGATGGTTCAAGGATTTGCCATATGCTGTGGCAGGAAAGTCAGGGACTGCAGAAACAGGGATTTACATAGATGACGACAAACAGCTGCACAATAAATGGTTCGCCGGCTATTTTCCCTACGAGAAACCAAAGTATGCTCTTGTAACGGTCAACTTAGGGGTTTTAGAAAATGAAGGTGGGGTCAATCCTCTTTTTGCAGATATAGTAAAAGAGGTCTATGCATTCAATCATGGTAGCTCGGCTGAAGGTCCTGAAAACAATTGAACCATCATTAGATGAATATAAAATCCTTCAAGTTTGCCCCCAGTCATGGTAGAATGTTGACAACCTTATAAGGGAGGGAAAGATCTTGAAGCACGATGATTATGAGAACCTAAATGAGGGGTCACGTTCTCAAATGAGGGCAAAACGCAGAAAAACGAACCTTATTTTAAATAGCTTGATTGTTGTTGTAATCTTGTTGATTGGAATTGTCTCATTTAACATTTTCTTCAGCAATGATGAAGGGGTTGCCGACCAAAACGATGTTGGTGCTGAGAAGGAACAGGCCGCAGCCACTCCGGATAAAAAAAATGACAGCAAGGCTAATGACAAAAAAGACGATAGCCAGGATTCCGAAAAAAAGGATGAATCAGCTTCAGAAGAAGCAGACGAGGAGTCTGCAGAGGATGAAGAATTGGCTGATCCAATCGTGACAGAAGGCGGAAGTGATGCCAATGTGAAACAAACGATAGAGAATCCTGAGTGGAAACCGGTTGGAACTACCCAATCCGGCGAACATAATACCGTATTTGACCAGAATGCAGCAGACTGGCAGGAAATGATTTTAGCTTATTCCTATGCTACAGGAATCGATAAAGATAACATGACAGTATGGTGGAATGAAAATGGCGGTGCGCCTAATACAGCGGTCGGAACGATCTCTCAGAAGGGCAGTGACCAGACATTCAGAGTTTGGATTGAGTGGGTGGACGGCGAAGGCTGGAAACCGGTAAAAGTGGAAGAACTGATTCAAAATGATAAAAGATAAGATAAAGATTGGAAGGGGGCTGAAGCAGCGGCCCCTTTATTTTTTTGCCTTGAAGTGGACCACTGCGGAATAGAACAGCCTGCCTTTATCATCTAAATGCATCTGGTGGGACACATGGTGGACTGATAGCATGATTGCTTTATTGATTTCGATTTGCTTATTGATTTTTTGTTCCAGTGATTTCAGGTCGACCGCTTCAAAAAATTCAACCTTGTCTTCTATTAGATCAAACTGGAAGTTCATAGATTCCTTTCCCCTTTCGTATACAACTTATTGACACAAATAAAATAGCAAATTCTCTATAAAAATGATACATTTTTTGATAAATTAAAACGATAGGCATATTTCCGGGACTACCACCGAATTCTAGTAAGTAAGTGTTTTTTACATAGGAGAGATTAAATATGACAAGAAAGTTATTTTATAATGGCACAATTATTACCGGTAATACAAACAATGAAGTTCTTACGAACGGTGCCATTGGCGTCGAAGGAGAGAAAATCATCTATGTGGGCACTACGCCTGATGATGTTGCCTCTTATGATGAAAGAATAGATTTAAAAGGGAATATCCTGCTCCCGGGCCTCGTCAATACGCATGGACACACCCCAATGTCATTGCTGAGAGGCTATGCGGATGATTTGCATTTACAGACATGGCTGGAGGACAAAATTTGGCCGCTTGAAGCCCAATATACACCGGAGCATGCAAAATGGGGTGCAAAGCTATCCATTCTTGAAATGATTCGCACAGGTACTACCACATTTGTTGATATGTATGACAATATGGACGAAATCGCCAAGGCTGTTGAGGAAGCAGGCATTCGTGGAGTTCTGTGCCGCGGTATAATCGGCTTTGGTTCAGAGGAGCTTCGACAGAGCAAGCTTAAAGAAGCAGCAGATTTTGCGAAGAGCTGGAATAACGGTGCAAATGGGAGGATCACGACGATGCTGTCACCGCATTCCCCATATACCTGCTCACCAGAGTATATCACCCAGATCATTGACAAAGCGGTTGAGCTGAATGTTCCCTTGCATACGCATATGTCGGAAACGAAATTCGAAGTAGAGAAGAATATCGAGGAATATGGTGCTACACCGGTGCGTCATCTAGAGAAGCTTGGATTCTTTGACCGGCCTTCGCTTGTTGCCCATGCGGTCCATGTGAATGAAGAGGATATTCAAATCCTGGCTGAAAAAGACGTCAAAGTATCACATAACATCATCAGCAACCTTAAATTGGGCAGCGGAATTGCCCCAGTTGGCAAAATGCTGGAAAGGGGAGTCACCGTCAGCCTTGGGACAGACAGTGTTGCTTCCAACAATAACCTCGACTTATTTGAAGAGCTGAAAGCTGCAGCAACGGTCCATAAAGGGCTTGCCCAGGATGCGACGGTCATCACTGCTCAGCAAGCTTTACGGATGGCAACAATCAATGGTGCAGAGTCACTCTGGCTGGAAAAACAGACTGGATCTCTTGAAGCAGGCAAAGATGCGGATTTCATTGTCGTGAACTCCAATCAGTCATTCTTTTATCCTAAGCATAATCCAGTATCCCACCTTGTTTATTCTGGCTCAGGACGGGATGTAAAGGATGTCTATGTCCTGGGAAAACAAATTCTGGATAATGGGCAATTCAAGACGATTGATGAAGAAAAAGTCCTTTATGAAGCAAATCGAATGTCAAAGCTCCTTTCATAGGATTTTAAAAATAAGTTCGAAGTCTGGAAAGTATAGCGGAAAGCTAAAAACAGAATGTAATAAGAACATTGGAGGTCTCAATAATGAGCAGAATTGGTATTATTGGTGCAATGGATGAAGAAATACAGCATATTCTTGATGCCATGAAAGATTATGGTGAGAAAAAGAAAGCAGGCATTACTTTTTATGTCGGCACTTTCAATGGATATGACGTTGTATTGTGTAAATCTGGAGTAGGGAAAGTGAATGCAAGTGTATGTACTCAAATCCTGATCGATGAATTTGCTGCATCACAGATTGTTTTCACAGGAGTAGCGGGTGCTGTGAACCCTGATCTTAAAATAGGCGATATCGTCATCTCCACTGATTGTGTACAGCATGATATGGATGTTCGTGCGTTGGGCTTCAAACTAGGGGAAATCCCTTATACAGAAGTTTCTGTATTTAAAGCAGATGAGAAATTGATAGACTTGGCCATTTCAGCAAGCAAAGAAATAGTCGAGGACAAGAAAATCGTCAGCGGCAGGATTTTATCCGGCGACCAATTCATCGCCGACCGCGATAAAGTGAAGTTCCTGTATGAGGAGCTCAATGGTTATTGTACAGAAATGGAAGGTGCAGCAGTAGGACAGGTCTGCAGCATGAACAACATCCCATTCGTGATCATCAGGTCCATGTCCGACCAGGCCGATGGCTCAGCAGATGTGAACTTCCTTGAATTCACAAAACTTGCGTCAAAGAATTCGTTTGAAATCGTCAATGAGATGGTCAAGAACTGGAAGCTTTAATTAATCTGAAAAACAAATCTTTTTTTAGCGTGGAAATTATTCCACGCTATTTTTTTTGGAAACTAGGGAGGGGCGTAGGTTAGACAAAAACCAGTCGGCCCCGCTAGCTTTCTGCGAAGTAGCCCCAGGTTCAGACAAAATCGCAGGAGGAGCGGTTTCGTTTGTCTAAAGTAGTGGCATGTTCAGACAAAATCCCAGGAAGAGAAGCTGGTTTTGTCCGAAGTAGCATCAAGTTCGGACAAAATCACAGAGAAGGCCGCCAGTTTTGTCTGAAGTAGCTTAAGGTTCAGACAAAAACCCAGTAGGAGCCGCCCTTTTAGTCCGAAGTAGCCCCAGGTTCAGACAAAATCACAGGAGGGGCCCCCGGTTTTGTCCGAAGTAGCCCAGGGTTCAGACAAAATCACAGGAGGAGCCGCCAGTTTTGTCCGAAGTAGCATCAAGTTCGGACAAAATCACAGGAGGGGCCCCCGGTTTTGTCCGAAGTAGCCCAGGGTTCAGACAAAATCACAGGAGAAGCCGCCAGTTTTGTCTGAAGTAGCTCTAAGTTCGGACAAAATCACAGGAGGAGCCGCCCGTTTTGTCCGAAGTAGCCCCAGGTTCAGACAAAATCACAAGAGGAGCCGCCAGTTTTGTCTGAATAAGCAGCTATGGTGCATCCAAATAGAATAGCATAACCTTAGATTACCTCACATCATATCTCAACTCATCTCTTTTCCAAAAATTACATACATAAAATGTGTTTAAAAGATGTTACAGTAGGGTTGTGGTTAAGTCTATTAAAATGCAGGTGATAATGATGAAGGCTAGACAACTCTATGAAAAAATGGTTGATTTTAAACAGTTTGCTACAGTTCTTCTTGCTGTGGGAGTGTTCTTTTATCTAGGCACGATCATTCCGTCTGAAACGAAAGTGATGACAGATATATATATTGCTACTGGTGCTTCCGCTGGATTCCTTGCTGGTTCCATCGTATTCTTTTCTTTCGCAAAAAAATACCGCAATCTGCTGATTGAGTCAGAAGAAGGCCAGGAAATGCTGATGAAGAAATAAACGTCCTTGAGAGGGCGTTTTTTTTGTTGGAATTTGACGAATCTTTTTTTGGAAAAAGTGACCAAAAAAGGTTTACAAACTAACCTGAAGTGGATATACTTACCAATGTGGTTAAATAATTCAAAGGAGGTCGAGTGAAATGATCATGAATAAATACTGGAATAACGCACAAACTTCATATCGCAATACGCATTCGACCGGATCGGACTGGATTATTTAAGCTGTTTTTTTGACACTTATACATCCATGGCCGCAGGGAGAATCGTGCCCTGTGGCTTTTTTGTGCCCGTTTTGCCGCAGGGGAGGAATCCTTGCGGCTTTTTGGGGTGGAAATTTAAAGGAGGTGAACCGATTATGACCTTAAATATCTTGTTTTTTACAATTACGATTAACAAACGTCAAATGTCTTTAGAAGAAATTCGCCATAACGAAATGGTTGAAAAAATGGTTGAAGATAATAAAACTCGTCAAACAATGCTGCGCCCGTTTTAATTCATTTGAATAATTAACTAAAGAAAGGTGGAAAGAAAATGATTTATTTAATTCAAAGAAGACTGGCTAGCTTATGGGTGGAGAAGGACACCACCTAACGACGGAGTCGGGAGGTAAATTGTATGTCACTGCATGTTTTGCTCTTAACACTAATTTTCAAGAAAAAGAAATCTCATCGTTAACAAAATGTTCACAACCTCTTCCTTTTAGCATCGTCCTTATATGATAAATTTGGTGTAAACACGGGTGAATGCTAAAGGGGTGATAGGCATGTTTTTGATTGTCATGGGATTGGTAATCTGCGGAGCTGTCGGTCTTGTAGTTGCTGCAGAAGTGAGCGTAGAATAGGATGTTCAAAAGGTATCAACCAATACTGGGTTGATGCCTTTTTTCTTGCTTAAATAGCATAAAAAAGTAACCCGGGCTAGTCGTCCCCGGGTTTTCGTTATTGTCCTTTATTCTTCTTCTTTTCTTTCTCCGCACGATAAAACTCATGGAACATCTTCATCAATGCCCGTTTCTCGATCCTGGATACATAACTTCTTGAGATGCCGAGTTCTTTGGCAATTTCACGCTGTGTTTTTTCCTTTTTCAAATCAAGACCAAAGCGGCCAACGATGACCTCTTTTTCACGTTCATCGAGGACATCGATATATTCTTTTACTTTTTCAAGCTCCATATTGAGTTGGATGGTATCAATGACATCTTCTGATTCGGACTTCAGGACATCGATCAGTGAAATTTCATTTCCTTCTTTGTCCTGGCCGATTGGGTCGTGTAAGGATACATCCTTCTTGGTTTTCTTCAATGCTCGCAAATGCATGAGGATTTCATTTTCAATACATCTGGCAGCATAGGTTGCCAGTTTGGTGCCTTTGCCTTCCGAATAGCTCTCGATAGCCTTGATTAGGCCGATTGTTCCAATGGAAATCAAATCCTCTGAATCCTCGCCGGTGTTTTCGAATTTTTTCACGATATGTGCGACAAGTCTAAGGTTGTGCTCAATCAGCATGTTTCTGGCGTGTGGGTCGCCATTGGCCATCAACCTTAAGTACTTTCGCTCATCAGCTGCAGATAACGGTTGAGGAAATGCATTGTTTTTTACATACGAAACAAGAAGGATCACTTCTTTAACTAAGTACCCGAGTGCTGTAAGTATGCCCGACATGTTTCCACCCCCGCTTTTTTAGGCTTTCGCCTATAATAAATTCCTATGTCTGAAGGGGGACGATTGTGTCTGTCCTTATAAATATTTTATGATGGAAATTTAAGGGATATTATAGTTCAGAAGAATCAAGAGTTAATTCTATGAACACCTTGTTTTGTCACTTTTTGGACTAAGAACGTTCACATAAAAGAAACAG
Organism: Mesobacillus sp. S13; assembly: GCF_020422885.1. Classification (NCBI taxonomy): domain Bacteria; kingdom Bacillati; phylum Bacillota; class Bacilli; order Caryophanales; family Bacillaceae; genus Mesobacillus; species Mesobacillus sp. S13. The sequence continues at coordinate 3,373,004 of NZ_CP084622.1, read as the reverse complement.
ACATAGATATGGGGGTATGGGTATAATTTAAGTGTAAGATAAATCATTCGATTTCATTAGGAGGAAATAAATTATGGAACAGCAAGCCCCATCTTTAGCCGTTATTTTATTATCTGAGGATCTTGAAAAGTTACACGCTGGTGCATTGGTAGGATCGGTTGCTTCAATGTCAGGCATGACTGTGAATGTCTTCGTCACAATGAACGCATTGAAATCCTTCCGTAAAGACAGCTTTGAAAGCACTGATTTCATCACTGGAACGATTGGCAAGGAAATGCTGGCAAAGAAAATTCCATTATTCGATTCACTTTTACAGGAAGGAAAGGATATGGGAGAACTTAACATTTACGGATGCGCATTAGCAATGGACATTATGGATTGGCAAGAAGAAGACATGATCGATGTGTTTGATGGAGTGATCGGGGTTACAAAATTCCTGGGAATGACTCAAGGAGCAACAGTTATTACGATGTAAGCTGCATAAAGGGAAAAAGTGATACGGCGTGCAGGCCTTTCAACCATTTCCCATTCATCCAAAATGAAAAAATCTTCTCTTATTCTAACATAAAACTTAACTATACAGGAGGAAAAAATCATGAGTGAAGTACGAGTGACTAAATCAATCGATGCAAGAGGGGCATATTGCCCGGGACCACTAATGGAATTGGTAAAAGGAATCAAAACAGCACAAGTTGGAGATGTGGTAGAAGTACTTTCTACTGATAAAGGTTCAGCAGTTGATATTCCTGAATGGGTCAATAAAATGGGCCACGAAATTGCCTACCTCGAGAATGAAGGCGATGAATTCAAGATCGCAGTTAAAAAGGTAAAGTAAAAGATTGCTGTTTATTCAGTAATAGCCTTCATCAAAGAAACCAATAAAGAGGTGTGGACCAAATGACAAAGAAAATTGTGGTTCTTGGGGCCGGCAGCGCGGGTACAATGGTCGCAAACAGATTAGCCCGCCAGCTTGGGGAAGAGATAAAGAAGCGTGAAGTCGAAGTGACCTTGATATCCAATACAGAAAAGCATATCTACCAGCCAGGATACTTATTCATCGCTTTCAATGAAAAGCCATCAGAGCACTTCATCAGGAAACAGGAAACACTCGTTCATCGACATGTTAACCTTGTATATGATGACGTTGAGAAAATCGACGTCGAAAAGAAGACAGTCAAAGGGAAAAAACAGTACCAGTATGATTACCTTGTGATTGCGACGGGATCACATCCGGACTTTGACAGTGTACCTGGCTTAAGGGAAGGAGCGCATAACTTCTATACACTGGATGGTGCTGAACGTCTGCGCGAAGACCTTGCAGCGATGGAGAAAGGAAGAATCCTGATCACCATCGATGTTCCGCACAAATGTCCTGCTGCTCCGCTTGAACTGGCATTGATGCTGGATGACTATTACCGCAAGAATGGCCGTCGCAAGGATATTGAAATCAAATACGCTTATCCTATCGGCCGTATCCATTCATTGGTTCCGGTTGCAGAATGGGCTCTTCCGCAATTTGAGAAGCGCGATATCAAATATGAGACATTCTTCAATCTTGAAGAAGTGGATCCAAAACGCAAGGTTGCAATCACGATGGACGGCTCTGAACACGAATATGACATGCTTATTACGATCCCGGCACATACTGGCGCAAAAGCAGTGATTGATTCTGGTATTGGAGATGAGTCCGGTTTCATTCCGACGAATCGTACAACTTTGAAAATGATTGGCCAGGATGATGTATATGTAATTGGCGATGCGACGAACCTTCCAATCAGCAAAGCTGGATCAACAGCACACTATCAGTCTGAATCGTTAGTTGCCAACATCATTAGCAGATTGACTGGACGACCGGAAACTGCTGTCTACAATGGCAAGGTAGCTTGCTTCCTTGAAAACAGCCTTGAAGATGCCAGCATGATTACATTCGATTACAATAACCCGCCGCAGCCAGCAGAAACGTCTGACCTTCTTCACTGGTTCAAAGCAGTATACAATGAGCTTTACTGGTTAAATGCCAAAGGGATTTTATAGAAGGGGTGGTTGAGATGGCTACAGAAACACCTCAAGCTCAACAAAATGCTCAACATAAACTCGTCAGCTTCACAGATGCAGCCATGAATGCGGTGACCGGGGAAATGGTCTCGTCGATTGCCGAAACAGGCGTAAAGATGGTCGAGATGGCCGATGATCTGCTTCAGCCTGAAACACTTTCCTTATTGAAGACCCTTCCTGAGGTGGCTGAGAACCTCGAGCGTACTTTGATGGAAGTGAAACGCATGGAAGAAACAGGTGTCTTGAAATCTTTGATGCAGCTTGCGGATATGGCAGCTGCCATGAAGGGTGCGATGACTGGCCCGATGGTGACCGATATGGCTGAAAAGGCAATTAAAGGCGTAGAACTTGCCGATTCCTTCGTCCAGCTGGGAGCCATTGACCTGGTAGATGGAATGCTTACTGCTTTCCATCATGCTCAAGAGGAAACAAAGGATAAAGAACCGTTGTCATCCATGCAGCTGATGAAGGCTGTCACACAGAAAGAAACTAGGGAAGGCATGACATTAATGATCTCCTTCCTGCAAAACCTGCCTAAACAATTAAATAAATAGAAAAGGAGAGGGGACTTCCCTTCTCCTTTTTTCATTATTATAGGCTGTTTCGTTTAGATAATCGCTGTACATGTCCTAGAATAGAAGGTAAAAAGAGTCTTACTTATAAAGTATATCGTTTTTCATCTCTGTCAACTTTGCAAGGACTTCATTGATGTCTTGTTCCGAGACATCGAATTCCCTGAGGCTGGCAGCCAGGTGGTTGGCGATTGCACCAAAGTGCTCGTCATTCAGGTTCATCCCTTTATGAGCAAGCTCCATGCTTCTTCCAGAATATTGGTTAGGTCCCCCTAACGCCCAGCTTATAAACAGAGATTGGTGCCGGCGCTGTTTTTCCATGTCGGTTTCCTTGAAAAATTTGTTCACTGTTTCATCAGCCAGAACCTTTTCGTAAAACACATCCACTACTTTTGAAATGGCATCCTGTCCGCCCAGGCGATCATATAAAGTTTCCAAGTGTTAATCCTCCTGTCTAAAAGATAACGTCTCTATTATCTCTCTATAACCAATAGATTATGAACGAAACCTCAAGAGGAGGAAACTAATCTTAACTTATCCATTTATAGCCCACGCCCCAAACGGTAGACAGATAATCGTCCACCGCAAAACCAGCTTTGCGGAGTTTATCCCGGAGGTTCCTGACGTGTGAATCGATCGTTCGGTCTTCGGTATCGACACCATAGCCCCATATAGTGGAGATTAAATGTTCTCTTGTGAAGACTTTATTGACGTTTTGCAGGAAAAGGCTGAGAAGGGCAAATTCCTTTGGGGTAAGAGGAATTAATGTGCCATTGAACTGAACATCATAGGAATCTATGTTCAGTTTTAATCCATTGAAAGAGAGCAGAGGGCTTTTACTATTTTGTCTCCTCAGTACTGCCTCAATCCTTGCAACCAATTCACCTTCATCAAACGGTTTGGTGATATAGTCATCGGCACCGGTTTTCAAGCCACGCACAATGTCAGGCTTCTCACTCCGGGCAGTAAGCATGATGACGGGAATATCCCAATGTTTGCGAATTTCATTGCATGTCTCCCAGCCATCCATCTCAGGCATCATGACATCAAGCAAGACAAGATCTGCAGTGTAGTCTTCAAGAAAGCTGATGGCTTCGGTGCCAGAATTTTTTTTGATGCATTTATATCCTAATGGTGTTAAATACAGCGCAAGCAAATCAAGCATACGCGTTTCATCATCTACTAACAGAATCGTTGCCATATTAAAACTCCTTGCAAAATGATTGTTAAGTTCATCCTACATGAAAAGTAAGGAAAAACTGTGCATATATAACGAGTTTTACTAAAAATTTTTGAAAAGGTTTGCTAAAAGCCCAAACCAAAATGGACAGATCCCCATAAAGTAATAACAGGATACAGTAAAGGAGTGTGAGAGTATGCCTTACGGTTACTATCCACCATACGGTGCCCCTTATGGAGGTTATCCGGGTTATTACGGCGGAAGTGGTGTATGGTTTGCGCTGTTCATCATCCTGCTGGTCATCGTCCTGATTTTTGGCGGATGGTGGTATTTTTACAGTTAGAAGGTTCAAAGGTTTATCCTGAAAAGGGGTAAACCTTTATTCTTGATTCTGCCCATATATCCCCCATTTCGAATCATTTAATATTCTGGTCAAGGCCATCACTATAGAAGCCCAAAACAACAGATTCGGAAAAACATCCGAAAAAATAGAAATTTTAGAAAAATAACATTATAATAATATGATAGAAAAAAAGGGGGATAATCAATGTCGAATACATACTCAGAAGTCTGGGACCTAGACGTATTTTTTGAAGGAGGGAGTGCTTCTCCGGAATTTGCTGCACATCTAAAGGAAGCAGGAGTGGAAATCGATCAATTTAAAAAGGAAGTTGAAAACTGGCAGCCTGCTGACCAAGAAAGCGAGAGAACCACACTGGAGAGCCTCGTAGGAATGTTTGATAATGCGGCAAGGAAGGTAAGGCAGGCAGGAGCTTTTGTCAGCTGTCTGCATGCTCAAAATACAAACGATAAAAAGGCCGGACAATTAAAGGCAGCTGTCACTGAACTTAGTGCGTCCTTGCAGACAGCACTTACCAAATTTGATCAGAAGCTATCCAGTTTTTCGGATTCTGTCTGGAGTGAGCTTGTTCAGGAAGGGCTTTTACAGGAACTTCGTTTTGTGCTTACAGAACGTCGCGAACGGGCAGCGGAAAGGCTTTCCGAAAAAGAAGAATCGGTCATCAATGCATTGAGTGTGGACGGCTATCATGGCTGGGGGCAGATGTACGACCTTTTAGTTGGCAACACTAAAATCGATTTCAACGGCGAAAGTCTATCTGTAGGACAGGCAGCCAATAAGCTTTCTAATGCTGACCGATCTGTCAGGAAAGAAGTTTTTGCTCAATGGGAAAAAGCATGGGGAGAGAATGAGGAAGCTTTTGCGAAGACACTTAACCATCTTGCAGGCTTTCGCTTGAATGTCTATAAACTCCGTGGCTGGGAAGATGTATTGAAAGAGCCGCTAGACATTAACAGGATGAAAAAGGAAACACTCGATGCCATGTGGGAGGTTATTTCCGACAATAAGGAGCCATTTGTTCAGTTCCTGAACCGCAAAGCAAAGCTTCTTGGACTGGACAAACTGAGTTGGTACGATTTAGATGCACCGATTGGCAGCACCGAATCGAAAATGTCCTATCAGGAAGGTGCAGATTTCATCGTCGATAACTTTGAACAATTTGGCAAGGAGAATGCTGACTTTGCGAGAATGGCGTTTGAAAACAATTGGATTGAGGCAGAAGATCGTCCTGGTAAGGCTCCAGGCGGATTCCACACTTTCTTCCCGGAGAGCAGCCAATCGCGGATTTTCATGACGTACTCAGGCACTCCATCCAATGTTTCTACACTTGCCCATGAGCTTGGACATGGTTTCCACACCTATGCCATGCGCGATTTGCACTTGCTTAATCGTAATTATGCGATGAATGTTGCTGAAACCGCCTCTACATTCGCTGAAATGATCGTTTCCGATGCTTCTGTCAAGAACGCGAAAACAAAAGATGAGAAGCTGAGTCTGTTGGAAGATAAAATTCAGCGTTCGGTAGCGCTTCTAATGAATATTCACTCAAGGTTCCTGTTTGAAACGAAATTCTATGAAGAACGCAAAGAGGGAGTTGTCACCACAGAAAGGCTGGGAGAATTGATGAAGAATGCCCAGACAGAAGCATATGGTGGTGCACTGGATGAGTATCATCCATTATTCTGGGCTTCAAAGCTGCACTTCTTTATCACGGGAGTACCTTTTTACAACTTCCCGTATACCTTCGGTTATTTATTTTCATTAGGGATTTATGCGCTGGCACAGGAAGAAGGCAAGGGGTACGAAGAGAAATATATTGCTCTATTGAAGGACTCCGCTTCTATGACAGTTGAGGATCTTGCCCAAAAGCATCTGAACGTCGATCTGACGAAAAAGGAGTTCTGGGAAAAAGCTGTCCGTATGTGTGTGGAGGATGTCGAGGAATTTATCGCCTTGATTGAGGAGTAATCAGCTTGCCTGGGATGTAACATCAGGTTTCGTGTTCCAATATCTAAAAATATACGAAAACCCAGCCATGAGGCTGGGTTTTTATACTTTTCTCAGCTTGAAGGGACTGACCATCAGCAGACTGAGAGCCATCATTATGAACAGGAACGTTTGAGGAGGAACGTGAGGAATGGCTAGGAAGCTAAGCGTTGCCAGCACTCCTGCTGCAGTAATTGGCAATCCTGTGAAATACCCTGTATTTTCGGTTATATTGAATCGTGCAAGGCGGAAGGCCCCGCAGCCTATATAGAAAACGATAAAGAAGGCTCCAGGTGCGCCAAAATCGGATAAAATTCCCTGATAGATTAATAGTGCGGGCGCAACGCCGAATGATATAATATCACTCATTGAATCTAACTGCTTTCCAAGTTCAGATTCAATGTTGAGTTTTCTTGCGACCATGCCATCAAAACGATCGGCCAGGGCGGCTATGAAGATCAGCAAAAGGCTTAAATTCAGATTGCCGTTAATGGCAAAAATGATGGCAAATCCGCCCAAAGAAAGATTTGCCAATGTGAGCAGATTGGCTGTCTGGGATTTTACTTTCTTGACAGTTGTGTCAAGTACATCATGAAGAAACATATAGATTTCACTCCTCATAATCGGAAAGGGAACTAGCACATTGGGTTATTATATAATAATATATAATTCTAAGCTGATTATGCTTTTTCGTAAAGATTTCTTTTTGATACTTTTCGAAATGTTTGATGTATTCCGGAAAATAAAAACACTTTTTCGGGTGCGAACCATAGATGAAATCGGAGGTATGAACATTGTTTCAATCCATCTATCGTATTCTTATAGAATTGACGAATGGGAAATGGACTTCTGCCATTTTGCATAAATTTGCAAAATCCAAAAGCAGTAAAAGGATTATTCCTTCCTTTGCCAAAACGTATAACATCAACCAGGAGGAAATGGAAAAGCCTATCGGGGAATATGAAAGTCTTCATCATTTTTTCATCAGGAATCTGAAAGAGGGAGCAAGGAAAATAGATCAGGATCCTCTGTCAGTCGTTAGTCCAGTAGATTCGGTAATCGAAGAGGTGGGCGAAATTGCAGCTAATAAAACCATTACGGTAAAAGGAAAGGTTTATTCCATTTCCGAAATGCTGGGTAATGATGATGCGATGGCAAGATATGAGCAGGGAACTTATATGATTTTTTACCTGAGTCCAAGCCATTACCACCAAATTCATAGCCCGGTGAATGGAGAGGTAACCAATCAATGGACTTTGGGATTGAAGTCATACCCCGTAAATAAAATGGGGTTGAAGTATGGAAATTACCCATTGTCTAAAAACTACCGGAAAATTACTGAGATCAGGCATAATGCTGGCATGGCAGCTGTCATTAAAGTAGGAGCCATGTTTGTCAATTCGATTGAAACAACACATGACGGATCGAAGCTGGACAAAGGTGATCAAATGGCATACTTTACCTTCGGCTCGACTGTAGTATTGCTGTTCGAAAAAGGTACGATTAACCTGATGCCGGAAATAGCTCCTCCCTATCCTATCAGGTATGGAGAAAAAATCGGCACATTAATGGGACAAGGCTGAAGACTGAAGGGCACAGGCTGAATCTGTGCCCTTCACTAATGTTAAGAAGCTCTTATTGCAAAAAAAAAAGCCCTTTTAGGGGGCTGTCAGGATGAGGCTTTAATTCGGTTAGATAATGAACGCCGGTGGATTTCCGTTTCAATCAAACGAATAAACTCATAGCTTAAATTCAATTCTCTTGCTTTAAAATATGACTCGATCAACAGCTCGTCCGACAGTTTACGCATTCCAGTCATTCACCCCCAAAAAGGTTATACTAAAACAGATGTTAATTGCATATAATTGTAAGTTGTTTTGTTCTACCCTTACTCTATCAGAATGAAACTTGGAGAACAACTGTTCTAATTATCCACATACAGCGGTGGATAACCTGTGATTAATTTGTTTATAAATGGGAAATTAGTAATAGAATCAATGTGTATTTTGTGCATAAGGTTATCCACAGGGCTGGAAAAGCTTGGATTTTGTCGAAAAGTTTTTTGGGATATTTTAAAAAAGTTCGAATTTAAAGCGAATTGAGTTTGATTTTGCCGACCAATAGAGAGGTTTTGGTTTTAATTTACATACATTTAAATGTTTGTTTTGAATACGAGGATAAAATTGGGTATGATGTTAACGGTATGATAGGAATTTAATTAATGAGGTGTAATGAAATTGCTAAAGCATTTTTTGCCCGATCAGCATGTGAAAAGTATTTTTGAAATCACCCCCGAAAGCCTGCATGAAAAAGGTGTGAAGGGTATCATCACTGACCTTGACAATACACTCGTTGAGTGGGATCGTCCCTATGCGACGCCGATGCTTATTGAGTGGTTTGATAATATGAGGAAAAATGAAATACTCGTAACAATTGTTTCAAATAATAATGAGAAAAGAGTAAAGGCATTTTCGGATCCTTTGCAAATTCCATTTATTTTTCAAGCGAGAAAACCGATGACCCGTGCATTTCATAGAGCATTAAAAGAAATGGGATTGCCCAAAGAAGAAACGGTCGTTATAGGTGACCAGCTTTTAACCGATGTACTTGGCGGCAACAGAAGCGGTTTCCATACTATTCTTGTTGTTCCTGTTGCGCAGACAGATGGGTTTGTGACTAGATTCAACAGGAAAGTGGAAAGAAGAATATTAAATTGGTTCAGGAAAAAAGGAAAGCTGAATTGGGAGGACTAAGATTTGAGTGAGCAAATAAACTGTACAGGCTGTGGTGTCATCATCCAGACGGAGAATCCAGAGGAATTAGGCTATGCTCCAGCTTCTTCATTGGAAAAAGAGGTGGTTGTCTGCCAGAGATGCTTCCGTTTGAAGAATTATAATGAAATCCAGGATGTAAGCCTGACGGATGACGATTTTTTAAAGATATTGAATGAACTAGGCAGCAGGGATGCCTTGATTGTCAAAATTGTCGATATCTTCGACTTCAATGGGAGCTGGCTGCCTGGTATCCATCGTTTTGCCGGAAAAAACCCGGTATTGTTAATCGGCAATAAGGCTGATCTCGTACCTAAATCAGTCAAACAGCAAAAACTGATTGACTGGATGAAAAAGGAATCAAGGGAATTGGGGCTCAATCCGATTGATGTATTCCTCGTCAGTGCAGCAAGAGGCTTCAATATAAAGGAAGCAGCTGCGGCGATAGACGAATACCGTAATGGCAAAGATGTTTATATTGTTGGCTGTACAAATGTAGGGAAATCTACTTTTATCAATAGGATCATCAAGGAAGTGACAGGCGAAGGTGATATAATCACCACTTCACACTTTCCTGGAACGACCCTTGATATGATTGAAATTCCGCTCGAGGATGGCAAAGCGATTGTAGATACACCAGGTATCATCAATCACCATCAGATGGCGCACTACGTGGATAAGCGAGATTTGAAGTTTATTACGCCTAAAAAAGAAATCAAGCCTAAGGTGTATCAACTGAATGAACAGCAGACTTTGTTTTTCGGCGGACTGGCCCGTTTCGATTACATCTCGGGAGGAAGAAGATCTTTCTCCTGCTATGTGCCGAATGAAATTAATATTCATCGGACAAAGCTTGAAAATGCAGATGAGCTGTATAAAAATCATGCCGGTGAGCTGCTGACACCTCCACGCCGTGAGCAAATGGACGAGTTCCCTGAACTTGTCCGCCATGAGTTTACCATCAAGGAAGCCAAAACAGATGTTGTTTTCTCAGGTTTGGGCTGGGTAACGGTCAATGATGCAGGCGCGAAAATTGCCGCGTATGTCCCTAAAGGCGTCAATGTGATGCTGAGAAGGTCACTTATATAGGAACCAAATTTAAAGAGGAAGGGCGGGAGATGAAATGAAAAAATTATTCGGTGTCATTGGCGATCCGATTGCGCATTCGATGTCTCCTGCCATGCACAATGATTTATTTGAGCTTTATGGAATACATGCCGTTTATCTGCCTTTCCATGTGAGCAAAGGAAATCTTGAGGCTGCAGTTAAGGGATTGAAAGCGCTTGGTGTGAGTGGATTCAATGTGACCATTCCGCATAAGACAGAGATCATCCCGCACCTTGATAAAGTTGATCCATTAGCAAGGGCAATTGGAGCGGTCAATACAGTCAAAAATGAAAATGGCCTCCTGGTAGGCTATAATACGGATGGTCCTGGATTCGTTAAAGGGCTTGAATACTTGGCTGCTGACCTTGGTTCAAGGTCAGCTTTGATTATTGGTGCTGGTGGTGCTTCAAGAGCCATTTATTTTGCGATGGCACAATCCGGTATTGGAAAGATTGACCTTTACAATCGGACTGATGAAAAAGCGAAAGAGCTTGTCAGCTCTTGTCCATACGAGGTTGAATCCAGAGTTATTGATAAGGAAACAGCTGAAAAGTCACTGGCCGATTATCAGCTTGTTATCCAGACAACTTCAATCGGGATGGTGCCTGATACAGAAAGTTTGCCGCTTTTGCCGGAAAACTTAAAGCAGAATACGATCGTTAGTGATATAATTTATAATCCATTGCAAACAAAGTTTTTAAAAGAAGCGGCCAAAAGGGGCGCCGCCGTCCAGAATGGTGTAGGAATGTTCGTTTTCCAAGGTGCGCTTGCTTTTGAAATATGGACAGGGATATTTCCCGATATCGAAAGAATGGAAGCAAATGTTTTAAGAAATTTAGGAGGTTAACATATGTTAACAGGTAAGCAAAAACGTTTTTTAAGATCCAAAGCCCATCATCTTACACCGATTTTTCAAGTTGGTAAAGGTGGGGTAAATGAGAATATGGTCAAACAAATCGCAGACGTACTTGAAGCAAGAGAGCTGATCAAGGTGAGTATCCTGCAGAATTGTGATGAAGATAAGGATACTGTGGCTGAACAGTTGTCGCGCGGTGCGAAGGCAGAGCTTGTCCAGGTAATCGGAAACACCATTGTTTTATATAAAGAGTCTCGTGAAAATAAGCAAATCGTTCTTCCAAGATAAAAACTGGGAGGTGCCTGTTTGAAGAAAGTTGGCATTTTGGGCGGAACCTTTAACCCGCCGCATACCGGACATTTAGTGATTGCGAATGAAGTGCAGCATGCCTATGGACTGGATGAGGTTTGGTTCATGCCGAATCAGGTGCCGCCTCATAAGACAGTGGATGAGCCCATCAGCCAATCAGACAGGCTGGCTATGCTCGAGCTTGCCATTGCTGATAACAAGCAATTCAGAATTGAAAAAGCAGAACTCGAGAGAAGCGGCCCATCTTACACGTATGAAACGATGAAAATATTGAAAGATATGTATAAAGAAATTGATTTTCATTTTATCATTGGGGGCGATATGGTTGAATATCTGCCCAAATGGCATAAAATTGATGAATTAATGAGAATGGTCAAGTTTGTCGGAGTCAGCCGGCCTTCATACAGCACTGAATCATCTTATGATATTCTTTACGCAGAGACACCGCAGATGGATATCTCATCTAGTATGATCAGAGAAAGAGTAAAAGGCGGCAAAAGCATTCGCTATCTGCTGCCCGATGCGGTGAGGGTTTATATAGAGGAGCATGGTTTATATGGAACGTGAACAAGCGCTTCAAATTGTGAAGTTGCAACTAACTGAACATCGCTACCAGCATACTCTTGGTGTGATGGAGACAGCCATCAAGCTTGCAGTGAAATATGGAGCAGATATAAAGAAAGCGGAAATGGCTGCTATTTTTCATGACTACGCAAAATTCCGCCCAAAGGATGAAATGAGGCAAATCATCGAAGAACAAAAAATGCCGGCAATCCTGCTTGAGTTTAACAGCGAGCTATGGCATGCCCCGGTAGGAGCCTACCTTGCAAAAAAAGAAGCTGGTATTGACGACAAAGAAGTTCTTGATGCAATCCGTTATCACACATCAGGAAGAATCGGTATGTCACTCCTGGAAAAAGTCATCTATCTGGCCGATTATATTGAACCAGGCCGACATTTTCCAGGTGTCGATGAAGTAAGGAAAATGGCAGAAGAAGATCTGGACAGCGCGCTGGTCCAATCAATGAAAAATACGATCCAATTTTTAATGAAGAAAAACCAGCCGGTCTTTCCGGATACATTCAATGCATACAACAGCATCGTACAAAATTCAGGAGGTTGATTTAATGAGTGATCGCGCATTATTAATGACAGCTGTAAAAGCAGCGGACGATAAAAGAGCAGAAGATATTATGGTATTGAACATGAAAGGCATCTCATTGATTGCCGATTATTTTATCATTTGCCACGGGAATTCAGATAAGCAGGTTCAAGCGATTGCCCGTGAAATCAGGGAAAAAGCAGAAGAACAAGGACATAGCCTAAAGAGGATGGAAGGCTTTGATGAAGCGCGATGGGTGCTGATCGATATCGGTGATGTGGTTGTCCATGTCTTCCATAAAGAAGAACGAAGCTACTATAATCTTGAGCGCCTATGGGGTGATGCTCCAATCGAAAACGTGCAGAGTGAGTTAAATTAATGTCTTACGGACGTTTCGCTTATTTGTATGATGAACTCATGCAGGATGTTCCCTATGATGAATGGGTTTCGATCGTAGAGGCATACAAAGAGAAATATCAAGTGAACGGAATGAAGCTCCTCGACCTCGCATGCGGAACCGGGGAGCTGTCTGTTAAATTTGCACAAAAGGGCTTTGAAGTGACTGGAGCGGACTTATCTAGTGATATGCTTTCCGTAGCCCAGGCAAAAGCTCAGGCACAATCGCTGAACATACAATTTTTTCAACAGGACATGACCGAGATTGATGATTTAGGTGAATTCGATATCATTGGCATCTTTTGTGACTCCCTGAACTATCTGGAAAATGAGCAGGCAGTCCGGCAGACCTTCGAAGGTGTCCACCGCCTTTTGAAAAAAGGGGGCTTATTCCTGTTTGATGTCCATTCAGTCTATAAAATGGAGCATATTTTTGCAGATGCGACCTTTACCTGGGATGATGAAGAAATCACTTATATTTGGAATAGCTTCAGGGGCGAAGGTACCCACAGCGTGGAACATGAGCTCACCTTCTTCGTCCTTGATGAATCGTCAGGGAAATATGACAGAGTCGATGAATTGCACTACCAGCGTACATATCCCGAGGGTACTTATGTAAAATGGCTAGAACAAGCAGGCTTTGCAAATGTTGAAGTAACCGGGGACTACACCATGAAGTCTCCAGAACCAACAGCAGAGCGGTTGTTTTTTGCTATGGTAAAGCGATGAATAGACAAAGGTAGACTCAAAAGTTCGAATGAATTCAGGAAAAATAAAAGAAATGCCCATTAATATAAACTCTGAGTTGATTGGAGTGGAAGGCGCGTAGACTCCTCCGAAAATGCTAGCGCATTTCCATCGTACGGGCAGGTTCTAGGAAGCAAATCAGTGTCCTGCGGGATCAGCTGGACAGGTGAGACCCCGCAGACGCCATCTGCGGTGAGGAGGCTCACCGCCAGCCCCGCGGAAAAGCGAAGCGCCTGGAACGGAAATCAACGGACTGAATTTACAAATGGTCAATGAAAAGAGGGTGCCCAAAAGTTATTTTACTTTGGGCACCCTCTTTCTTGTACTAAATTTGTCACATTTATAAAGAAGGATTAAAAAGACCAATAGCGAAATCTTTAAGGACGGAATTGTTCTTCCGTTTTTTGCAGTTCCTTGGCGAATTTCTTATGTGTGGCCTGAAACAATTTTTCAAACATATCTCCCGTTTCACTCTCGAGTACCGTGATTCCTTCTCCTGTTATGCCGCCTTTCACGCAAACCTTTTCCTGTAATGTTTGTAACGTATAATGATTTTGCTTCAGAAGTTCTCCTAAGCCAATGAGCATTTCACTTGAAAGCTTGGTGGCAGTTTCCTGGTCAATTTCCGTTTCCTTGACCGCGCCATTAATAAAACTCTGTACAAGATGACTGAAGAAAGCCGGACCGCAGCTGACAATATCAGATGCCACTCTAGTGATTTTCTCCTCGATTTCCAAAGGTACGGATACCTTCTTGAAGAGAGTAAACAGCGCTTCCCTCCATTCTGTACTGCATCGGCTTCCAAACGAGAATAGGGAAACACCGGCAAGCGCCCTATTCGTGATGCTTGGTATTATTCTCATGACAGAACAATTCACTTTGCTTTCAATTTGCTCCACACTGATTGGACTCGTTATTGAAATCACGCATTTATCCCTTGTCAGCATAGGGGTAATGGACTCGAGGACTCCCAATACATGATGAGGCTTAACACAGACGAAAATGGCGTCAGCATTTTTAGCAACTTCTGTTGCATCCTTTCCAACTGATAAGTCTGGATATATTTTTTGAATCTCTAAAGCTTTTGATAATGTTCTGTTTGTGATCGTCATTGAAGAAGGGGAAACGGCATTCCCATCAATGAGAGCTTCGGCGAGAATTCTCCCCATATTCCCTGTGCCTATAATCCCTAATTTCATAACCCTTCCCTCCTTCATACATTTATTCTCCTATATCCATATGATTTCAAATTTTAGATTATGACATATAGAAAGGTGTTGACCCTTTGTGGACTGGATCAAGGAAAACAAAATCTATGTTATTGCAGGATTGAGTGTACTCTTATTTTTTTTCTATTCCTCCTTTATTAAAGAAACAGAATTGACTGAAGTAAATGAAGGAGTAACTGCGATGGTTGATAACGAGGAAATGGGCACAGAAGAAATGGACAAAACGCAAGCCGAAGAAGAAACAATTACCATGATGGCCGATATCAAAGGAGCTGTCGTCAATCCGGGCGTTTACCAAATTGAAGAGGGAGGAAGAGTGATTGACTTAATTGAACTCGCTGGAGGTCTTGGACAGGATGCTGATACAGCCGCCATCAATTTTGCGATGCATGTACATGATGAAATGGCGATATACATACCTAGGATCGGTGAGGAGGTGAATGCTGTTTTGCCAGCTCAATCGGGTGAGAGTGCAGGAAAAGGCAAAGTGAACCTGAACTCTGCGCAATCCGGCGAGCTGCAGACATTGCCAGGTATAGGCCCTGCAAAAGCAGAAGCTATTATTGAGCACCGTGAAACCAAGGGTCCATTCAAATCGATTGATGATTTAAAAGAAATTAGTGGGATCGGGGATAAAACGTTTGAAAAATTGAAGGATCATATTTCGGTAAAATAGCTGCATTGAAATTGACTCTTTTATGATAAGTATTAAAATTAGAGAAAAGGAAAGAGAATTTTATTTGCTAAGTCTGTACATATTTAGAGTCTTCAAAAGGGGGAAAACAGCATGGAAAGAAAGAGTTGGGATCAGTACTTCCTGGATATTGCAGAGGGAGTTGGCACACGTTCCACCTGTCCAAGACTGCATGTAGGATGTGTCATCGTAAAGGACAAGCATATTGTATCAACCGGTTACAATGGTTCCATACACGGACATGATCATTGTGAGGATGTAGGATGCCTGATCAACGAGCAAGGCCGATGCATCAGGACCTTGCACGCTGAAGAGAATGCAGTCATTCATGCCGACAGAGGTCTTTTAAAAGGAGCAACAGCATTCGTAACCCACGAGCCTTGTGAAAAATGCTCCAAGACACTCGCACAGGCAGGCATTGCAAGAATCGTATACCGCAGCGCCTATCCTAACAAGTACAATGAGCTGTTTTTAAGGGACGTAGAGGTTGTTCACCTATCTAAATAAATAGAATAAGGAATAAAAACATGAAGCCAATTGCATTTGGACCAACCCAAGGGCAGCTGTTTTACTTTGCAGCTGTCTCCTTATTGGGGCTGATGACAATGACGGACAATCAGTTCGTATACGGTTCATTATTCCTGCTTGTCATCATCCTGTTAACAAAACTGAAGAATTTTCCTCCTGCCAATCTGCTGTTAGTGGCAAGTTGCTATCTTTTATTTATAACAGCAGGATACATTGATTCTGTTCATTTTGGAACAGAATATACCGGCAGGGAAAGAAGCTTCTTAATTCTTTTTGATGAAGAAATCCAGGTGGAAGGTGATCTGCTTTTTGCCTATGCGAAAGCAATGCCATCCAATGAAAAGCTTGCTGTAAGATACAGAATCAAGTCAGTATCAGAACAAGAGTCCATTCAAGAACTCCTCATTCCTGGAATGTCTTGTCAAGCTTCCGGGAGCCTCAATAGTCCATCACCAGCCAGAAACCCCAACGCGTTTGATTACCAAAAATATCTTCAACTTAAGAAAATATCATGGACCTTGGATGTAGATACACTTTCTCTTGAAACCTGCTCAAAACAAACAAGTACTTTAACAGCTTTAAAAGCATTCAGGCAAAAAGAAATTGCCAGGATTAAAGATATGTTGCCGAAGGAGACTTCAGCACTTGCTGCAGCGCTCATCTTTGGTGAAAGGAATCTCTTCGATCCTGAAACAGAGCGCTCATACCAGAAAATCGGAATCGTTCATTTGCTTGCCATTTCCGGTCTTCATGTCGGCTTGCTCACAGGGATGATGTATTTTATTTTTATCAGGGTGGGTGTGACAAAGGAGAAAACGGAGATCTTACTAATGGCTTTCCTGCCGATTTACGCTATAATAACCGGGCTTGCTCCTCCGGTAGTCAGGGCGGCTGCGATGCTGATGATATTGATCGGCTCACGGCGTTTGTCGCTGCGAATGACGCCGCTTGACGCAGTATGTGCTGCCTTTATGATCATGATACTCGTCCAGCCTTCTATAATATACGATACTGGATTTCAACTCTCTTTCGCAGTCAGCTTCTCCCTGGTCATTTCAGCACCAGTCATTCTGAAAGCCTTTCACTCATTCATAGAACAAACAGCTGCAGCTTCTTTTATAGCCCAACTCTCAAGCCTCCCGGTCATCCTTTCGACCTTTTACGAAGTTTCTGCCATCTCGGTTTTCGCCAATCTCCTGTTCGTGCCGCTATTCTCATTCGTTCTGTTACCGCTTTTGTTGATTTCCTATATCATTTTATCTTTTGACGGAGCGTTGCCTGAGTTCTATTTATACTTACTGGAGAACCTGATACACGGTGTTAATCTTTTAGCCATGCAACTTTCTGAACTTCCAATGTCAGCACTCATCATAGGAAAGTTGGAACCGATCTTACTGATTGCGCTAATCGTTCTGATTCCAGTATTTTTTTTCAAGTGGGAAGAATTTGTTATAAAAAAATCAAAACCGCCTCTATGGCTTTTTGTTGTTCCATTAATGCCGCTGGTAATGCAAATTGTATTGCCTTATTTGAATCCATATGGGCAGGTTGTCTTTCTGGATGTCGGCCAGGGTGACAGCATCTTCATTCAGATGCCGTATAATCAAGGGAATTATCTTATAGATACAGGTGGTGTCACTCCTTTTGTAAAGGAAAACTGGCAGCAAAGAGTGGATCCTTATGATCCAGGCAAAAAGATTCTCGTTCCATTTTTGAAAAGTGAAGGGATCAGGACGGTGGACAAATTGATTTTGACACACGGTGATGCAGATCATATAGGTGGAGCCAATGCTTTACTGGAGGAAATAGGGGTAAAGCAGCTGATTGTCCCGCGTGTAGCTGAACGATCAGCGTTAGAGCAAGAGATCATTAACAAAGCCAGGAAGAAGGGAACAGAAATTTATTTAGCTGGAATAGGGACGGGATGGAAGACAGCCCAAGGGGATTTTTTCATTCTTAACCCAAGTGAAAGCATAGGAGAGCGAAACGAACAATCCATTGTGCTGCGCGCAGCGATTGGCGGGAAAGAATGGCTTTTAACAGGGGATTTAGGTATAGAAGGAGAAAGGTTGTTGATTGAGAAAATAAAGGAAATCGATATTGACGTTTTAAAGGTAGGCCACCATGGCAGTAAATATTCCAGTTCAGAGCTATTTCTGGAGGAAACAACTCCTGATTTTGCAGTCATTTCTGTCGGAGAGAAAAATCGGTATGGTCACCCGGGGAAAGAAGTCCTAACAAGGTTGGAGGGACACAGCACCCGGATTTTCAGGACGGATGAAAATGGGGCAATCATTTATAAGTTCAAAGGAGATTCAGGAACCTTTTCAACACAACTTCCATAGTATATAGAAGAACGAATAGTTCTCTCCCCTGATAATCACAAAAACATGAAAAGAGACTGCATTTCAATGAAATGCAGTCTCCGTAACTTTATCCTATGTAGTCGTGATTAACCCGCGATTAACTGCACGACTGTTGCAATAATGAACATTGTTGCAAAGAATCCAAAAGAAACGATGAATCCAACACCTGAGTCAACAGCGTCATTACGATTGCTTTGGACATTTTCTTCGAATTGATTCACGGTCAATCCCCCCTATTAATTCTATAATAGTATAAGCGATTCAAATTAAAAAATCCAGTGTTTGTCTGCTACTGTGCTATTGGAAATTTCAGAACAATTTTGGATGCCTTCCTATATTGTGTGCCATGTACCAAGAGTTGTCACAAATACTTTTCCCTCCTGGGGCTAAAATAATCTTAACTTCGATGCACCGCTGCGACATAAGTATCCTAGGTCTTATTCCGCAGCGTTCAATATAAATAGGGGAATTGGCCCGAATCGAGGGTCAATTCCCTTAGAATGCTTGTCAAAATGTCCAAGCTTCTTTACGATAGATATATGGCAAAACTGGATTGAACGGAGCGAAAACAGTGGTATTGGACATTTGGAAAAAAATCAGCAAAAAACAGGTGGACCCTGTTTATTTAATGTTTGGAACAGAAACCTTCCTGATGAATGAAACAAAACAGCTTCTCGTGGACAATGTATTGGATGAAGAAGAAAAAGATTTCAATTTCTCAGTTTACGACTTAGAAGAAACACCGATCGAGGCAGCGCTGGAAGATGCCGAAACTTTCCCTTTCATGGGAGAAAAGCGCTTGGTCATCCTGCAGAATCCAGTCTTTTTGACATCGGAAAAGTCAAAGGGCAAGGTCGAACATAACCTTTCGAAGCTGGAAGAATATCTCTCTCAGCCGGCCCCTTATTCGATTGTTGTTTTTGCTGCTCCATATGAGAAATTGGACGAGAGAAAAAAAGTGACCAAAGAATTGAAGCGCAAAGCAACGGTAATTGAAGCCAAAAAGCTGAGTGAACAAGAAACAAAAGCCTGGGTTAAAGAACGTGCTGCAGCAAACGGTGCTGTGATTGATAACGATGCAATTGAGCTGCTTTTGACGCTCGCTGGGACGAACTTGTTCATGCTGACTTCTGAAATTGATAAACTGGCTCTTTATGCTGGTGAAAACCAGCCAATCAGCAGGGAGATTGTCGACCGCCTGACATCAAGATCATTGGAGCAGAACATATTTGCACTAGTTGACAAGGTTGTTCACCGAAATGTTGAGTCTGCTTTAAGAATTTATTATGATCTGCTGAAACAAAATGAGGAACCGATTAAGATTCTTGCGGTGATTACAGGCCAATTTAGATTGATTTATCAGGTGAAGGAGCTGGCACGCAAGGGTTATGGCCAACAGCAGATTGCCGGAACTCTGAAAATCCACCCATTCAGGGTAAAATTGGCAGCAGGGCAGGCAGGTGCATTTTCAGATGAGGAATTGACCAGGATCATGAAGCTTCTTGCCGACGCGGATTATCAGATGAAAACCGGCGGCATGAAAAAAGAAATGCTGATTGAAATGATTCTATTCCAGATCAATGGAAGGAAATGATCTATTACATAGAGGACAAAATAAAAAAACGACCGTTACAGGTCGTTTTTTTATTTGCAGTATGAAAAAAATTAGCCGTTAGCATTCAATTTTTTCATAAGACGGGCTTTTTTGCGGGCAGCTGCATTTTTGTGGATAAGACCTTTAGCTGCTGCTTTATCAAGCTTGCTTGCTGCTTGAGCGTAAGAAGCTTTAGCTTCAGCGTCGTTGTTCACGATAGCTGATTCAGCTTTTTTAACTGCTGTACGCATAGTAGATTTAACAGTGATGTTGTGAGCTCTGCTCTCTTCACTTGTTTTTACTCGTTTAATTGCAGATTTAATGTTTGGCATTCCGTTCACCTCCTAAAAAGCATCGAGATTTTATGGAACTCGACATTTCCAGTACATTTCTTATTTATTAAGAACAAATGATATTTTATCAAACAGGGGTTAATAATGCAATACTCTGCTTTAATTTAAGTCTAGTGTATCGTGAATGTTTTTTTATGTAAAAGGAAAAGATAGGCAATAGTATGCTGTTTAACAGCCAAACTGCGTTGGGAGGAATGCGACAATGAAGGAACCAGTAGACTTGAGCATGTATTCAATCAGGACTGACCTGGCTGTGGAAGCGAGGGAGATGGTGCTGGCAGACCAGGGGGCAACCGTCCACACCCAGGAAAATCTCTCCCATATTGAAGGCGTCATTATAAAAGAAAAAGAAGAAAATGATATAAAAATATCCCTGGTAGAGGTGACTGCTGAGGGCGAAAAGAACCTGAGCAAGAAGCAGGGGCAGTATTTGACAATCGAAGTGGTGGGCATACGCCAGCAGGACACCGAACTGCAAGGAAAAGTAGAAAAAGTATTCGCAAACGAATTTGCTCATTTCATCAAACAGGCCGGAATCAAAGAGGATGCATCCTGCCTTGTTGTTGGACTGGGGAACTGGAATGTGACTCCAGATGCTTTAGGCCCAATCGTTTGTGAAAATTTGCTGGTAACCAAGCATCTATTTGACCTCCAGCCAGAGTATGTGGAGGATGGATATCGCTCTGTCAGCGCGCTTTCTCCCGGGGTGATGGGGTTAACGGGTATTGAGACCTCTGATATTATTTTTGGCGTCGTGGAGAAGACGAAGCCGGATTTTGTGATTGCAATCGATGCGCTCGCATCTCGATCGATTGAAAGGGTCAATTCGACAATACAGATTTCAGATACAGGTATCCACCCTGGATCAGGCGTAGGCAATAAGAGGAAGGAAATAAGCAAGGAAACCCTTGGGATTCCTGTGATTGCAATAGGAGTCCCTACAGTTGTCGATGCTGTATCGATCACGAGTGATACGATTGATTTCATTTTAAAACATTTTGGCAAGGAAATGCGAGAAGGCGACAAGCCTTCAAGGTCACTTGTGCCGGCAGGAATGAGTTTTGGGAAGAGAAGGAAGCTGACAGAAGAAGATTTGCCGGAAGCAGAACATCGTCAAACCTTCCTCGGAATGATAGGAACACTGGAAGACGAAGAAAAGCGGAAGCTGATTTACGAAGTCCTCTCTCCATTGGGACACAACCTGATGGTCACTCCTAAAGAGGTGGATGTGTTCATTGAAGATATGGCCAACTTGATCGCGAGCGGTCTCAATTCGGCGCTCCATTCAAAGGTAGACCAGGATAATTCAGGCATGTACACACATTAGGGAAATTTCATCCAGTTTTATTTCAAATTCGTTACGTAGCGATTCGGAGTTCTATCTTTTCTAGCAAAGTCATAACATTTACTAGACTTGCACTAGAGAGGTGGAACAATGAGACTTAATAAACGATCTGGAATAATTGTAGCTGTCCAAGGGACTCAAGTTGTAAAAGCAGCCTTAGCATTTGTGTTCTTTCTCATTGGAATTTTTTCAATAAGCGGAGCGATGACTTCACTGCGGCCTGAATATCGGATCACTTCAGATTCAGTAAACCAGGCCGCGAATAATCTGAATGGCCAGCTGCTGTTCAGCCTGATGGGCTGGGAAAATCATCAATTCCTTCAGGCGCTGCCAGAGGACTATAAGACACCGAAGCTGTCGAATATTATGTTCAAGCTTTCTACTAATATCAATTTGGATGACCCTCGCAGCTTGCTAGGAAGGGAGCTTCCGGGATTCTCCCTTTTTGATGGGAAAATATTAGTTGCAGGTGAGGGGACGAATTATACGAATATGCCGATGGAATCGGCCCCGCCCGTGGATGTTTTGACGGCAGAGCAGGAAGCCGCATTGCAGAATACAGAAGACCTCACATCAGGATCTCAGGGAAATACGACAGCGCCGCCGCTATCCACCGGAGACCGTAAAGCCGTCTATATTTACTTTACACATACTAGAGAGTCGTACCTTCCGTATTTAAAAGGAGTGACCGACCCGAACATGGCCTATCACTCACAGGTGAATGTCACGAAGATAGGCGATCATCTAAAGTCTAGCCTGGAACAGCGGGGAATCGGCACAACGGTAGATAAAACCGATGTTATGGCTACTCTCAGTAAGAAGGGGCTTGGGTTTGGAAAAGCCTATCAGGAATCGCGGCCGGTTGTGCAGGCTGCGATGGCCGGGGATCGGAACCTTCAATACTTCATCGATATCCATCGGGACGGATACCGCAAAGATAAAACGACAATCCAGATCAATGGCAAGCCATACGCAAAACTGGCATTTGTCATCGGCGGGGAAAATGCCAATTACGAAAAGAACCTTGCGCTCGCACGAGAACTGCATAATCTCCTTGATAAAAAGTACGGCAAGGGCTTAAGCAGGGGGATCATCGAGAAAAAGGGTGCCTCAACGAATGGAAAGTTCAACCAGGACTTGTCTGGGAATGCATTACTAATAGAGTTTGGCGGCGTTGACAACACCTTCGAAGAGCTGAACAGATCCGCCGACGCACTTGCAGATGTCTTCAGCGAATTCTACTGGCAGGCGGAAAAAGTAGATGCCTCATCGCAGGAATCTGGAGACAAACAATAACGAATCGGTAAGGTGATCGAGATGAAAATGTTTATGCTAAAAAGCTTCATGCTTGCTTCTTTAATGTTCTTATCCGTGTTGTTCGGCATGCAACAGGCAAACGAAGGCATCCATAAAATGAAAGGCTACGAAGACCCTGAATTCAAAAGTGCGTTCAGCGTTAACGAAAAGGAAAACGGGAGCTTCGAAACCGCCATTTTAGGAAATGACATTTCCAGCCACGACCTCGAACAAAAACGGAAAAAACTAGAAGAAATGAAAGCATTCAATCTCTTCTCATCACTAGGAAAAAAGCTGGCAGACGGAATATCCACCGTCGTCGAGAAAACAGTAGATTTGATTACCGGGAAGTGAGGAGAACAGCGGGCTTTGGCCCGCTGTTTTTTCTTGTGCGGAGATCGTCTTTTACAGGTGCTATTAAGGAGGGATGAAGCTGGGAAACTCCACATGCTGGGAAAGGGGGTCAGCAATAGAGCGGCTTGGGACCTCAGAACTCCATTTAATGGTAAAAGGTGTCACCAATAAGGCGTATTGGAACCCTGAAAATCCAGATACTGGTATATGATGTCACCAATAGAGCGTATTGAGACCTCAAAACACCAGATACTGGAAAGTGGTGTCGCCAATAAGGCATATTGGACCCCTGAAACACTAGATACTGGTATATGATGTCACCAATAGAGCGTATTGAGACCTCAAAACTCCATATACTGGTAAAAGGTAGCGCCAATAAACCTATTTACCCTCAAAACAAAAAAATAGGTCACCAACGAATAATTGGTGACTGAAATTCATTCATAATATGACCATTGGCCATAACCTGAAATTATTAAGTTCTCCTTTAGTGTCTGTCTGATGGTTCTCTTTGGAAATAAATCGCCAGTCCATTCATAGATTGTGTTGGTTGATAACTTTTCAGATGGATATAGAACCTGATACTCCTCAATACTTTGCACCAACGCGCTTTTGGTATTCACAGGCTTTCCGCATTTTGGACATGTTAGGATCAGTGAGTGATATTCTGCTATTCCCGTCCCACATGCCTGACAAAATACACCCTTTCGAAGCTGTGAATATTCATAATGCGGCACCTTGCTAAAAGGGGATTTCGTAATATGTGAGGCTAATATCTTTTCGGACCATCCTATATGCTGGTGGTTCAAAGCAGACATCTGCTTATTCATTTTTTGGATAAAACGGTTGAGATTTGTTGGAAGAATGATACGGCTGTTAAGAGGGGCCTGGTACAATGTGAAATCGGGATTGACGAAAACGAGATAGGGCTCGATGGGGATTTTAATTCCGAAACTATTAAAGAATTGTCTCAGGAGTGAAACGTTTCTTTCTAGTTGAAGCAGTGGATTTTTAACTTCGTTCCCGTTGATTGTCTTGAACTAATCACCTTCAAAATAATACTCTCCTTCGAAATTCTTCACTTCGAAAAGGAAGGAGAGTCTCTGGGAGATCATCAGTGAGTCAATTTGATAATGTGAATGATTTTGTTCCAACAGCAAATCATTAAGGATCAGTGATTGAATGACTATTCGTTTCAGATATCCATCAAATATCACCTCCCCTTCAAATCCTTTTTGAAGATTTAAATAATATTGTTTCTCTTTCTCTGCTAAATCCATTCTCGAATTCAGCACCTTCATTACTCTCAGTTCTTCCGATTCGGAGCGATTCTTTAAATACATATGCCACATCCTTTCTACCAACCATTCTACCTAATAAGTTCCCAATATTCTGTGAACATTCTGTGGACTCATAGGCCAGTCCGATTCAGGCACCCCTCCGCTGCTCTTCCTCCTAAATTTATTGAATCTTGATATTCCTGCTGATATAATCAACAATAGTGTACATGCGCGAGTATAGTAGGAGTGAACGCAATGAGCAGAGAAGATAGACTGAATAGACAAAGTAAAATACGAAATTTTTCGATTATCGCCCATATTGACCATGGTAAGTCCACTTTGGCTGACCGGATCCTGGAAAAGACGAATGCATTGACTGCGCGTGAAATGAAGGATCAGCTTTTGGATTCCATGGATCTTGAGCGTGAACGTGGAATCACGATAAAGCTGAATTCCGTCCAGTTGAAGTATAAGGCGAAGGACGGGGAAATCTACACCTTCCATTTGATTGATACCCCAGGACACGTCGACTTCACATATGAAGTATCCCGAAGCCTGGCAGCCTGTGAGGGAGCAGTCCTCGTTGTTGACGCTGCACAGGGAATTGAAGCACAAACTTTAGCGAACGTTTACCTTGCTATCGACAATGACCTGGAAATCGTCCCGGTCATCAATAAAATCGATTTACCAAGTGCGGATCCTGAGCGTGTCAGGAATGAAATTGAAGAAGTCATTGGTTTGGATGCTTCTGAAGCTGTTCTTGCCTCTGCGAAAGCAGGGATCGGAATTGAAGAGATCCTGGAGCAAATCGTCGAGAAAGTTCCTGCACCGCAGGGAGACCCTGAAGCTCCTTTAAAAGCATTGATTTTCGACTCCTTGTATGACGCTTACCGTGGAGTAGTCGCTTATATCCGTGTTGTTGACGGCACGGTAAAAGTTGGCGACAAAATCAAGATGATGGCGACAGGCAAAGAGTTCGAGGTGACAGAAGTCGGCGTATTCACGCCAAAGGCAACTCCTTCACCAGAATTGACTGTCGGTGATGTTGGCTTCCTGACTGCGGCAATCAAGAACGTCGGCGACACTCGTGTTGGTGATACAATCACAAACGCGAAAAATGGAGCTGCGGAAGCACTTCCTGGTTACCGCCGCTTGAACCCAATGGTCTATTGCGGTCTGTACCCAATTGACTCAGCGAAATTCAATGACCTTAGGGAAGCTCTTGAGAAGCTTGAGCTGAACGATTCGGCGCTTCAGTTCGAACCGGAAACATCCCAGGCATTAGGCTTTGGTTTCCGTTGTGGATTCCTTGGACTTCTTCACATGGAAATCATCCAGGAGCGCATCGAGCGTGAATTCAAGATTGATTTGATCACGACTGCGCCAAGTGTTATCTATGATGTCATCATGACTGATGGAACTGAATTGAAGGTAGACAACCCGTCTAACATGCCTGATCCTCAGAAGATCGACCGTGTTGAAGAGCCTTATGTAAAAGCAACAATGATGGCGCCGAATGACTATGTTGGTGCGATTATGGAGCTTTGCCAGGAAAAGCGCGGCATCTTCATCGATATGCAATACATGGATGAAACACGTGTCAGCATCGTGTACGAAATCCCGCTGTCAGAAATCGTCTATGACTTTTTCGACCAGCTAAAATCAAGCACGAAAGGCTATGCTTCATTCGATTATGAATTAATCGGCTACAAGCCTTCAAAACTTGTTAAGATGGATATCTTGTTGAATGCTGAAAAAGTGGATGCATTGAGCTTCATCGTTCATAGGGACTTTGCTTATGAGCGCGGCAAAGTGATCGTGGATAAGTTGAGAGACCTTATTCCTCGTCAGCAATTCGAGGTGCCAATCCAGGCAGCCATCGGCCAAAAAATCGTTGCCCGTTCGACAATCAAGGCAATGCGCAAAAACGTATTGGCGAAATGTTACGGCGGGGACATCTCACGTAAACGTAAGCTTCTTGAGAAACAAAAAGAAGGTAAGAAGCGCATGAAGCAGGTTGGTTCTGTTGAAGTGCCGCAGGAAGCCTTCATGGCAGTCCTCAAGATGGACGATAACAATACGAAGAAATAATATAGCAGGGGAGGCTGGATGTGCTTGTAAAGCAAGCTATTCTGGCCTCTTTTTTCAATAAATCAGGGCAACGCTGCCTTATAGGAAGTGAATCATAATGAAATCAGCTTATATCCATATTCCATTCTGCCACCATATCTGCCATTATTGCGATTTTAATAAAGTCTTTATGAAAGGCCAGCCTGTCGATGATTACCTCGATGCCCTCGCTAAAGAAATGGAACTGACTGTACAAAGTGATCGGGATATGCTCGATACAATATTCGTTGGCGGCGGAACCCCGACCGCGCTGGATGAAAGGCAATTAGGAAAGCTGGTTCAGTCTATCCAGAATCAGTTGAACTTCAACCGAGAAACAGAATATACATTCGAGGCGAATCCAGGTGATCTGTCAAAAGAAAAACTGGCCATCCTGAAAGATGCAGGAGTCAACCGCCTGAGTTTTGGAGTGCAGACTTTTAATGATGAGCTTTTGAAAAAAATTGGCCGCAGCCACCGGGCGAAAGATGTTTTTGAGTCGATTGAAAATGCTAAAGCAGCTGGTTTCGAAAATATCAGCATCGATTTAATCTACAGCCTTCCCGGCCAAACAAAGGATGATTTCATCGAATCGATTCAAACGGCTTTTTCCCTAGGACTAGTCCATTACTCTGGTTACTCATTGATCATTGAACCAAAGACAGTGTTTTACAATTTAATGCAAAAAGGCAAATTGGCAATCCCTGGCGAAGATGCCGAAGCGGAAATGTATGAAACACTCATGGATCAAATGCAAAAACACGGTCTACATCAATATGAAATCAGCAATTTTGCGGTCCCTGGCTACGAAAGCAGACATAATCTCACCTACTGGAACAACGAGGAGTACTACGGTTTTGGTGCTGGAGCCCATAGTTATGTAAAAGGGATGAGACAGTCTAACTATGGACCGCTCAAAAAGTATATGGAACCTATCTCCAGGGGTGAACTGCCGATCATGGATGCCCATAAGACCACGCTTGAAGAGCAGATGGAAGAAGAAATGTTCCTCGGTCTCAGAAAGACAAAAGGTGTCAGTGTTCGACGATTCGAAGAAAAATTCAGCCGGAATCCCTTGCAAATATTCTCTGAACAAATTGATGATTGGACAAAGAAAGACCTGTTGAAAACCGATAATGACAATATCTCGCTAACAAGACAGGGGCGTCTTCTCGGCAATGAAGTTTTTCAATCATTCATCGGGGTATCAAATCATTGACATCCTCAGCGTTTATTGATAAATTATTTTTAGAATTAGCACTCGTTCTTATAGAGTGCTAACAGAGGTGATGATGTTGTTAACAGATCGTCAGGTGCTCATTTTGCAGGTGATTGTTGATGACTTTATTCGTTCAGCTCAACCGATAGGTTCAAGGAGCTTGTCGAAAAAAGAAGAAATTAATTTCAGTTCGGCAACAATCCGAAATGAAATGGCGGATTTGGAGGATATGGGATTTATTGAAAAAACCCATACTTCATCTGGAAGGATTCCATCCGAGAAGGGGTATCGATTTTATGTGGATAACCTTCTGCTGCCACAGAAAGTGAATCGCTCGGATATGGCGGCGATCAAATCCATTTTTGCTGAGCGTATATACGAACTGGAGAAAATCGTCCAGAAATCAGCGAGAATTTTATCAGAAATGACGAATTATACGTCGATTGTTCTTGGACCGGCTGTAAAGGACAACAGGCTTAAGAAATTGCAGATTGTCCCCTTGAATAAGGACACAGCTATCGCCATCATCGTAACCGATACAGGGCATGTAGAAAATAGAATGTTCCATTTCCCGACCAGCATTGATCCATCAGATGTTGAAAAAATGGTCAATATCCTGAATGACCGACTGGCAGGCGTTCCGCTTACCAATCTGAATTCAAAGATCTACAAGGAAATCGCTATGCTGCTCCGGCAGCATATCAGCAGTTATGACACGCTCCTCAATACCATCATGGATACGCTGAACATGCCGGCAAGTGAAAAGGTGTTCTTTGGCGGTAAGACGAATATTCTCAGCCAGCCAGAGTTCAACGATGTCGATAAAATCCGCAACCTGATGAATATGATCGAACATGAAGATGGTTTATACCATCTGATCAGGCAAAATTCAGCCGGAATCAATATCAAGATTGGCACGGAGAATGATAACTCTGCAATGGAAAATTGCAGCCTGATCACGGCCACGTATTCAATGGGAGAGGAAAAGCTTGGATCCATCGCGGTTTTAGGACCAACACGAATGGAGTATTCAAGAGTCATCAGTTTGCTTCAATTGATCAGTACAGATTTGTCCAAGGTGCTGACACAGCTGTATCAAAATAAATAAGCATGGAAATATTGATTAAGGGTGGAGCAGCCTGTTCCATCCTGAATTCTCATGTGTTTTCTACTGAAGCATGTTTGCTTCGTTGAAATATAAATCAATCCGGGCACTGCCTGGTACAATGAGGCATCACATGCCGCGACACTTTTAGGGAGGTGAGTTAACTTGACAGAAGAGAGAAACACTGAGCAAGAATTGAACAGCCAGACGGAAGAAGAAACGGTTGAAGAGGTTTTTGCCGAAAACGAAGCTTCTGAACAAACTGAAGAAATTCCAGCTCAAGAAAAACAGCAAGTCACAATGGAGCAGAAATTGGCTGAATTGGAAGGCAAGCTTGATGAAGCTGACAACCGTTACCTGCGCCTTCAGGCTGATTTTGACAACTTCCGCCGCCGTTCAAGGATTGAACTTGAAGCGAGCGCTAAATATAGAGCCCAAAACATTATTACCGATCTGCTTCCCGCCATCGATAACTTCGAACGTGCACTGAAGATGGATGTGGATAATGAACAGGCGAAATCCCTAAAACAGGGAGTGGAAATGGTTTACCGCAGCTTGCTTGACGCCCTTAAGAATGAAGGCGTTGAAGTCATTGAAGCTGTAGGCAAAGAATTTGACCCGCATCTTCATCAGGCAGTTATGCAGGCTGAAGATGAAAATTACGGTCCTAACATTGTTGTTGAAGAATTCCAAAAAGGCTATATGCTAAAGGACCGCATCATTCGTCCAGCAATGGTAAAAGTGAACCAATAAAGAGCCTACATAAAAGATCCAGGAGGTAATTGAAAATGAGTAAAATCATCGGTATTGACTTAGGAACAACTAACTCTTGTGTAGCCGTATTAGAAGGCGGCGAACCAAAGGTAATCCCGAATCCAGAAGGTAACAGAACGACTCCTTCTGTCATCGCATTCAAAAACGGCGAACGCCAGGTGGGTGAGGTAGCAAAGCGCCAGGCAATCACTAACCCAAATACAATCATCTCCATCAAGCGCCACATGGGTACAGACCATAAAGTGGAAGCTGAAGGCAAGGAATACTCACCACAGGAATTATCTGCTGTCATTCTTCAATACTTGAAGTCTTATGCTGAAGACTATCTTGGTGAACCTGTAACGAAGGCAGTCATCACTGTGCCAGCTTACTTCAATGATGCAGAGCGTCAGGCAACAAAGGATGCTGGAAGAATCGCAGGTCTTGAAGTTGAGCGTATCATCAACGAGCCAACAGCTGCAGCACTTGCTTACGGCCTTGATAAAATGGACGAAGATCAGACAATCCTCGTTTATGACCTTGGCGGCGGTACTTTCGACGTTTCCATCCTTGAATTAGGCGATGGCGTATTCGAAGTAAAATCTACTGCAGGTGACAACCGTCTTGGCGGTGACGATTTCGACCAGGTCATCATTGACTATTTGGTAGAACAATTCAAGAAGGAAAATGGTATCGATCTTTCAAAAGATAAGATGGCCCTACAGCGCTTGAAGGATGCAGCAGAGAAGGCGAAGAAGGATCTTTCTGGAGTAACTTCTACACAGATTTCCCTTCCGTTCATCACTGCAGGGGAAGCTGGACCGCTTCACCTTGAGGTAAACTTGACTCGCGCTAAATTCGAAGAGCTTTCTGCAGATTTGGTAGAGCGTACTATGGGACCTACTCGTCAAGCACTAAAAGATGCAGGCTTGAGCCCATCTGAACTGGATAAAGTTATCCTTGTCGGTGGATCCACGCGTATTCCGGCTGTTCAGGAAGCAATCAAGAAGGAAACAGGAAAAGATCCTCACAGAGGTGTGAATCCTGATGAAGTTGTAGCCATGGGTGCTGCAATCCAGGGTGGCGTTATTTCTGGTGACGTTAAAGACGTAGTACTTCTTGACGTTACTCCGCTTTCACTTGGAATCGAGACAATGGGTGGTGTGTTCACGAAGCTGATCGACCGTAACACAACAATCCCAACTTCAAAATCACAGGTATTCTCTACAGCTGCTGACAACCAGACGGCTGTTGACATTCACGTGCTGCAAGGTGAGCGTTCAATGGCTTCTGCCAACAAGACACTTGGCCGCTTCCAGTTGACGGATATTCCGCCAGCACCACGTGGAGTACCTCAGGTCGAAGTTACATTCGATATCGATAAAAACGGTATTGTAAACGTTCGTGCGAAAGACCTTGGAACAAACAAGGAACAACAAATCACTATCAAGTCTTCTACAGGATTGTCTGATGAAGAAATCGACCGCATGGTAAGAGAAGCGGAAGAGAACGCTGAATCTGACAAGAAGCTGAAAGAAGAAGTAGAACTTCGTAACGAAGCAGATCAGTTAGTCTTCACTGCTGAAAAGACTTTGAAGGACCTTGAAGGCAAGGTAGATGAAGAAGAAGTCAAGAAAGCGAACGAAGCAAAAGATGAGCTGAAGGCTGCAATCGAAAAAGGCGAAATCGAAGAAATCCGCACTAAGAAGGACGCTCTTCAAGAAATCGTTACAAACCTAAGCGTCAAGCTTTACGAAGAAGCAGCCAAGCAACAACAGGCACAGCAAGGCGCAGAAGGCCAAGAAGGAACAAAGAAAGACGACAATGTCGTAGACGCAGAATTCGAAGAAGTCAACGACGATAAATAAAACGCGATAACACCGAAAAGTCAAAGTCAGGTAATACTTGGCTTTGGCTTTTTTAATGTCAACAGTACTTCTATAAAATCTTAGTAGTTGTTGATATAAAATCCTGTTGATTGAAGTGGAAGGCGCGCAGACTCCTCCGAAAATGCTAACGCATTTCCATCGTGCGTGGGCAGATTCGAGGAAGCTCAATCAATGTCCTGCGGGATCAGCTGGACAGGTGAGACCCCGCAGTCGCCAGCGGCGGCGAGGAGGCTCACCGCCAGCCCCGCGGAAAGCGAAGCGCCTGGAACGTAAATCAACAGACTAACTTAACATATCAATTAATGAATTGAAAAAAGAGACAAAATACCGCATATCCAGATATTTTAAATATTGCGTATGAATGTACGGGAATGTTAGAATTATCTTTATGTGAAAAGATTCGGGAGTGGTAATCATGAGTAAACGGGATTACTATGAAGTCCTCGGAGTCAGTAAATCGGCTACGAAGGATGAATTAAAGAAAGCCTATCGCAAGCTTTCTAAACAATTCCATCCGGACATCAATAAAGAGCCGGGAGCAGACGAAAAATTCAAAGAAGTTAAAGAGGCATACGAGGTATTAAGTGACGACCAAAAGCGCGCTCACTATGACCAGTTTGGCCATGTCGACCCTAACCAGGGATTTGGCGGCGGCGGTGACTTCGGCGGCGGTTTTGGCGGTTTCGAAGACATTTTCAATTCCTTCTTTGGCGGCGGAGGCGGCAGACGCCGTGATCCTAACGCACCAAGGCAGGGTGCTGATCTTCAGTACACGATGACCTTGAAGTTCGAGGAAGCTGTATTCGGCAAGGAAACGGATATCGAAATCCCTCGTGAAGAAGAATGTGATACATGTGACGGAACTGGTGCAAAACCAGGTACTAAAGTGGATACATGTAAACACTGTCATGGCAGCGGCCAGATCAGCGTGGAACAAAACACGCCATTTGGACGTATTGTTAACCGCAGGGTGTGTCATCACTGTAATGGGTCAGGTAAGGAAATCAAAGAAAGATGTAAGACATGTTCCGGAACAGGGAAGGTTACGAGAAGGAACAAAATTCATGTTAAGATCCCAGCTGGTGTCGATGATGGCCAGCAGCTGAGAGTGGCAGGAAAAGGAGAAGCCGGTATCAATGGCGGACCTGCAGGCGATCTTTATATTGTCTTCCACATCAGGTCGCATGAATTCTTTGAGCGTGACGGTGATGATATTTACTGTGAAATGCCGATTACCTTTGTCCAGGCAGCGCTTGGTGATGAAGTTGAAGTCCCTACACTGCATGGTAAAGTGAAATTGAAAGTTCCTGCTGGAACACAGACAGGTACAAAGTTCCGCCTGAAAGGAAAAGGGGTACCGAATGTCCGCGGGTATGGTACAGGAGACCAACATGTCCTTGTCCGTATCGTGACTCCAACCAAACTGTCTGAAAAGCAAAAGCAGCTTCTCCGTGAGTTTGCCGAAGTGAGCGGTCAGTCTCCTCTTGGAGAGCAGGAAGAAGGCTTTTTTTCCAAAGTAAAACGTGCCTTTAAAGGTGATTAATCGAATGGAGTTGGTATAAATGAAATGGTCTGAAATCAGCATTTTAACTACAAATGAAGCGGTTGAGCCGATTTCCAATATCCTGCACGAAGCAGGCGCGAGCGGGGTCGTAATTGAAGATCCGCTGGAGCTTGAGAAGGAAAGAGAGGACCAGTTCGGGGAAATATACCAGCTTAATCCAGACGATTATCCGGAAGAAGGAGTTATCGTAAAAGCTTATCTGCCGGTAAATAGTTTTCTTGGAGAAACAGTCGATGAGATAAAAGAAGCGATCAATAACCTGATCATCTACAATATCGATATCGGGATGAATAAAGTATCAATCAGTGAAGTGAATGAGGAAGAGTGGGCAACTGCCTGGAAGAAATACTACAACCCTGTGAAAATCTCTGAGAAGTTCACGATCGTTCCAACTTGGGAGGATTATACTCCAGTCAACACAGATGAATTGATCATCGAGCTTGACCCGGGAATGGCATTCGGTACAGGAACGCACCCGACAACCGTCATGTGTATCCAGGCCCTGGAAAGAACTGTCCAGCCTGGTGACCGTGTCGTGGACGTTGGTACAGGATCAGGTGTCCTTAGTATTGCAGCAGCTAAGCTGGGGGCTGGAAAAGTGGAAGCGATGGATCTGGATGATGTAGCAGTGCAGGTGGCAAAACTCAACCTTAAGCTGAACAAAGTCCACGATGTCGCTACCATTTCACAAAACAATCTTCTTGACGGTGTTGAAGAGGGAGCAGATATTGTCGTAGCGAATATCCTGGCAGAAGTGATTTTGCGTTTTGCAGATGATGCAGGCAAGGTCGTGAAAAATGGCGGATACTTCATCACTTCTGGCATCATCCAACAGAAGAAAGAAGTTGTCAAAGATGCAATGATCAATGCTGGCTTTGAAATAGAGGAGATAATATCTATGGAAGACTGGGTTGCGATCATCAGCAAAAAGAAATAATGGAGAAAAAGGGGAACGGTTTATCCCCTTTTTTCTATCTTGTTAAATCTTATGTATTCAATCTATTAGATGTCTAGCTCCAGTGCCTGGCCCTCTAGAAGCTTGTCGGGACGGCTCAAGGCGCTTGCGCTTTTAGGAAAGCAGGTGCTATGGTGCAGCGGTATTTTATTGAAAAACAAACGAGTATGGAAGAGTTCAATATTAGCGGCGATGATTATCATCATATTGTACGTGTCATGAGGATGAAGGCTGGGGACGAAATCATCTGTGTCACGGCTACGGGAAAAAGCGCAGTTTGCCAGATTGCAGAAATTACCGATGAAATCGTAGTGGCAAACGTTGTAAAATGGGAGGATGGGACTACCGAGCTTCCAGTCCATGTCGTTATTGCGAGCGGTCTGCCCAAAGGGGATAAGCTCGAATTGATTATCCAGAAGGGTACTGAACTAGGTGCCTTTGAATTTGTCCCTTTCACCGCATCCCGCTCAATTGTTAAATTGGACGGCAAGAAAGCTGCCAAAAAGGTTGAACGCTGGCAGAAGATTGCCAAGGAAGCTGCCGAGCAATCGCATCGCAGCCATGTTCCAGCAGTGAGGGAACCTGTCAGCCTCAAAGAATTAATTAAATTGAGCGATGAGTATACGTATAAACTGGTTGCTTATGAGGAAGAGGCAAGGGAGGGCGAAGCGTCGGTCCTTTCTTCTACTCTCGCGAAATTGCAAGAAGGAGACAGTCTCCTGATTGTATTCGGTCCTGAAGGAGGACTTACCTCCGAGGAAGTTGCCCATTTAACTGAGAATAGATTTTTAGCTTGTGGTCTCGGACCGCGCATTTTGCGTACAGAAACAGCACCGCTATATGCCTTGTCTGCTGTTTCCTATCATTTTGAATTATTGAGGTGAAGATAATGCCTACAGTTGCTTTTCATACACTAGGTTGCAAGGTTAACCACTACGAAACAGAAGCCATCTGGCAATTATTTAAGGAACAAGGATACGAGAGGGTAGAATTTGAATCTACCTCAGATGTTTATGTCATCAACACCTGTACGGTAACGAATACAGGAGACAAAAAGAGCCGCCAGGTCATTCGCCGGGCTGTGCGCAAAAATCCGGACGCTGTTATTTGTGTTACCGGCTGCTATGCGCAGACTTCTCCTGCAGAAATCATGGCGATTCCTGGAGTTGATATTGTCGTTGGAACACAGGACCGTGTTAAAATGCTTGAGTATATTGAACAGTACAAGCAAGAGCGCCAGCCAATCAATGCTGTAGGAAATATCATGAAGAACCGTGTTTATGAGGAATTGGATGTACCGGCATTTACAGACCGTACAAGAGCTTCATTGAAAATCCAGGAAGGCTGCAATAACTTTTGTACTTTCTGTATCATTCCATGGGCACGCGGTTTGATGAGATCCCGTGATCCACAAGAGGTCATTCGCCAGGCACAGCAGCTTTTTGATGCAGGCTACAAGGAGATCGTCCTAACCGGTATCCATACAGGCGGATATGGTGAAGATATGAAGGATTACAACCTTGCAGCACTTCTTAGGGATCTTGAGGCTCAAGTAAAAGGCATAAAGCGCCTGCGCATTTCTTCTATTGAAGCAAGCCAAATTACAGATGAAGTGATCGAGGTAATCGATCAATCGAATATCATCGTCCGTCACTTGCACATTCCGCTTCAATCCGGATCTGACACAGTGTTAAAACGTATGCGCCGCAAATACACAATGGAATTTTTCGGAGAGCGTCTTGACCGACTGAAGGAAGTATTGCCAGGCCTTGCCGTGACATCTGATATCATTGTCGGTTTCCCTGGTGAAACGGAAGAAGAATTCATGGAAACGTATAATTTCATCAAGAAACATCAATTCTCAGAGCTGCACGTCTTCCCATATTCCAAACGGACAGGTACTCCTGCGGCAAGAATGGAAGACCAGGTGGACGAAGATGTGAAAAACGAACGCGTACACAGGTTGATCGAGCTTTCCAACCAGCTGGCTAAGGAATATGCATCTCAGTTTGAAAATGAAGTGCTAGAAGTCATCCCTGAAGAGATCTACAAGGAAGAGCCAGAGAGCGGACTTTATGTAGGATATACCGACAACTATTTGAAAGTTGTTTTCCCTGCTACCGAAGATATGATTGGAAAAATCGTGAAGGTCAAAATCGCAAAAGCAGGCTATCCATTTAATGAAGGACAATTCGTCCGAGTACTGGACGATGAAACTGTAGCTGAACATGCTGTTATATAAAGTAATCTGAAAGAGCTGGCAAAAGCGCCAGCTCTTTTTTGAATCTTAAAGAGGACAGTTACGACGAAAATTTAAAAGTAGAAATCGATTTTTTTACGACTTTCATTTTGCCCTCAATTCCGGATTTTAAAAATGTTTCTCCCTCCCGTGAATGAATTCAATCATCCTGCCGAATTTCTCTGCGACAGGCAGTACGAGCAAGGAAGCGATTATATTGTAAATGACACTTACATGCGCCAGTTGAACTTCTGGTCTTGTGGCAGTCAAGGCAGCCAATGAGGCAATTTGGTCAATGAATGGATAGAAGACTGCAGCCCCAGCGATATTCAGCCATACATGGGCAAATGCGGTAAGCCTGGCCTCTTTTCCTGCGCCAATCGACGCCAGCATCGCCGTAATGCATGTCCCGATATTGGCACCAAGCATCGCAGCTACTGCTGAATCCATGCTTAGAGTCCCTTCAGACAGAAACCCCATGATGATTCCAGTCATCGCTGTACTGGACTGGATCATGGCTGTAACAACCATGCCTGTAAAAATGCTGATTAAGTGGCTATTGTTCAAATTCGCGAGGGCGTGATCGACAATTGGAAGGCTGGTCACAGGATCAGCGAGGAAGGTGAGGCCTCGCATTGCTGCAAAAACAGCTGCAATCCCAAATGAAATGGCTCCAATGTTCCGCCAGGTTTTATTTCTCATCACCATTAAGATAGCGCCGATGACAGCAAAAGGCACGATAAAGGCGTCGATGTTGAACGTGATGATTTCAAGTGTGAAGGTGGTCCCGATATTTGAGCCAAGAATGATTCCGATTGAATTCGAGAACTTCAACAGGCCAGCAGAAATCAAGCCGATCGTGATGACCATGACAGCCGAACTGCTGTGCAGGAGGGCTGTAACGATGGTTCCGGCAATCAACCCTTTTATTGGTGTATCGGTCATGTGGGCCAGCCAATTCTTCATCCTGGTTGCGGATAAATCGAATAAGCCTTTTCGAAGCAATGTCATTCCGCCGATGAAGACGGCAAGGAATAATAGGAAAAATAATAGATAGACCATTGGACTCCCCCTCCCATTTATATGTATGAAGAGGCAGACAGGACATGCTAATAAAATTTGCAGACAGAATGTTATCGTGCAAAAGTACATATTCTAAAAACAAGGGCTAAATACAGTTGACCTCCTGCCAGTGTTATATTATAATTGCAAGGTACATGGTTTCCATGTGTTTTGGTGTTAGTGTGTTGTGCTCGGAGGGAGGGAAAGAGAATGTCTAAAACTGTCGTTCGTAAAAACGAATCGCTTGAAGATGCTCTTCGACGCTTCAAACGTACTGTATCTAAATCAGGTACTATCCAAGAAGCTAGAAAGCGCGAATTCTACGAAAAACCTAGTGTAAAGCGTAAGAAGAAGTCTGAAGCTGCTAGAAAACGCAAGTTCTAAGAGAGGGTGGAATAACTTGAGCCTGCTCGAGCGTTTAAATAATGATATAAAACAAGCGATGAGGAACAAAGAAAAGGACAGACTCACGACGATTCGGATGGTCAAAGCATCCCTGCAGAATGAAGCAATCAAGCAGGGCAAGCAGGAATTATCCGAAGAAGAAGAGTTAACTGTACTTTCTCGTGAAGTGAAACAACGCAAAGATTCCCTCCAGGAATTTGAAAAAGCTGGTCGTCAAGACCTCGTTGAAAAGATACAAACAGAACTAAAGCATGTCGAAGTTTACATGCCACAGCAGCTTAGCGAAGAAGAAGTGACGGAAATCGTCAAAGAAGCTATCGCGGAGACCGGTGCGGCATCGAAAGCCGATATGGGTAGAGTAATGGCTGTCCTTATGCCTAAAGTAAAAGGTAAAGCAGACGGATCTCTCGTTAATAAACTTGTACAACAACACCTTTCATAAAAAGCTCGAAGGCCGCAGGATATTCTTGCGGCCTTTTTAGCGCATACTAAAAGCTGTCCTAACATAATTAATTTTGCTATGTAAATGTCAATATAAAGTTGCGTACTCTCTTCTAATTTGCACACAGTCTGGGATTTATATGGCGAACTTGAGCCGCCGCCTCCGCAAAAGGTCACACAGAAAGATTCTATAAGCCTGAACAGATGTTCGAGTTCCTAAAAAGGTCATATAGAAAGATTCTATAAGCCCCCTTTGTGCTCCAGCTCCACAAAGGTTTAAATTGAACATACAATATCCATGGTATGAAAGCATTGGCAGAATATCTTAACATCAAAAATGAACATTTCAATTCAAGTTAAATAATTTAAAAATCTGTAGGAAATCTTTGAAACCTTTTCGTGTTCAAATGCGTATTACCACTATGGCCTTATTTTTATGAATGGAGGTGCCGAATTGAAAATAAAATCAGTGATTGCGAGCATCATCATCCTCTTGTCACTTGCCAGCTGGATCAATCCGTTCACAGCAGATGCTGATCAAAAAGTAGTCTATGTGGTGCCGATTGAAGAAACAGTCGAAAAGGGCCTGCTTGCCTTCCTGGAAAGAGCAGTGGAGGAGGCGGAAGAGGCTGGTGCGGAAGCAATCATTTTTGATGTGCATACACCTGGTGGAGTCGTTGATGCCGCTGATGGGATAGGCAAACTGTTGACTGGTACTGACTTGAAAACAGTTGCCTTCGTCAATAAAAAAGCGTTATCCGCCGGTGCCTATATTTCCTTGAATACAGACGAAATTTATATGGTTCCTGGAGCTACTATGGGATCAGCTGCAATTATCGACCAGCAGGGCAATACTGCTGGAAAGAAAGCGGAATCTTACTGGTTTGCTGCCATGAAGGCGGCAGCTGTCGAAAGTGGAAGGAATCCGATTTATGCCCAGGCGATGGCTGATGACAGCATTGATCTTCCTGAACTCGGGGCAGGCAAGGGTAAGCTGCTGACTCTTACGGCAGATCAGGCGCTTGAAGTCGGCTATTCAGAAGGAACGGTAAAAAATCTCAACGAATTATTAAATAAACTGGGTTATGAGGATGCCGAAATCAAGAATGTGAATGAGACTTTCGCGGAAAAGCTAGCGAGATTCATTACACATCCTGTTGTGATTCCAATCCTGATGACAGTCGGCAGCCTTGGGTTGGTTCTTGAACTTTATTCTCCGGGATTTGGACTGCCGGGGATTGCCGGTTTATCGGCATTGTTATTATTCTTCTATGGGCATATGGTTGCTGGTCTCGCTGGTTTCGAGACATTGATTTTATTCGCACTTGGGGTCGGGCTAATCTTGCTCGAGCTCTTCATACCAGGTGGAATAGCTGGAACTATTGGTTTATTAGCGATCATAGCTAGCTTTTTCATGGCCTCCGCCAATGTGATCCATATGGGGATATCGTTACTGATCGCATTGACTGCGTCCATCGTTTTATCTATTCTGATGATAAGGGTGTTTGGAAAAAAGATGAAATTTTTCAAAAGAATCATACTGACCGATTCAACAAGCACTGAAAAGGGATATGTATCCAATAAAAACCGCCTGGAATTGATAGGCGTAGAAGGAGTCACATTGACTCCCCTCAGGCCATCTGGAACCATTGTTGTGGAGGATGAACGCATAGATGCAGTCAGTGAGGGTGGCTTTATAGCAAAGGGGAAAAGAGTCAGGATTGTCAAAACCGAAGGCTCAAGAATTGTAGTTAGAGAAATTGCGGATATCTAATTTGTTCTTTCATTAAGGATTCATTGAGGTACTCATGCCGCAACGAATCAATGAAGCAACAAGTAGAGATAAAAAACCAGAGGTCTTTGAGATTCAAAGACTGTGGAATAATATTTTTAGGAGGCAGTTCATATGGAAGCAGGTACAGCATTTGTTTTAGTTGCCATTGCACTTGGGATCATTTTCCTTGGTGTTTTACTGACATTCGTACCGGTAATGCTATGGATTTCAGCATTGGCAGCAGGTGTCAGGGTCAGCATTTTCACGCTGATTGGTATGAGATTGAGGAGGGTTATCCCAAGCAGGGTCATCAATCCGATGATCAAAGCGCACAAGGCAGGATTGAATGTAACGACGAACCAGCTTGAAAGTCACTATCTTGCGGGAGGTAATGTTGACAGGGTAGTAAATGCCCTGATTGCAGCGCACCGTGCGAATATTGAACTTTCATTCGAAAGAGCGGCAGCGATTGACCTTGCTGGCCGTGATGTACTTGAAGCGGTTCAAATGAGTGTAAATCCAAAAGTTATTGAAACGCCATTCATCGCTGGTGTGGCCATGGATGGAATCGAAGTGAAGGCGAAAGCCAGGATTACAGTTAGAGCGAACATCGACCGTCTTGTCGGGGGTGCTGGTGAAGAGACAATCGTTGCTCGTGTAGGCGAGGGTATTGTATCGACGATCGGTTCTTCTGACAACCACAAAAAAGTGTTGGAAAATCCTGATATGATTTCGCAAACAGTCCTTTCTAAAGGTCTTGATGCGGGGACGGCGTTTGAAATTCTATCGATTGATATCGCGGACGTTGATATCGGGAAGAACATCGGTGCCGAGCTTCAGACAGAGCAGGCTGAAGCCGATAAAAAGATTGCCCAGGCGAAAGCTGAAGAGCGTCGCGCAATGGCTGTAGCTCAAGAACAGGAAATGAAGGCGCGCGTAGAGGAAATGAGAGCAAAGGTTGTCGAGGCGGAAGCAACTGTACCATTGGCAATGGCAGAAGCGCTTCGGGAAGGCAACATCGGCGTAATGGATTATATGAATATCCAGAATATCGAAGCAGATACAGATATGAGGGGCTCTATTGGCAAGCTTACAAACAATAAAAAAGATGATAAAAATAATAATTGATGGAAGAACCCGTTAAAAGAAAGGGGGGCTCCTCATGGAACTTTTATTTGAATTGTTCAGCAATCCTATAGCCCTGTTTATTTTGATCGGGGTCATCTCCAGTCTTTTTAACAAAAAGAAGACCGATGGCCAGCAGCCACAGCGCCGTCCGGTCAGGCCGCCTGGTCCGATGCAACAGCCTGGACCAGTAAGGCAGCATCGTCCTGCGCCTGCCAGGAGACAGCCGGCAGAGGCCAGGGTTGAGCCTGCGCCTGAAATCGAATTAGATCATAAGCCTCGTCAGGGTCCTCGCAGGGAAACAGAACGAAGCCGCGAATCTGGAACACGAAATTCAGGCGAAACTGGTGTGGAAATCATTAATGATCTCCAGCAGGTTTATCTAGAAAGAAAGCTTCAGGCAGAGGATCTTACAAACAAAGAGAGATCAAGTAAAGGCAGGATGTCTGCTGGTGAATCAACGGGCAGATTAAAGCAAAAGAGAGCGCAACAAGAACCAGAAGGTATCTTCCAGCCAGACAAAGACACCCTGGTGGAGGGAATAGTATGGGCTGAAGTCCTTGGCAAACCGAGGGCAAAAAGACCATATCAACCTTTAAGGAGAAGTTAGGAAAAGATTCGCCCTCCTGCTCCTGTTTTAAAGAATGCATATCCATATAGTTAAAAATGGTGCTAGAACCTCCTTTTTTCTCATACATATGAGATGAAAGGGGGTTCTTTTTTTTATGGCAAAAAAATGGGGCCAGTACGTACGCAAATGGATGACACAAAAGATGGATCTTCCTCAAGATGTCATGATGGATCTCCCTAGAATCACGATGATTGGGCAAGTCCATATTTATATAGAAAATCACCGGGGTCTGCTTGCGTTTTCGGATGGAGAGGTGCGCCTGATGATAAAAGGGGGCCAGCTTCTCGTCAAGGGAAAGGCATTTGTGATCAAGACCATATTGCCTGAGGAAATTTTGCTCGAAGGAAAAATAGATCAGGTTATTTATATAAATGATTGATTAAGGGGGAGCACAATGAAAAACCAATGGATCCACACCTTTTCTGGCACAGTTAAAGTGAAATTGACTGGAAAGGGAATAGAAAGATTTTTAAATCAGCTGACACGAAATGGTGTTTCGATATGGAATGTGAAAAAACATGGGTCTGAGGCTGTCACCTTCTATGTCAATCTTCAGGATGTGAAAAAACTCAGGATCCCGGCAAGGGACAGCAACTGTAAAATCCGTTTTTTAGAGAGGGCAGGCGGCCCTTTCTTTTTAAGGAAATTATGGACAAACAGTGGTTTTTTGGCCGGTGCATTTTTATTTTTAGCTTTGATGATCCTCCTGTCAAATATGGTTTGGGGCATCGAGATAAAAGGAGCGAGCCCTGCGACTGAACATCAGATTCGCAAGGAACTGGACAGAATGGGGATTGGCGTCGGCAAATTGCAGTTTTCTCTAGATAGTGTGGAAAGCATCCAGAAGGAGCTGACAGATAAAGTAGGGGCCCTTACGTGGATCGGTGTGGAGCTGAAAGGGACGACCTATCATTTTCAGGCTGTGGAAAAAAGCGAACCGAAAAAAGCAGAAGTCATAGGGCCGAGGCACCTGGTCGCAAAACGGAAGGCAGCCATCTACAAGATCTTTGTCGAAAAAGGGGAACCTGTTGTTGAAGTGAATGATTATGTTAAGCCTGGCCAACTTCTTGTTTCCGGTCTCTATGGAAATGAAGATGATTTGAAGGTAGTTGCCGCTGAAGGGAAAATTCTTGGTGAGACCTGGTATACAACAAAGGTGGAATTGCCGTTGAAGAGCACCTTTCAGGTTTATAACGGAAATGAAAAAAAGAAATATTCAATTATAGTCGCGGGTAAGGATTTGCCTGTATGGGGTTTCGGGAAACCTGAGTTCAGTGAATATGAAACCGAAGTGAGTGAACAGCCGGTGAGATTCTTTAGATGGGAACTCCCTTTAAAGGTGGGAAAAAAGACCCTCAGGGAGAGGGAGCAGGTAACTCGCATATATTCGAAGGAAGAAGCAATCGAAAGTGCAAAAGATTTGGCGAGAAAGGATATAAAAAACTACCTTCCTGAAAATGCTATCATTAAAGGGGAAAAAATTTTACATCAGTCAATTGAGAATGATAAAGTAAAGCTAACAACACATTTTACAATCATTGAAGATATAGCAGAAGGACAACCAATTATCAAGGAGACTGAGAATGACAGAAGACTTAAAAACGATGGAAATACAACTAGCGAACCCAACTGAAGCCATTTCATTATTTGGCAATGCAGATATGAACCTTAAACTGATTGAACAGGAGCTTGGTGTCTCGATTGTGACCAGGGGAGAGTCAGTAGGTATTTCTGGACCAGAGGACAAAGTGGAAATGGCACAGGCTGTTTTGCAAAATCTGCTCGCTGTGATCCGCAAAGGGATCAGCATTAGTCAAAGAGAAGCTGTTTACGCAATTCAAATGGCTGAAAAGGGAACACTGGAATATTTCAGGGATTTATATGATGAAGAAATCAGTAAGAACGTTAAGGGTAAATCGATCAGGGTCAAGACTCTTGGCCAAAGGCATTATGTGAATGCAATCAAGAGCCGGGACTTGGTTT
This sequence comes from Mesobacillus sp. S13, assembly GCF_020422885.1. NCBI lineage: Bacteria > Bacillati > Bacillota > Bacilli > Caryophanales > Bacillaceae > Mesobacillus > Mesobacillus sp. S13. The sequence goes on along the minus strand of NZ_CP084622.1, from coordinate 3,329,269 downwards.
TCGGCATTGGGCCGGCTGGTACTGGTAAGACGTATCTTGCGGTCGTAATGGCAGTCACAGCGCTTAAAAATGGGACAGTGTCCAAAATCATCCTGACCAGGCCGGCTGTAGAAGCAGGAGAAAGCCTTGGCTTCCTTCCGGGAGACTTGAAGGAGAAGGTTGATCCTTATCTTCGCCCTTTATATGATGCCCTTCACGATATTCTTGGTACGGAACATACAACGCGCCTGATTGAAAGAGGGACAATTGAAATTGCGCCTCTTGCCTATATGAGAGGAAGAACACTCGATGATGCATTTGTGATCCTGGATGAGGCCCAGAATACGACTCAAGCCCAGATGAAGATGTTCCTGACTCGACTGGGATTCGGATCTAAAATGATCATTACTGGGGACACCTCACAAATTGATTTGCCAAAGGGCGCTAAATCAGGTTTGGTTGAAGCAGAAAAAGTATTGATGAATGTCTCTGGAATATCTTTTGTTCATCTTGAACAAGCGGATGTAGTAAGACATCCACTTGTGGGCCGGATCATCGAGGCATATGGTAAAAACGAATAATCCATCTCAGTCCGCTCTTGATAAAACGAGGGCGGATTTTTGCTATTATTGAGGATAAAACGCTTTTAGAACTGATATTGACAGACGTAATCTCAAATAGTGGTGAAAATTCCAGGGAAAACTGATATGATGGAACATAAAGTTAGTCTATTTCCCAGTTATTCTCAAACTTGTTCCAAGTTTTTTTTGAGAAAGTCTATATTTCAATTGAGAAGTGTTAAGGTAAGGTCAAGGTATGTCTTCGCTTGTGGGGTTACCCAAGGCGCTTACGCTTTTCGCTTTATACATGTATGAACTTTATGAACTAAGATTAATGTCTAGCTTCAGCGCCTAGTCCCTTGAGTCGCTTGTCTAGTTTCGCCTCCTAGAAACTCCGAAACTTCAACTCCGCCGGCAGAAGCAAAAAACGCTTCTTTGTCGGAGTCTCCAGTTTCTGCGTTTCTGGGCAGTCGGCTACACATTTCGATTTCGGTCCGCCCGATGAAGTCAAAGAACGACTTCACCGGTCGGCCCTCCAGCGCTTGTCGGGACTGTCAAGGCGCTTACGCTTTTCTTATAGGAGGGCTGTATATGGAAAAGCTGCAGGTCCAGTTAACTGCCATATTGAATTTGTTGAATATAAAGATTTTTAGGGTTTTGTTATTTTTGCTGATTGGTGTTGTGATGTATTCAGCGATGTACAGCAATGTAAAACCTGAAAAGCTTAATTTGGAGTTATTCTCTGTGGCGGAGAAAACCATCAGGTCGCCTATTACCATCGAGGATAAGGAAAGTACGGAAGCGAACCGCAGGGATGCTGTCGAGCAGGTTAATGATGTTTACAGAGTCAAGAGTGAATATGCTCAGAACAGGGTGGATTTAATCACTTCCATTTTCGGCTCAGTTTCAGAAGTCAATAATGAAGTGCAGGAAGAGATCAACCAGAAGAAGAAAACAGCTGAAGAAGCAGGTGTGGAAGATGCTCCTATTCCTGAAGGTCCTTCAAAAGAAGAAAAGCTGGCTATGTTAAAAACTAAGTTGACTGAGAGTGAAACAAAAAGTTTATCAGACGAAGTGTTCATTGCTTTGCTTCAAGCACCGAAGGAAGAATTGCTGGTTGCCAAGGACCTTACGGTTACGGCAATTAATAATACGATGAAGCACAGTGTTCCCGCAGATGAGGTGGAGAATGCGAAGTTAAATGTAGAGGAAGAATTGAAGTATACCAGTTTAAGCAGCAGTTTAAAGAAAGCTGTGATTGAGCTTGGCCGCTATGCAGTCGTCCAGAATGAGTTCTACGATCCAGAAGCAACTGAAGATCAGCGCCAGCAGGCTATGGACAGTGTGGAACCTGTCAGGATCCTCGAAGGTCAAATACTTGTCGATGAAGGCCAGCTCATCAGCAGGGATGTCTATAAAAAGCTCCAGCTTGTAGGTCTGTTAGAAAGTGAAAACTCCTATAAGCCTTTTATAGGGCTGGCTATGCTTGTAGCTTTGATTCTTTTTTCCTTGTTTGTTATTTTTAACGAAATGGAAAACGTGGATAAAAAGCAGAAGAATCTTTTGATTTTCAGTATCATATTCATTACTTCCATTCTGTTGATGAAGCTTGTCAGTCTATTTGATGAATTCGAGTACTCGGAGATTGGCTATCTTTTTCCAGCGGCAATGGGAGCAATGCTGATCAAGATGCTGATTAATGAAAGACTGGCTTTGTTTCAAATGGCAATCCTGGCTGTAACAGGGTCAATCATCTTTAATGAGGGGATAACTGGAACGCTGAATGTTACCATCGGAATCTATATTTTAATCAGCGGCCTGACGGCAATTTTATTTCTGCAGAAACAGAATCGTCGTTCAAAAATCCTTCAGGCAGGAATGTTTGTATCGGTGGTTAATCTGGTTGTGATTCTTTCGATTTTGTTTTTAAGGAACAGCCAGTATTCTGGTCTGGAATACGGTTTTTATTTTACTGCTGCATTTGTTTCCGGAATCGTTTCGGCTGTATTGACAATCGGTTTGCTCCCATTCTTCGAAGCAGGGTTTGGCATTCTGTCAACATTAAGGCTGATCGAGCTTTCCAATCCGAACCACCCGCTCTTAAGAAAAATTCTCACAGAAGCTCCGGGTACTTACCATCACAGTGTCATGGTTGCCAACTTATCAGAGGCGGCTTGTGAAGCAATAGGAGCTAACGGGCTTCTGGCCAGGGTCGGATGCTATTATCATGACATCGGAAAGACGAAACGCCCGCAATTCTTTATTGAAAACCAGATTAATATGGATAATCCACACGATAAATTACCGGCTTTGACAAGCAAAAATATCATTATCGCCCATGCTACCGACGGAGCTGAGATGCTTCGTAAGCACAGGATGCCAAAAGAGATCATTGATATCGCAGAACAGCATCATGGTACAACTTTGTTAAAATATTTTTATCATAAGGCGAAGCAAGGCGGTCATGAGGTGAAAGAAGAGGATTTCCGTTATCCAGGACCGAAGCCGCAAACAAAAGAATCTGCAGTCATTGGGATTGCGGATAGTGTGGAGGCTGCGGTGAGATCGATGGCGCACCCGACACATGAGCAAATTGAAACGCTTGTACACAATATTATTGGGGACCGGTTGCAGGATGGCCAGCTGGGTGAATGTGATATCACCTTGAAAGAGCTGGATACCGTCGCTGATACGCTTTGTGAAACACTAAAGGGAATCTTCCATTCTAGAATTGAATATCCAGAAATGAATAAGCAGAAGGTGAAGCAGGCATGAGTTTAGAAATCGATTTTTTGGATGAAGTAAATGAATTATCTGATCAGGAAATAAATGACATAGAAAAATTATTGAATTATGCGGCAGAGAAGGAGAATGTCCAGGAGGGCAGTGAACTTTCCGTAACATTCGTGTCGAATGACAGAATTCAGGAAATCAACCGTGAATACCGTGACAAGGATCGGCCTACTGATGTCATTTCATTTGCTCTTGAGGAAATGGGTGAAGGAGAGTTGGAGATTGTGGGTGTGGATATACCAAGGATCCTGGGTGACATCATTATTTCCATTCCAAAAGCAAGGGAACAGGCGGAAGAATATAACCATTCATTCATGCGGGAACTTGGCTTCCTTGCGGTCCATGGCCTCCTGCATTTATTAGGCTATGACCATATGAATGAACAGGATGAAAAACAGATGTTTGACAGACAAAAAGAAATACTGGATGGGTTTGGGCTTGGCCGCTGATAAACAGAGGAAGCATACACTTGCTTCCTCCTTCAAATTTGGTTTCGAGGGAATCGCAGAAGCGGCAGCAAAGGAACGAAATGTCCGAATCCACATAACGATCTCCGTTTTGGTCACTATAGCGGGTTTTGTTTTTTCGATCAACAAGTTCGAATGGATTGCCATTATATTATCCATTGGCGGCATGATCTCGTTGGAAATGATGAATACGGCAATAGAAAGAACGGTTGATATGTATACGAAAGAATATCACCCGCTTGCCAAGCAGGCCAAAGATATCGCTGCCGGTGCCGTCCTGGTTTTTGCAATTGCAAGTGTCTTGATTGGAATCCTTATTTTTCTGCCAAGATTATTAGCATGGTTTAATTAGTTGTCCATTTAGGGCAACTTTTTTTATCATGATAGTCCTATGAAAAATACGATTTGCCCTGGCGATCTCAACAAAAGTTTTTTGATGTTTTTTTAATCATATTAGACTTTATATCATTTCAACTTCGAGAATTGTCCAGCTCCAGCGCCTAGCCCCTCGAGACGTTTCGGTCCGCCCAATGAAGTCAAAGAACGACTTCACTGGTCGGCCCTCCAACGCTTGTCGGGGCTGACCTAGGCGCTTGCGCTTTTCTTATCATGTTTGAACCAATTTGAAAACAGGGCAAAACTTAAGTAAAATATCATCACAGTGTAAAAACAATGCTTGTATGTTTTTAGAAAATTTAAAATTTTATATTTCATTTTTGCTACAAACGATGAAATCACACTGAAAATAAGTTAAAATAAAGTGGAGAAGGGAAATACAGTATGAATTTTAATAATCAAGGCAGTAACAACAAATCTCACAAATCAGGCTTCATTTCCATTATCGGAAGACCTAATGTAGGAAAGTCGACCTTTCTTAACAGGGTGATCGGGCAAAAGATTGCGATCATGAGCGATAAACCGCAAACGACCCGAAATAAGGTGCAGGGTGTCCTTACGCTTGATGATTCACAGTTGATATTCATAGACACACCAGGGATCCATAAACCAAAACACCGTCTTGGCGATTTCATGATGAAGGTAGCACAAAACACATTGAAAGAAGTGGATCTGGTATTGTTCATGGTCAATGCCCAGGAAGGATATGGACGCGGTGAAGAATTTATCATTGAGAAACTTCAGAATGTAAAAACACCCGTTTTCCTTGTCATCAATAAAATCGACCTAATCCATCCGGATGAGCTGATCAAACTAATTGAGTCCTACAATGAAAAGTTCAATTTTGCTGAAATTGTTCCGATATCTGCTCTTGAAGGAAACAATGTCGAAAAGCTTCTCGAGCAAATCAAGGTGAGAATGCCGGAAGGGCCTCAGTTCTATCCCGCTGACCAGGTAACGGACCATCCTGAACGTTTCATTGTTTCTGAATTGATCAGGGAAAAAGCACTGCATTTGACAAGGGAAGAAATTCCTCATTCGCTTGCTGTTGTCATTGAAAAGATGGAACGCCAGCCTGAAAAGGAAATGGTGCATGTCATGGCAACTATTATTGTTGAAAGGGACTCCCAGAAGGGAATCATCATTGGCAAGCAGGGCGGTATGCTGAAGGAAATCGGTAAAAGGGCACGTCATGATATCGAGAATCTGCTCGGTACGAAAGTGTTTCTGGAATTGTGGGTAAAGGTGCAGAAGGATTGGAGAAACAAAGCTACACAGCTGCGTGACTTTGGGTTCAGGGAAGATGAGTATTAAGCCTGTTTGGCGAATGCTCCCTCATTAACATATTAACGGGTTGCAAATATTATTCATTAATAGGATTTACAATTTTTACGTGACATGAAAATCTGATTGACAGGCTATGATATTCATAAGGATTTGGGATAGATAAGTTGCTAGTGAAAAAACGAAAGGTGGGGTTTTCGATGTTGGATTTTACCTGGAAGGTGTTTTCTCAGACAGGTAACATTGACACATATCTTCTCTTTAAGGAATTAGAGAAAGACGATCAAGAAATACCCGGTTATCAGGAGGAAGAACTAGCAGAAATTGATTTTCCAATCTCATAGGTTTGTCTGTAGTAATGGATGGTGACAACAAATGCTGCAGAAATGTGAAGGCATTGTCATTAGAACGACAAATTATGGCGAGAACAATAAAATAGTTACCTTATATACAAGGGAATTTGGTAAAGTTGGTGTGATGGCAAGAGGTGCTAAAAAGCCTAATAGCAGGCTTTCTGCTGTCACCCAACTTTTTACTTACGGGCAGTTTCTTTTTCAGGCAAGTTCAGGTCTGGGCAGTCTGCAGCAGGGGGAAATGATTTCATCCATGAGATCGATCCGGGAGGATATTTTCCTTACTGCGCATGCCAGCTATATTGTCGATTTGACTGATAAAGTGACGGATGAAAAAAAATCCAATCCTTTTATGTTTGAATTGCTTCTCCAGACGTTGAATTTCATGAATGAAGGCTATGATATGGAGATTCTCACTTTTATTTATGAAATGAAAATGCTGAATGTCCAGGGGCTCTATCCCATTTTGGACAAGTGTGCAAATTGTGGCAATACAGAGGGTGAGTACCATTTTTCAATCAGAGAGGGCGGCCTGCTATGCCATCGCTGCTTTGAAATGGATCCATACAGGATCAGGACATCGCCAGGTACTGTAAGACTGCTCCGTTTATTTTACTTGCTGGACCTAAGCCGCCTTGGCAATATATCGGTTAAACCAGAGACAAAGCTAGAGCTGAAAAAGGTAATTTCGGCCTATTACGATGAATATTCTGGACTGTATTTAAAAACAAGGAAATTCCTCGATCAAATGGATTCTTTCAGGGATCAACTGTAACTATTGACATTGGATTCTCTTTTCGCTATCATTCAAATCAAAAGCTTTTCTTATTTGCCGGTGGATCATTGTAAGCCATCGTACAAGGAAAAGATTTCATCATAATTACATATGTTGCGGTGAAGGAAAAGAGTACTTAAATCCCTCTGTATTAGCGAGTCCGGGTATGGTGTGAGCCGGATTGCAGAAATTAAGGAAGGCGTTCCGGAGCGACATCGAATTTAAAGAGGCTGCTCTTTGCAGCAAATAGGGTGGAACCGCGGGTAAACTCTCGTCCCTATGCATGAATCAGATGCATAGGGGGCGAGAGTTTTTTTATTTGGACACAGGCTATTCGCAATAAAAAGAGCTTATTAAAAAATTTAATTTAAAATTTTCGGAGGTGTAAAGATGAATATCCAGAATATGATTTTAACATTGCAAAAACATTGGTCTGAACAAGGCTGCGTACTTATGCAGGCATATGACACCGAAAAGGGTGCCGGAACAATGAGTCCATACACATTTTTAAGGGCGATTGGACCTGAACCATGGAGTGTCGCGTATGTTGAGCCATCACGCCGCCCAGCTGATGGCCGCTACGGAGAAAATCCAAACAGGCTTTATCAGCATCATCAATTCCAGGTGATCATGAAGCCGTCACCGGACAATATCCAGGAACTGTACCTTGATTCGCTAAAAGCATTGGGAATCGATCCCCTTGAACATGATATCCGTTTTGTAGAAGACAATTGGGAAAATCCATCACTAGGATGTGCTGGTCTTGGTTGGGAAGTATGGCTTGACGGGATGGAAATCACACAATTCACTTATTTTCAGCAGGTAGGCGGCCTGGATTGCAAACCGGTATCCGTTGAAATTACTTATGGAATCGAGCGTCTTGCATCCTATATCCAGGACAAGGAAAATGTCTTTGATTTGGAATGGACAGAAGGTTTTACTGTAAGAGATATATTTGGACAGCCAGAATATGAACACTCAAAATATACGTTTGAGACATCCGATAAAGATATGCTTTTTAATCTTTTCAGCATTTATGAAAAAGAAGCAAATCGCCAGATGGATGAAGGTCTTGTCCATCCTGCCTATGACTATGTCCTGAAGTGTTCCCACACTTTTAACATTCTAGATGCCCGCGGAGCGATATCCGTAACTGAAAGGACTGGCTATATTGCCCGTATCCGAAATCTTGCGAAGAAAGTAGCGAAAACTTTTTACGAGGAAAGAGAGAAATTAGGCTTCCCAATCATTAAACGGAAGGAGCAGGTGGAAAATGACTAAACGGGATTTATTACTTGAAATCGGTCTGGAAGAAATGCCTGCAAGATTTATTACTGACTCCATAAACCAGCTTGCTTCCAAGGTGGAGAAGTGGCTGAACACGAATAATATCGGCTTCGAAGAAATCAAGCTTTATTCCACACCGCGAAGGCTTGCATTGCTTGTCCTTAATGTTGATGAACGTCAGGAAGACAGTGAGGAAGAAGCAAAGGGCCCTGCTAAAAAAATCGCTATGGCTGAAGGTGGAGAGTGGTCTAAAGCAGCAATCGGCTTCACACGCGGCCAGGGATTGAGTGTTGAGGATATTTATTTTAAAGAAATCAATGGTGTTGAATATGCTCACGTAAAGAAATTCATCAAAGGGAAGGAAACATTTGAATTGCTTGTAGAGTTGAAAGCAATTATTTCTGGACTGACATTCCCTAAAAATATGCGCTGGGCCGATCGTGAGCTTCGTTATGTCCGTCCGATCAAATGGCTTGTTGCGATGTTTGGAAATGAAATCATTCCATTTGAAATCGCTGGTGCTGAAACTGGCAGCACAACCAGAGGCCATAGGTTCCTTGGGGAAGGAGAGATTGTCTTATCCAACCCTCAGGAATATGAAGAAGCATTATTAGGGCAATATGTAGTTGCTGATGCCCAAAAGCGTAAAGAGGCGATTATTTCACAGCTCGAAAAAATCGAGGAGGAGAATGGCTGGGCAGTTCCGGTTGATGAAGATTTGCTGGAAGAAGTCAATAACCTCGTTGAATATCCAACAGCCTTATATGGCCGTTTTGAAGATGAATTCCTGGAAATTCCGAGCGAAGTCCTGATCACTTCCATGAAGGAGCACCAACGGTACTTTCCGGTGAAATCCAAGAGCGGCGACTTGCTGCCTCATTTCATTACAGTAAGAAATGGTGACCACCTTCATATAGAAAAAGTAGCTCGCGGAAATGAGAAAGTTCTTAGGGCGCGACTCGCGGATGCAGCATTCTTCTATAAAGAGGATCAAAGAATGCAGATTGATGCAGCATTGGACAAATTGAAGAATGTTGTATACCACGAAGAGATTGGAACGATTGCTGAAAAATCAGAACGTGTTCGCAAGCTTGTAGGCTTGATTGCTGATAGAATGGAGTTTTCGCCTGAGATCTTGAAAAATGCTGATCGGGCAGCCCAAATCAGCAAATTCGACTTGGTTTCTCAGATGGTATATGAGTTCCCTGAACTGCAGGGGATCATGGGTGAAAAATATGCCTTGCAAAAAGGTGAGAATCCAGAGGTTGCAGCGGCAATCAATGAACATTATATGCCTCGCAACGCAGAAGATTCGATACCAGGGTCTCCATCTGGAGCATTGGTTGCGATTTCGGATAAAATGGATACCATCGTGGCGTTCTTCTCACTTGGCATCATCCCAAGTGGCTCCCAGGACCCATATGCTTTGAGAAGACAGGCAACAGGGATTGTCCAGACGCTGATTGAAAAGAAATGGGACATTACACTGGAAAACCTTGTTGGCCTATCGCTTAATCTTGTAACAGAAGCAGGAATCATCAAACGAAATGACGAAGAAGTGTACCACGACCTTATCCAATTCTTTAAGCTAAGGGTCAAGCACTTGCTGCAAGAGCGAGGCATCCGTTACGATTTAATCGATGCAGTACTTGGCGGTGAAATAGGAATGGTGTCAGAACTTATTGAAAAAGCGGATACTCTCCAGGATGCCAGCAGGAATGAAGGCTTCAAAGAAAGCATCGAGGCATTGAGCCGCGTTCTGAACATTGCAAGCAAGAAAGATGTATTAGGTGATATCGATCCTGAGAGATTCGAAAGCGAATATGAACAAAAGCTGTACGAAAAGTACCTGGATCTTGGCAAGAAGGCTGAGGAAGGAATGGACGCAGCCTCCTATTATCAGTTACTGGTTGACATCAAGCCGACAATCAATGATTATTTCGAGCATACGATGGTCATGGCAGATCAAGCTGAACTCCGTGAAAATCGCCTGAATCAAATGGCAGCACTTGCGGTGTTAATCATGAAACTTGCGAAAGTAAATGATATTGTAGTCAAGTGATCATTCACTGATCAATCGATGCAATTGAGTGCCTTCCTTAAGGGGAAGGCACTTTAACAACTATGATCTTGTAGAAATCGTCATAAAGCTGTAAAAGGTTTTGAAAATTTATCTCTTCTGTGTACCTCTTGTGGTATATAATTATTTTAAAAGAGCATATCAGGAGCGTAAAAATTGATTTCCTGAGGAAGCACAATCGTGTTTGATTGTGAGATTTGAGAAACAGTGCGAGAACCAGCTATACTAAAATCTCCCGATGGGTGGTGAGGACAATCGAACTGAATAAACGCCAGGAGCAAATTCTGCAAATCGTAAAAGATAATGGACCAATCACAGGTGAGCATATTGCTGAAAAGTTAAATCTGACAAGAGCTACGCTCAGGCCAGACCTTGCCATCCTGACGATGTCGGGATATTTGGATGCCAGACCACGTGTAGGTTATTTCTATACCGGCAAATCTGGTAATCAGCTGCTTTCAGAGAACCTAAAAAAAATTCTCGTCAGAGATTATCAGTCTATCCCGGTAGTCGTCCCTGAAAATGTATCTGTATACGACGCAATCGTTACGATGTTCTTAGAAGATGTCGGCACTTTATTTGTTGTCGATAAAGGTTCAAAGCTAGTAGGTGTCCTATCACGCAAAGATTTATTGAGAGCAAGCATCGGAAAGCAGGAGCTGACGACCTTGCCGGTTAATATCATCATGACAAGGATGCCCAATATAACTGTTTGCCGCCGTGAAGACCTGCTTATAGATGCTGCCAAGGAATTGATTGAAAAGCAGATTGATGCCCTTCCAATCATTAAAGATACCGATGATGGATACGAGCTAGTAGGAAGGTTGACCAAGACAAACATTACAAAGGCTTTCGTAGCCTTGGCTGAAGAATAAGGAGCAAATAGAGAAGGGGTTGGTCAAAGATGAGTAAAACACCTATTATTTATGTGGTTTCTGATTCAGTCGGCGAAACAGCAGAGCTTGTTACGAAGGCTGCCATTAGCCAATTCGAGCATTTGGATGTTTCACTTAAAAGGTTTCCTTATGTGGAAGATAAAGTACATATTGATGAAGTTATTGCGATGGCGAAGCATGATGGAGGGATGATTGCGTATACATTGGTCAAGCCTGATATCAGCGATTACCTTCAAGAGTCTGCTGCAAAGGAGGGCATATATGCCTGTGACATTATTGGCCCGCTCATGCAGCAAATACAGGTCCTTAGTGGCGAGACCCCTTTATATGAACCTGGTCTTGTCCGGAAACTGGATGAAGATTATTTCAAAAAAGTAGAAGCAATTGAATTTGCAGTAAAATACGATGACGGGCGAGACCCAAGAGGAATACTGAAAGCGGATATCGTCCTCGTGGGAGTCTCACGAACATCAAAAACTCCATTATCACAATACTTGGCCCACAAACGCTATAAAGTCGCGAACGTACCTCTTGTACCTGAAGTGGATCCGCCAGAAGAACTCTTCCTTGTTCCAAAGGAAAAATGTTTTGGACTGAGAATTACACCGGATAAGTTGAATCAAATTCGACGAGAGCGGTTGATTTCACTTGGTTTGAACGATCAGGCAATCTATGCCAATATCGAAAGAATCAAGGAAGAGATTGAATATTTTGATGGGATTGTTGAAAAAATAGGGTGTCCAGTCATTGATGTAACGAACAAAGCGGTTGAAGAAACAGCAAATGTCATCCTGAATATGGTCCGTAACAAGAAAATGGACGAATAGCACATATTTTTATGTGCTTTTCTTTTTGACGGTTCTCTTTACTGAATTAATGCATTAGCCAAGAAAAAATAATGGAAAAATAGGCTTTCTTATACTATAATAAAAAATTGTGATAAAAATGTATCTGTTTAGGTTTAGACTGGACAAATTACGAATAAACTATTTACTATCAGTTGTCAAGATATTGACCGCGAAAAAATTCGACAAAATTCCCTTAAAAAAATCCATTCCTTAAGAAGGAATATGCGGAGTGATGTAGAATTAATACTAGTAAAATCAACAGTCAGACCCTTTTTGTTGATGCAGACTCTTGCCCGGTTATTAAGGAAATTGTCGAAATTGCTTCGAAGTATTCCATCGAAGCTGTTTTTGTGGCCTCATATGCTCATATGAAGAACGATCTTCAAGGGCAGAACTGGGTTTTTGTCGATTCTCATAAGGAGGCTGTAGACCTTTATTTAATGAACCACGTGAAAAAAGGTGATTTTGCGGTGACGCAGGACATTGGTCTTGCTTCTACGCTTATTGCGAAAGGGGTTTATGCCATCTCTCCAAGGGGAAATTTATTTGAAGAAAAGGACATTCAGACTGCTCTTGACTTAAGATATCTTTCTGCGCGGGCACGAAGGCAAGGATCCTATGGAAAAGGGCCAAAGCCCTTTACTGAAAGAGATAGGGAAAAGTTTATAAAGGGATTGAACAAGCTTTTATTGAATTTCAAGGTATGTTCAACGAATCACAACTAATTAGAGGTCATGCTTATGGCAGAGAGGATTGCCGAGGAAAAAGTAAATGAAATCCGGCAAGCGGTTGAAATAGTCGATGTCATTGGTGATTATGTCCAATTGAAAAAACAAGGCCGCAATTATTTTGGGCTTTGTCCATTTCATGGGGAAAACTCTCCGTCATTTTCAGTTTCACCTGATAAGCAGATTTTTCACTGTTTTGGTTGTGGAGCCGGCGGGAATGTCTTTTCATTCCTGATGGATATCGATGGTCTGTCGTTTCAAGAAGCTGCAGTGAAGCTCGCGGAAAGGGCTAACATTGAACTGAAACTTGAAGGTCAGGCTGCAGGCAGAAATCCACAACTGCCTGAAGGTTCCAAGCAGATGATTGAAGCGCATGAACTATTGCGTAAATTCTATCATCATTTGCTTGTAAACACAAAAGAGGGTCAGGATGCCCTGGAATATCTTCTGAACAGAGGATTCACACAGGAGTCAATTGACACCTTCCAGATTGGCTATGCGCTGCCATCATGGGATTTTGCGGTTAAGCTGCTGGAGAAACGGGGATTCTCGCTCGAATTGATTTCCAAAGCAGGATTGATCATTCAGCGGGAAAACGAAGGTACCTACTTTGACAGGTTCCGGAACAGGATCATGTTTCCGATCCTGGATCATCAGGGAAATACGATTGCGTTTTCAGGGAGAGCAATGGGGGACGAAGAGCCCAAATACCTGAACAGTCCCGAAACGCAAATCTTCAATAAAAGTAAAATTTTATATAATTTTCATCTCGCCCGCGGCTCAATTCGAAAGCAGCAGCAGGCTGTACTTTTCGAAGGCTTTGCCGATGTTATTTCCGCTAACCGTGCAGGCGTAGAAAACGGTGTTGCCACAATGGGAACATCTTTGACCGAGGAACATATTTCCTTGCTCAAAAGAAACGTTCAAGCTGTAACGGTTTGTTACGACTCGGACAAAGCTGGTATTGAGGCAGCATTCAGGGCGTCAAACATGCTGTCAAAAGCAGGGGTTTCTGTCAGGGTTGCCATGATGCCTGATGGAATGGATCCGGACGATTTCATAAAAGTGCATGGCGAGGACAAATTCAGGAACGAGATCATTGGTTCCAGTGCCACTTTAATGGCATTTAAATTAATATATCATCGCCGTGGGAAAAACCTTCAGAATGAAGGAGATCGACTTCAATATATCGAAGAAGTACTTAAAGAAATAAGTGCACTCGATAAAGCAGTCGAAAAAGACCTGTACTTGAGGCAGCTTGCGACTGAGTTTTCGCTTTCCTTAGATGCATTGATCCAGCAGCTCAATCAGTTGGTTCAGGTATCGGCTCCAAAAAAGCAAAATCAACCGCGAGCAGAATCACGACCTGTAAGCTATACAAGGAAGACAGAGCTAAAGCCTGCCTATCATACGGCCGAGAGGCGAATGATCTTCCATATGATGAAAGATGCCGATGTGGCATATAAGGTTCAAGAGCTGCTTGCAGGCAATACATTGAACATTGATGAACACCAGGCTATTATTACTTATTTATTTGCATACTATGAAAAAGGACATGATCCTGACCCGGGAGCGTTCTTAAATTATCTTCAGGATAATAAGCTAAAAAGGGTCGTTGCTGATATTGAAATGATGCCTCTTAATGAGGAAATCAGTGACCAGGAATTATCTGATTATATCAAGCAGGTCTTGAATTATCAAAAAATGTTAAAAATAAAGGAAAAAATGGCAGAACAAAAACAGGCAGAACGACAAAACGATTTCTTGCGCGCTGCGGCGATTGCCACTGAAATTATCCAATTGCGCAAGACCTTATAGAAGCTTATGCTGATTGTTTTTGATTTTTGGAAGGAGGGGGACATATGGCTGAAAAGTCAGCCCGTTCTAAAGAAGTCACCGAAAATGAAGTGACAGTTGAACAAGTGAAAGACCAGTTAACAGCAATTGGCAAGAAAACAGGTGTCCTTGCTTATGATGATATCGCAGAAAGGCTATCAAGCTTTGATCTTGATTCCGATCAAATGGATGAATACTATGAGTTCCTCGGTGAACAAGGGATTGAACTCGTAGGTGAAAGCGATGAGGTTGAAGACCCTGACATCAAACAGCTTGCAAAAGACGATGAAGAATTCGACCTTAATGACTTAAGTGTCCCGCCGGGAGTTAAGATCAATGACCCGGTAAGGATGTATCTAAAAGAGATTGGCCGTGTCGACCTGCTCTCTGCAGAAGAAGAAATCAATCTGGCAGAAAGAATCGAACAAGGCGATGAAGAAGCGAAAAGACGGCTTGCAGAAGCTAACCTTCGATTGGTAGTAAGTATCGCCAAGCGTTACGTTGGCCGTGGAATGTTATTCCTTGACCTGATTCAGGAAGGTAACATGGGCTTAATCAAGGCTGTAGAAAAGTTCGATTACCGTAAAGGTTTTAAATTCAGTACCTACGCAACATGGTGGATTCGTCAGGCCATCACACGTGCCATCGCTGACCAGGCGAGGACAATCAGGATTCCTGTCCATATGGTGGAAACCATCAACAAATTGATTCGTGTGCAAAGGCAACTCCTTCAGGATTTGGGACGCGAACCGACACCTGAAGAAATTGGTGAGGACATGGACCTTTCCCCTGAAAAAGTACGTGAAATCCTGAAGATTGCCCAGGAGCCAGTATCCCTTGAAACACCAATCGGTGAAGAAGATGATTCCCACCTTGGGGATTTCATCGAGGACCAGGATGCTACTTCTCCTTCAGAACATGCAGCATATGAGCTCTTGAAGGAACAGCTGGAAGATGTCCTTGACACGCTTACAGACCGTGAAGAGAATGTCTTAAGACTTCGTTTCGGTCTTGATGATGGACGCACACGCACTTTGGAAGAAGTGGGTAAAGTATTTGGCGTTACACGCGAGCGTATTCGCCAAATTGAAGCGAAAGCACTTCGTAAGCTAAGACATCCAAGCCGCAGCAAACGATTGAAAGACTTTTTAGAATAGGATTGCCAAGGAATAATTTACTTTTTAAAATAAAAGTAAATTATTCCTTTTTCTATGAGCTAATATTATTTCTAAGTTAGATCATCATTAAGACAGGATGTGCCCAAATATGGATGACCATCGCAGGAAAATCATCACCTATGAGATTAAGTACTGGAAGCAAAACAGGATGTTGCCGGATCACTATTGTGACTTCCTTTTGAACCTGTATACAGAAGGAAGTGAGGAAGCTGAACTGCCTAAGCAAAAAAGACCGAGAAGCATTACAGGATTGGGTAGTTTTATCCTGATTGGATTGTTATCGCTTTCAGTTTTTTTATTTTATTTTACTGAATTGTCGCTCTTTTTGCAAACTGCCTTCATCATTTTTTTTGCAATTACGACCCTTTCAGCAGTTCTGTACATGTTGAAAAAATCTTTTTTTGATCTGATCCCATTACTAACTTCAGCACTTTTGTTATTGATCACATCTGTTCAGGCAGCTGAAATAATATTTCCTGAGCTCCCCTTGTTGTTGTACATCGTTGCGGGCTTGAACTGTATATTGTGGATTGCAGCAGGGTCGAAGTGGAACATGGTGAGCTTTAAACTTTCCGGAACCTTGGGGTTAATTGTCCTGGTAATTGCTATATTTATATAATTTTTAACAATTTAAAAGTTTTTAAATGTTGAGAAAATTGTTTATTCACCTTTATAATGAAGAATGTAAACGCATTCAATGTTTTAAGGGGGATGGAAATGAATTTTGATTTAACATCAGAACAGGCCATGATTAAAAGGACGATTAAAGAATTTGCGGAGGAAGAAGTTGCTCCAGGAGCGATTGAAAGAGATAAAACAAAACAATTCCCGACAGAAATCTTCAAAAAGCTCGGAGAACTAGGAATGCTGGGTTTGCCGTTCCCTGAGGAATATGGCGGAGCTGGGGCTGATACGGTTAGTTTTGCGATTGTAACGGAGGAATTGAGCAAGGCTTGCGCTTCAACCGGGATTACATACTCAGCCCATATATCTCTCGGTGGCGCACCTATCAATCTATTTGGTACAGAGGAACAGAAACAAAAGTATCTTGCACCAATCTGCTCAGGTGAATCACTGGGGGCTTTCGGACTGACCGAACCTAATGCAGGCTCGGATGCTGGAGGAACACAGACAACAGCGAAAGAAGTGGATGGAGAGTACATCATCAACGGCAGCAAGAACTTTATCACGAATGCAAGCTATGCCAAACATCTCGCAATGACAGCGATCACGGGCAATGTCGATGGGAAAAAGGAAATCAGTGCGATTATCGTGCCAACCGATGCACCTGGTTTTTCTGTCATTGATAATTATGAAAAAATGGGATTGAATGCTTCCAACACGACTCAGCTTGTGATGGAGGACGTACATGTTCCGGTTGAAAACCTTCTTGGCAAAAAAGGAGAAGGCTTCAAGCAATTCCTTGTCACGCTGGATGGAGGCAGGATTGGAATAGGCGCTATGGCTGTCGGAGTGGCTCAGGCTGCTTATGAAAAAGCCTTGCAATATGCGAAAGAAAGACAGCAATTCGGCCGGCCGATTTCACAGTTCCAGGCGATCCAGTTTAAGCTTGCTGACATGGCAATGAAAATTGAACTTGCACGCAATATGGTCTATAAGGCTGCCTGGCTGAAGGATCAACGGCGCCCATTCTCGAAGGAAGCTTCGATGTGTAAGCTGTATGCTTCTGAGATTGCGATGGAAGTAGCTGATCAGGCTGTCCAGATCCATGGGGGCTACGGCTATATGAGAGAGTACGAAGTAGAACGTTACATGAGGGATGCTAAGCTGCTGGAGATTGGTGAAGGCACTTCAGAAGTCCAAAGAATGGTGATTGCAAGATTAATTGGCTGCTAAAAGGGTATCCTATATATGCTTTGTACAGAAAAACTTCATCAAACGATGGAGTTTTTTGTCTAAATTGTGAACAAGTGTGACAAAGTTTGCTTTTTTACTTTCCCTGTAAACGTTTTTCAAGTAAAATAATATCTGTGTGAAATCATTATTTAAGTTTGATGTTGTACATAAAGGAGGGTATATGATGAATCGTAATCCAATTATCCCGTTCGTATTGATCATGGTGATGGGAATCGGCTTGATGTTCTTGCTTTCTTTCAAGGGTATTGGGGATTCCAAGGATCTTGCAAAGGAACATGAAGGCGGCGGTGAAAAGACCGAAGAAACAGCTGAAGCTAACCCGGAGGATTTTTACCAGCAGTCATGTGCAGGTTGCCACGGAAACCAGTATGAAGGTGTTTCAGGTCCTTCATTAAAAGGTGTTGGCAGCAAGTATTCCAAAGAAGAAATTCAGGACATTTTGGTTAATGGTAAAGGTAACATGCCACCAGGAATGGCTGCAGGCAAGGAAGCAGAAATGGCAGAATGGATTGTCAATGAATTGAAGTAATCTTTAAAGGCTCTTTGCATAGCAAAGGGCCTTTACTTTTTTCACTCCTGCATAATTGGACAATAGGCATCGTGTTTCATATACTTAAAAAAGCAAAATACGATTTAGTAGGTGACTTGTATGAATACTGAAAGACTCTCTGACCGGCTTGAAGCCGTTGCAAATAATATTCCCCAGGAGGCGAAGCTGGCTGATATTGGTTCTGACCATGCGTACCTTCCTTGTCATGTTGTAAAGAAGGGAGTGGTTCCAATGGCGATTGCTGGTGAGGTCGCTGAAGGTCCATTCCAATCTGCCATTGAACAAGTACAGGAAGAAAAACTCACTGACAAGATTTCAGTCAGAAAAGGGGACGGACTGGAAGTCATTGCACCGGGAGAAGTGGATTGCATTACCATCGCCGGTATGGGCGGTACATTGATCTCAACGATCCTGGAAAAGGGGAAATCAAAATTAGAAGGAGTCAGCAGGCTTGTCCTCCAGCCTAATGTTGGCAGCTTTGCTGTGCGCAGATGGCTGATTGACAATGGCTGGGAGCTAGTCAAAGAAGAAATCCTTGAAGAAGATCGGAAAATTTATGAAGTCCTTGTAGCTGACAAAGGGGAACCGCTTAAGCCATATCAGGATATTAACCTTGATTCTGGCATTCTGTTTGGTCCATTTTTGCTTAAAGAGAAGTCAGCAGTATTCAAGGATAAGTGGAATGGAGAAAAGCGAAATTGGGAACGTATCCTTAAGCAGCTGGATGATGCTGTGCAAAACGATGATACAGAGAGCAAGAGGCAGGAATTGAAAGCTAAATTGAAGATGGCAGAGGAGGCGTTACAGTGAAAAAGGTGAATGGGCATGAAGTGATTCAGCTTTTTGAACAGTTTTCCCCTAAAGCATTTGCGATGGAAGGCGATAAGGTCGGTTTGCAAATCGGAGCCTTGAACCAGCCGGTCGAGAATGTCCTCGTGGCTCTTGATGTAACAGAGGAAGTGGTGGAGGAGGCGATCGCCAAGAACGCTCAATTGATCATCGCCCACCATCCGCCCATTTTCAGGCCTTTGAAAAAAATCGCAACGGACACTCCTGCAGGAAGAATGATTGCCAAGCTGATCAAACATGACATCGCGGTTTATGCAGCACATACAAATTTGGATGTAGCAAAAGGCGGAGTGAATGACCTGTTGGCTGCTGCTCTAGGATTAAAGAATGCTCAAGTGCTTGTGCCTACTTATGAAGATCAACTGAAGAAGCTTGTCGTTTTCGTGCCGGAGGAGGATGCTGAGAACCTCCGTGAGACATTAGGAAATGCAGGAGCAGGAGCAATCGGCAATTATAGCCATTGTTCATTCTCCGGAGCGGGAGAGGGACGGTTCCTCCCAGGGGAGAATACAAATCCTCATATCGGCGAACAAGGGAAGCTTGAAGCAGTCAAAGAAGTACGTGTAGAAACTGTTTTTCCACAAAGTATGGAAAAAAAGATCATCCAGGCTATGATCAAAGCCCATCCTTATGAGGAAGTCGCCTACGATATATATCGACTTGACAATACAGGAGAACAACTGGGACTTGGCAGAATCGGACAGGTGGATGAGACGACTCTGTCCCAATTTGCCGATGTCGTAAAGGAAGCTTTGGGTGTCGATAAAGTACGCGTTGTCGGTGACTTGAATGCAAAGGTGAAAAAAGTAGCAGTCCTTGGCGGTGATGGCAACAAATATTACTCACAGGCGAAATTCCGCGGGGCTGACGTCTATGTAACAGGGGATATTTATTACCACACTGCACATGACGCGCTGATGGCCGGCTTGAATATGATTGATCCAGGGCATAATGTAGAGAAAATCATGAAACATGGAGTCGCTGTTGTGATGGAAAGGCTTAGCCAGGAAAAAGGTTATGAAGTCAAATATATCCCTTCAGAAATAGAGACCGACCCTTTTACTTTTATTTAGGTTATGAGTGATAATCAAAGCTAAATTCAAAAAACAATAAAAAGCAGCCTGAAATTCGGTTCAGGCTGCTTTCGTCTAATTATACGTTTGCCCCTGTCTTCTTGACCTTTGGAAGGATTTTATGAAGGGGTACTTTTTTCTCTTTCATCCAGGTTGTCTCGTTTTCTTTATCAAACTGTTCGAGGAAAGTAATGACCTCTTTTGTGATCGGAGTAGGAGTCGATGCTCCTGAAGTGACTGCGACTGTGTCAGCATCCTTTACCCATTCGATATCCAGCTCGGTAATATCAGCAATCCGATATGCTTTTGTACCAGCTATTTCTTCGGATACTTGAGCGAGACGATTTGAATTATTGCTCTTCGGGTCGCCAACGACAATAAGGACATCTGCTTCCTTAGCCTGCTCCGCGACTGCCTCCTGGCGTACCTGTGTTGCCATACAGATTTCTCTGTGGACCTCTGCATGAGGATATTTTTCTTTCACGCTTTTCATGATATCGGCAACGTCCCACTGGCTCATCGTTGTCTGGTTAGTGACAATCAACTTTTCAGCTTGAAGATTTAAAGCTTCCACATCCGATGCCGTTTCCACAAGATGAACGATTCCTGGTGCGACACCAACTGCTCCTTCAGGTTCGGGATGGCCTTTTTTGCCGATGTAAATAACCTCGAAACCTTCCTTTTCTTTTTCCCTAATCAGGTTATGGGTGTTTGTCACGTCAGGACATGTCGCGTCAATCGAGACTAGCCCCTTTTCCTTGGCAAGCTCCCTGACTTCAGGTGAGATTCCGTGTGCTGTAAAAATAACTGTTCCGCCATCAACTTTTTCAAGGATTTCCTTGCGGTTGTTTCCATCTAATGTAATGATGCCTTCTTCCTCAAATGCATCAGTGACATGCTTATTATGGACAATCATACCAAGTATATATATTGGACGCGGCAAGCTTTTATCCAATGCAGCATTGCGTGCAATGACCATGGCATCAACAACACCATAGCAATATCCGCGTGGCGATATTTTAATTACATTCATTGAGTCATCCTCCTAAGAATACACCTCTGATTCTTTCTTTTATTATATAAGACTTGCAGAAAGAATACAAAAGTGACTTTCCAGAAGGAATGAATTAACTATTTACCGATTTATATGAACAGTTTTGGAGAAGAACCTGAGTTATTGCTTTGTTTTTTTACAGGCTTTTGGTGTGTTGGGGAACTAGAACCATTTTTTTTGTTTTTTTGTGGTTTTTTCTTCCTTTCAGCCTTTTCATTCGTCTCTGTTTCATTCGTTTCTGTTTCAGCCGTTTGTTCATCAGCATCTGGGAGGTCTTTCAATCCTCTGTACAACTTCCACATCGAAGGCAGATTTCGGACAAGTGGACCGTATTGCTGAATCATCGGTCCGAATTGCTGTGCTGTGCTAAGAACTTTTTGAGTGTTGGTGAGAAACCCATTCAACGCAGATGGATCAGCGAGCGATTTCAGGATTCCACCGCCTGATGCTGCCCCCCGTGTTGCTGGATTTCCCCCTGATAACAAACCTGCGGCACCATTCCGCTGGTTATTTCCTTTTCCGAGTATTTTTGAAAGCATTCCGCCGCCTTGCCTTGAACGCTGATTCCTGCCCGCCATCCGCGGTATCTGGCCCTGTGGCATCATGGGACCAGGACCAGGGCCGAATGGGTTCGAATACATCTGTTGCTGACCCATTCGCGGGCCTCCCATCATGCGGGGGCCCTGAAAGCGATTGTGCATTCCGCGCATATTCATACGGGGTCCTTGAAGCATCGTGACCCCTCCTTTCCCTATATTTCATCTCCTATTAGCGTATGCAAAAAGTCAGGAATGGTTTAAAGAAAAAAAGTCTGCTGCCAACAGGTTTGTTTTTTTTATAGGAAAGGTTAAGATAGTACTGATTGGAGATTTTCTGCAATCTTTATTATAATTACAGGATGAACCTGAAAAAGAACAGCTTTCGGAACAGGCTGTACTCCCGGATACATTGGCGGGACAGGGTAAAAGAAGGAGATTTTCAATGAGTGAAACAAAATTTAAACGTTATGAACTGAAGCCGTTCATTATAGATGCAATCAATAAACTAGGCTTTTACGAGCCGACTGAGATCCAGGAACGCCTGATCCCGACTGTGCTGAAAGGCGATAGCGCAATCGGTCAATCCCAGACAGGAACTGGAAAGACGCATGCCTATGTACTTCCAATCATGGACAAGCTAGATCCTTCCCGAAATGAAGTTCAGGCAGTGATCACTGCTCCAACACGTGAACTTGCAAATCAGATCTACCATGAAGTCTTAAAAATCGCTGAACACGCTCCGGAAGGCGAACAGATTACTGCCCGCTGCTATATTGGCGGAACGGACAAGCAAAGAACAATTGAAAAGCTTAAGACACAGCCGCAAATCGTTATAGGCACACCAGGAAGAATCAATGACCTTGTACAGGAAAACGCCTTGTACGTCCATACAGCCAATATTCTAATTGTTGATGAAGCAGATTTGATGCTTGATATGGGATTCATCGAGGACATTGACCAGTTTGCATCCCGCATGCCTGAAAAAATCCAAATGCTTGTTTTTTCAGCGACGATCCCTGAGAAATTAAAACCATTTTTGAAAAAATATATGGAAAATCCGAAATATGTTCAAGTCGATCCGAAACAGGCTACTGCAGAGAAGATAGAACATATCCTTCTGCCTGCAAGGCATCGGGATAAAATCGGGCTAGTTCACTCAGCTCTTCTTGCATTCAACCCTTATCTAGGAATTGTGTTTGCCAATACGAAGAAAAAGGCTGATGAGATTGCTGATGGTTTGATCCAAAAGGGACTGAAGGTTGGCCGTATCCATGGAGACCTGAGCCCGCGTGAACGTAAACGCGTCATGAAGCAAATCAAGGACCTGGAGTTCCAATATCTTGTGGCGACTGACCTTGCCGCCAGAGGAATCGATATCCAGGGAATCAGCCATGTGATCAACTATGAGCTGCCGACGGATCTTGATTTTTATATCCACAGGGTAGGAAGGACTGCACGAGCAGGTTCCTCAGGAATTGCTCTCACAATATATGAGCAGCGTGATGAAGATGCATTGGTGCGTCTCGAAAAAATGGGCATCGATTTTAAAAATATCGATTTGAAAAAAGGTGAGTTCACCGAAATTGAAGAGCGGAACAGACGCCAGAACAGAAAGAAGAAGGAAAGTGCAGGCGAGGCAAAGGCAAAGTCGCTCGTTTCCAAGCCTAAAAAGGTAAAACCAGGCTATAAAAAGAAGATGAAATATGAAATGGATAAGATTAAAAAACGTGAAAACCGTATCCAAAAAAGAAATAAATAATGGACGTTAGGGAGAGATCAAGATGTTAATTGGCTCACACGTTTCCATGAGCGGAAAAAAAATGCTGCTGGCAGCAAGTGAGGAAGCTATCTCTTATGGAGCAAATACCTTCATGATTTATACAGGGGCACCTCAGAATACTAGAAGAAAAAAAATTGAGGACCTGAATATAGAAGCAGGCCGCCTGCATATGGAGCAGAACGGCATTCATGAAATTGTCGTACATGCTCCTTATATCATCAACATTGGGAACACACAGAATCCTGATACCTTTGATTTAGGAGTAAGATTCCTGCGCAGCGAAATCGATCGCACAGAAGCAATCGGGGCTAGGCAAATCGTGCTCCATCCAGGTGCACATGTTGGGGCTGGCACAGAAGAGGGCATAAAAAAAATCATTGAAGGACTCAATGAGGTTCTGACAAGCGATGATAAGGTTCAAATCGCACTTGAAACGATGGCCGGAAAAGGTTCGGAGTGTGGAAAATCCTTTGAAGAACTTGCGATGATCATGGAAGGCGTCACCCATAATGACAAGCTGTCTGTCTGCTTTGATTCTTGCCATACACATGATGCCGGTTATCCAATCGTTGAAGATTTTGATGGTGTCCTGAATGAATTCGATAAGATCGTCGGTCTGGATCGATTAAAGGTGCTTCATATCAACGACAGCAAAAATGAAGTCGGGATGAGGAAGGACCGTCATGAGAATATCGGATTTGGCCATATCGGATTTGACGCGTTAAACTACATTGTCCACCATCCGCAATTGGCACATGTACCTAAAATTCTCGAAACCCCTTATGTTGGTGAGGACAAAAACAATAAAAAAGCGCCATACAAACATGAAATTGACATGTTGAGAAACAAACAATTCGATGAGAACTTGCTTGAACTCATCAAGAATAGCTAATGGGATACATGAAGTAAAAGCTGTGGAACATCCATGTTCCACAGCTTTATTTTGTTCAATGGGTTCGCATCAAATTGACATGGCTGTTATGATAAAAACATCAACATATGGAGATAATGGACAAAACCGTGTCGGAGAAGGTAAAAAGTGTCCGTCATAAGAGTGCTGACGGACAAAAGTAGGCTGGCCAAAGGGAAAAATGTCCGTTATAAGGATGATGACGGACAAAAACAGACCGCAATAAAGGAAAAGTATCCGTCAATAACATTGACGGACACATGTCTTATTTAGTGAATTTAACAAATAGTTTGTTGACTTCTTTTGCTGTTTCAGGGCTGGTGATTCTGGCAATTTGTTTGATGAGGGCAGTTCTTTCTGAATCAATAAAGATGTTCACTTTTTTCCCTTTTAAGTATCCGGTGATTTTCTCTGCTTGTGGCCTGGTAATGGAGATGTTGAATTGTTTTGCATACTTCAGCAGTTCATCAGCCGTAATGTTGCCTATTTTGTGATTAATGATATTTTCAAATATAGCCAAAGATCATCACTCCTTCATAGTAGGGTATGTGCCCAGTTCTGGATTCGTGACAATTTTCTCGAGTTATTTTGTTTACAATATGGCCTGTAAGAGATATACTACTAAAGGTAAATCGGAATGATTCTTATTTTTCGGGTGATAAAAAATGGACTCTAATAAATACATCGTCCAGGTGCAGGATCTTTATTATCGATATGATAAAGAAAATGTTCTTGAGAATATAAATCTGTCTATTCAAAAGGGAAGTTTTTTAGCGATTGTTGGCCCCAATGGCTCAGGCAAGTCGACATTGCTTAAGCTGATGCTGGGATTGATCAAGCCGCAGAAAGGCTCCATCTCCCTGTTTGGACATGATATTAGCAAATTTAAGGAACAGCATAAAATTGGCTTCGTTTCTCAGAAGGCAAATTCTTTCAACACAGGCTTTCCTGCTACTGTATTTGAGGTCGTGGCCAGTGGGCTGACGAAGAAGCTAGGCCTTTTCAACTTTTTAAAGAAAAGTGATCATGCAAAAATAAAGCATGCTATCGAGTCGGTCGGGATGGGGAAATTTCTCGACAGGAATATTGGAGAGCTTTCTGGTGGCCAACAGCAACGGATTTTCATCGCAAGGGCTTTGGTCAGTGAGCCTGAACTCCTGATTTTGGATGAACCAACGGTAGGTGTGGACGTTCAAAACGTCAACTCTTTTTATGAAATGCTCGAAACACTTAATAAAGAGAAAGGGATCACTTTACTTTTGGTCACTCACGATATTGGTACGATTTCAGAAAAAGTCACGAATGTTGCCTGCCTGAATAAAAACATGCATTTCCATGGAAGTGCCGAGGAATTTGAACAAATGAAGATCAATGATGTTTCAGAGATTTATGGACATGATGTCCATGTCTTGACACACGATCATCATCATCACGAAGGAGGGCACCTTCATGATTAGCGGACTGTTGCAATATGAATTTTTGCAGAATGCTTTTTTGACTGGTATGATCATAGGCGTTATTGCTCCGCTTCTTGGTGTTTTTATCGTCGTCAGAAGACTTTCTCTTATAGCGGATGCCCTCAGTCATGTGACACTGGCGGGGATTGCGGCGAGTCTGCTGCTTGAGAAAAAATTCCTGATTTTCAGTGGGTTGAATCCTCTTTACATGGGAATGGCTTTTTCCGTTGGAGGCTCATTGTTCATTGAAAAGCTGCGTACAGTGTATAAACATTACCAGGAATTAGCGATTCCAATTATCCTTTCCGGGGGAATCGGTCTTGGAGTCATTTTCATTTCACTAGCTGACGGCTTCAATACAGATTTGTTCAGTTATTTATTCGGCAGCGTGAGCGCGGTAAGCAGGGCTGATTTATGGACTATCCTCATTATCAGCATCCTTGTCATAGCGCTTGTTGTGTTATTGTATAAAGAACTTTTCCTATTATCATTTGATGAGGAATATGCGAGGGCGACTGGTATTGCTGCAAAGACGCTCCACTTTATCTTCATTGTTATGGTGGCATTGGTGATCGCAGCATCAATGAGAATCGTGGGTATCTTGCTGGTCTCTTCCCTGATGACTCTGCCAGTTGCTGCGAGCATCCGTTTCGCGAAGGGATTCAAGCAAACCATCTTCTATTCCATCCTATTTGGTGAGGTATCAGTATTGGGCGGTTTATTCCTGTCCTATTATCTGGACCTTGCTCCAGGCGGCACGATTGTGATGATAGCAGTACTCATCCTTGTGCTGGCGATTTGGCTAAAAAAACGTGCAGCAACAAGATCCATCTAACGGGGTGATTTCATGAATGTGAATGAAGCAATGAACCTGTTGAAGGAACAGGGATACAAACATACCGGTAAACGTGAGGATATGCTCCAGCTGTTCTCTGATAATGACAAATATTTGACTGCGCGTGATGTACTTGAACAGATGAAGGAAAATTACCCGGGCCTAAGCTTCGATACCATCTACCGCAATTTGAGCGTGTTTGCTGAACTGGGGATTCTTGAAATGACAGAGCTATCTGGTGAAAAGCATTTCCGCTTCACCTGCTCTCACAAAGAGCATCATCATCACTTCATTTGTCTTGACTGCGGGAAAACGAAGGAAATTGAGACCTGTCCGATGAGGAATATCGAAGCAAGCTTCAAAGGCTATGATATATCGGGACATAAGTTCGAAATATATGGTCGATGCCCTGATTGCGTCCAATAACTTATAGTTAGAAAAACATAAAAAAACGGCCATGCAAATGGCCGTTTTAACTATTTTTGTGCCAATTTTCTACCCATTCATTCGCTTCCTGCCAATTGTTGACACGAATCACGCCATCAGGAATCGGTTCCTGGTTATAAGGAGTGTTGAAAAGAATCACCGGGATACTCAGTTCTTCATGGAGGTTTACTGCATTATCATGTTTATCTTCGAAAAATATATCCACATCGTATTTGCGGGCTGCCTCGATTTTATCATGTGAGCCAATCAGGTGGATGTCATGATATTTAAGTTCATTTACGGAGAACCATTCTTTCGTCAGGTCGAGTAAATGTCTGCCTCTTGCACTGATAAAATATAGTTCGTGCTCATTCTCCCAGCTTTTTAGTATATCCTTGGCTCCTTCTGCTAAAGGAGATTTAGAATAAATGACAGGTTCCATTTTTTTGAACCAGGCTGCGAATTCTTTTTCGGAAACCGATACCAAGGGCATAAAATCATATTGCTTGATATCATCCAGTGTAATATTCAAATCGAATCCTTCATTTAAATAAGGTACAAATGTAGTGGGACAAGTGACTGTACCGTCAATATCTATGCCGAAACGTTTTTTCATCCATCTTCTCCTTAAACATTCTTCTTTCTTTCATCTTACCAAATATGGATAGTCCACAAAAGATTTACTTTCTCAAGATTTAGTCAAACATTGCCATGATGAAATCCTCTCTGCTCGTAAACAATAATAAATGCTCCACTTAAGAAAGCGAGGGATTAAAGTGGCAGACCAAGAACGAAAACAGAGAGGTACCGAATATATCACTGAACCTAAGCAGGATGTCATCACGATCAGGGATGCGCGTGATGAAATATACCAGGAAGAAACAGCAACAGAACTGTATGCTCCTGCACGTGATGAACATTACCAGGAAATGACTGCGATAGCCGGACCTGAACGTGATGAACACTATCAGGAAATGACTGCAATCGCTGGACCTGGACGTGATGAGTACTATCAGGAGATGACAGCAATTGCCCGTCCTGGACAGTACCAGGAAGAAACAGCGGCTGAAATTGCTGCTCCTGCTCCACCTGCGATTAACAGAAGGTCAGAAGAGGAAAGTACAACTGGAGGACGAGGGCTTGCATACTCAGCTCTTGCTCTATCGATCTTGTCGCTGTTTATTTTACCTGTACTTTTTGGAGCAGCAGGGATTGTCCTTGGTTTCATGGCTCGCAGAAGAGGATCCGCTATCGGAAGCTGGGCCATAGGGATTGGGACAATCTCAATCTTAGTCGGTATCTTTATCCTGCCGTTCTTCTGACGGTGATATAAGATTGCCAACAAAAAATGCCCGGGAATCATTTCCCGGGCATTTTGATTGGTTATTGCTGAAGAGCAGCTTCACGAATCTTTTCTTCAGCAATTTTATCGATTTCTTTCTTAAGTTCTTCAACCATTGTTTCTTCAGGCACTTTACGGACAATCTCTCCTTTTCTGAAAAGAAGTCCTTCGCCTCTTGCCCCTGCAATGCCGATATCGGCTTCACGTGCTTCTCCAGGGCCGTTAACAGCACATCCAAGGACAGCTACCTTGATCGGTGCCTTAATCTTTGAGATGTACTCTTCCACCTCGTTGGCGATGCTGATTAGATCGATTTCGATCCGTCCGCATGTTGGGCATGAAATCAATGTTGCAGCATTGGCTGCAAGGCCAAATGACTTCAACAATTCTCTCGCAACTTTTACTTCCTCCACTGGATCGGCGCTTAATGATACTCTGACAGTGTTTCCGATGCCCTTGCTGAGAATCGCTCCAAGGCCAGCGGCACTTTTCACAGTACCTGCAAATAAAGTTCCGGATTCCGTGATTCCAAGATGAAGCGGATAATCAAAAGCTTTTGCCGCTTTCTCATATGCTTCAATCGCCAGGTTCACATCGGAAGCCTTCATTGACACGATGATATTGTGGAAATCAAGGTCCTCAAGGATTTTGATATGGTGCAATGCACTTTCTACCATGCCATCCGCTGTAGGGTAGCCATATTTTTCGAGGATCCTTCTTTCAAGAGAGCCCGCATTAACACCGATTCTGATCGGAATACCGCGTTCTTTTGCAGCTTTAACGACAGCCTCTACCTTCTCCCGCTTGCCGATATTTCCCGGATTGATCCTGATTTTATCAGCTCCGCCTTCAATTGCTTTAAGTGCAAGACGGTAATCAAAATGGATATCTACAACAAGAGGTATGTTAATTCTTTTTTTGATTTCTGATATGGCATTGGCTGCTCTTTCATCTGGACAGGCCACGCGGACGATCTGGCAGCCCGCTTCTTCAAGGCGCATGATTTCAGCAACGGTCGCTTCGACATCATGCGTCTTGGTTGTCGTCATACTCTGGATGACAACTTCATTGTTGCCTCCAATGGTTAAATTCCCTACCTTAATTGGACGGGTTTTGGTACGATGTATAATTTCACTCAACAGTGATTCGCTCCTTTGAAAAATGGAATTCATGAAAATGTTCCTAAAGTTGCATAACCCCATTTTATCAATTCTTTGCTCAAATTGACAAGGAAAGACTTCAATTGTTAGCCTTTGCTAATTTTGGCTGCTGTAGTCCGGGAATTTATAGGTGTTTCCGAACTTGATCTTTTGGGGATCTGTTCCATTGTTCAACTTTTTGAAGTCCTCCACCGCTTGTGAGACAGGAACGTCAAGTGGACTTTCTAAATATCTGTCAATGACTGATAGTACTGTATCACCAGGCAGTACTTCATGCTCGAAAAATGGAGTTTCTTGTGAACTTTGTACTTCTGCTTTCTCTGCCTTATGTTTTGTCGCCATTTCATGTTCTTGCATTTTTGCCGCTGGAAGGGTCCCTATGCTTAAATCATTGTAGACTGCGTAAGCTAAGATCAAGAAAACGAATAAACCTGCCAGTTTTTTCATAGGACCTTCCTCCTTTAATGCTTATATCATTATTTATGCATGTGAAATAGAGATAAGAACCTATTTGATAGAAAAAATGAAAGTTTTAAAAAAAGAAATGGAATAAGTAGGATACATTCTAGTTGAGAGACTTCATTTGTTTAAGAAAATGAATAAAGGGGCAGAAAGAAAGAAAACCATAGGATAAGGCAAAAAAAATACGCCAGAGGCGCATTTTTAACTTTCCTTAGGGTCAATTGCATGCAGTTCTTTAATGGCTAAAAGCAGCATCATTGAAGCTACAAACCAATTGACTGAGAAACTGAAGGGCACTTCTGTCTTTAAAAATGCCATAATCGTAAAAAATATAGTAGGGAGTGTTGTACTATATACGGCCATTCTCCATAAATGTCTGTATTGCAGCTTTCTGCCAGCGAGATTTTTTAAAAGAAGACCGAATAGGGCTAGTAGAGACACCTCAATGAATTTCATCCCGCTTGAAAAAACATAGACGACAATAAACAATAGGCCCAGCAACACGGGAAGTGAAGATTCAGCGGTGTCGACAAGTGAAATGAGGTCATCCTTTGTCATCGTTTCACTAGAGAACAGAGAGTAAGGAACAGCATTGGTTTCTCCGCCGGCAGCAAGAACGATTTCTTCCTGAAGCATGGCAACATTTGCATCCATCCCAGTGAGCTCTCCTTGATCAATCGCGCCGGTTGGATCAAAAATTAACGTGAAACTTCCATTTTTGATGGTTAGT
Organism: Mesobacillus sp. S13; assembly: GCF_020422885.1. NCBI lineage: Bacteria > Bacillati > Bacillota > Bacilli > Caryophanales > Bacillaceae > Mesobacillus > Mesobacillus sp. S13. The sequence goes on along the minus strand of NZ_CP084622.1, from coordinate 3,298,764 downwards.
GGTGCTTTTATGTCGGATTGGAGTATACCCTCTTCAATTGTGAAGGAGGGAAGGTCTTTTTGGATCGATTGTTTTACCGTGCCTACAGCTTCCGAGATTCCCGCAAACATATAATAGACAACTGGCAAGATAGAAATAAGTGTAAGCAAGAAGACGAATAAGATAGTTTTGCCGATTCCCTGGATTCTTGCGTCCGCTATTACCTTAGGGGAATACATGCTTTTTGCGATTTGTGTGAAGATATTCATAGGTACACGTCCTTTAATAGAGATACACTCCCTATTTTAGCTTTTGAAGCAGTTGAATAACAACCATTTTAAAATCACTTTGTAACATTTCTGTAACATAACGAGGAAATGTTAAGGTATTGTAAATTCGCTGCTTAAATAGTTTACTTTTCATTAATATTTCCTTCATAATAATCATGTTTGTAGATGTTTGTCGAAATAAATCTAGGGGTTGAAAAAATGGAATTGAATTTACAAGAAATGCTGTTTGAGTTCTTTGGTGGACTTGGTATCTTTTTATACGGCATTAAATTCATGGGTGATGGTTTGCAGAAGTCAGCGGGGGATCGATTGCGTGATGTCCTGGACCGCTTTACAACAAACCCCGTCATGGGTGTTTTAGCTGGGCTTATTGTTACTGTATTGGTCCAGAGCAGTTCTGCCACGACGGTCATAACTGTAGGACTTGTTAGTGCAGGTTTCATGACACTGCGCCAGGCGATTGGGGTCATCATGGGCGCAAACATCGGAACGACAATTACCGCGTTTATTATTGGTATTGATGTTGGTGAATATGCTTTGCCAATCATTGCCGTCGGTTCTATCCTTTTGTTCTTCTTTAAAAGTAAGAAGGTACATAATATCGGACAAATCGTTTTCGGTTTTGGTGCCTTATTTTATGGTCTCGAGTTGATGAGCGGAGGAATGAAGCCGCTTCGCAGTCTTGAGTCATTCCATGATTTGACAGTCGAACTCAGTTCTAATCCATTCTTGGGAGTTGTAATCGGTACAGTTTTCACTGTAATCGTACAAAGTTCGAGTGCGACGATTGGTATTCTTCAGGGATTGCATGCTGAAAACCTGATTAACCTTGATGGAGCTCTGCCAGTTTTATTTGGTGATAACGTTGGAACGACGATTACTGCTGTACTTGCAGCAATTGGTACTTCTGTAGCAGCAAAAAGAGCAGCTGCAACTCATGTGTTATTTAACTTGATCGGTACGACACTGTTTTTAATTCTTTTAAAGCCCTTTACTTTTATAATAGAGATTCTAAGAGACAATCTTTCTTTGAATCCAGAAATGACCATTGCATTTGCTCATGGGCTTTTCAATACAACTAATACGCTGATCCAGCTGCCTTTTGTTGCAGCACTTGCATTGATTGTAACGAAGCTGATTCCAGGCGAGGATTCAATTGTCGATTACAAGGCTCAGCATCTTGATCCTGTTTTTATTGAGCAATCTCCATCCATCGCTCTCGGACAGGCAAAGGAAGAAGTCCTGCGCATGGGTAAGTTCGCGTTAAAGGGACTAGAAGAAACGAATGAATTCCTTAAAACAAAAAACACAAAGCATTCCAATAATGCTTTACAGTTGGAAGAAGCGATCAATAATCTTGATAGGAAAATTACAGATTATCTTGTAGATTTGTCAACAAGCTCTTTATCAGAGCATGAATCAGAAGAGCATAGTATGCTGATGGACACAGTTCGAGATATTGAAAGAATCGGAGATCATTTCGAGAATATTGTAGAACTGATTGAGTATCAGCAAGCCAATAAAGTGAAGATGACCGATACGGCTATGGAAGACCTGGAAGTGATGTTCAACCTGACTGTTAGTACTGTGGAAGAAGCGCTTCAGGCATTGGACCAAAAGAGTCCGGAAGCTGCCAAAGCAGTAGTCACAAAAGAAGATGAGATTGACAGAATGGAACGTACGCTTAGAAAGCAGCATATCCTTCGCATGAACGAAGGCCAGTGTACAGGACAGGCTGGGATCGTATTCGTAGACATCATCAGCAACCTGGAGCGAATCGGTGACCATGCAGTAAACATTGCTGAGTACGTTTTAGGCGAACAGAAATAGTGGTAAAATAAGCAAAGGGAAACCTTTGCTTATTTTTTATTTCACAATCAAAAAGGATGGAATGAATGGAATTTGTTTATTGGATAATCATTGGAGTGTTATTCGTTGGAGCTTTTGCGAGTTTGGTCGTGCCAATCTTGCCAGGTGTTCTTTTAATGTTAGGCGGCTTCATCCTTTACGGCTTGTTTTTTTCTTTTGAGCCTTTTAACTGGTTATTTTGGTCCATTCAGGGACTCTTTGTTGCTTTGTTGTTTGGAGCTGATTATGTTGCTAATATCATCGGGGTAAAAAAATATGGAGGAAGCAAGGCTGGCATGTGGGGAAGCACAATTGGTTTGCTGGTCGGTCCCTTTGTCATTCCGATCCTCGGAATCCTGGTTGGTCCATTTTTGGGAGCGGCACTTGCGGAACTGCTCTTTAATAAAAAGAACCTGAATGAAGCGGTTAAGGTTGGCTTCGGTTCTGTCGTTGGTTTTGTCAGCAGTGTGGTGACAAAAGGAATCATCATGACCATCATGATTGTTTATTTCTTCATACTTATATAAAAAACTCGTGCTCGTGCAGCACGAGTTTTTTATATGGGTGGCAGTTTCGGCCTTAAAGAAATTTCCATTAATTTGAGCTGCGGGAGGTATAACCTTCATAATCGTATCCTTATGCGACAGAATCGCATCCCATAAGGAAACAATTCAAAGCGAATCGTACCCTTATGCGGCAGCATCGCATCTTATAAGGTAACAATTCAGAGCGAATCGTACCATTATGACGAATCGGCGGTGGCCATAAGAGCTCCTTTAAGAGGATAAAACCCGTTCTGAGTGTTTCTGTTTCCATATGGGCATTATTTGCACGGTTGATTAATTAAGCCCGCAAATTTCGAAGGAGCAGTTCTGGCAATCGACTTCTCTTTTTAAATAGGCGAGGTTTTTCACTGTGAATTTAAGCTGATCGTAAGCGATGATGTCTTTTTCACGTAATTCCTTAAGCATCCTTTGAATCACTTCGCGTGTTCCATATGTGAGATTCGCCAGCTCCTGATGGGTGAGGGGCAAATCAATCAGGATGCCTTCGTCTGTCATCACGCCATAACTGTTGCACAGTCTTATCAGAATGGAATATAAACCACCTTTTTTTCCATTCATGATCAAGTCCTGGCATTTCATCTGAGCTTTGAGATACCTGGTACTGAGCCAATTGACCATTGCATTCATAGCGGTTCTATCATTGATGATGAATTCCTCGAATTGCTCCCTTTTTATCATGAGGATTTCGCATTCTGTTAGGGTCTTTGCAGAAAAATGATAACGTGGATTGTGTTTGAACAACTCATACTCTATGATCATTTCTTCGCCATTCAGGATTTTGAGGATGAATTCCTTTCCTTTCATATGGATACGTCCAACCGAAACGCTTCCGCTCAAGATGACATAAACATTCTCTACATGTTCATCCTCTTGAAAAAGCATCGTGTCTGGCTTGATTTTTTGGATTGTTTCCCGGTCGATGAAGTTCTGCAAAATTAAGCTGTATAATGATATGTTTTTGTCCATCATGGTCGTCTCCTTATTAAGCCTTTCTATACTTTTGATTTAAAAGAATTGTTGTTACTGTGTCAATGGTGTATTGGTAATAAATGTAAGTATGATCCTTGGGTTGCGACTTATATCGTTGACAGGACGGCTTTCGGGCAATATTGACGATTTTCTGAAACTTTAATGGGAAAGAGGATTTGATCACTAGTACGGATTCATTTAAAGAGCACATTTTCAATAATTATGATGCTAATGAAAATAAAAGGCATAATCTTCGAAGAAAAGGGGATATTAAACTCGTTCTATAAAGCATTTTATTTGAAACGATTACCGTTCTTTGGTAATCTAAACTAGAAGCACTTTTAGAACAATTCTAATTACTGAATTGTAAGATAGATTTGTTCCGAAAGTGAAAACGATACATAGGAGGATGTTAAAAATGGCATTTGAATTACCACAATTACCTTACGCATATGATGCACTTGAGCCACACATCGACAAAGAAACAATGAATATTCACCACACTAAGCACCACAACACTTATGTTACAAACCTTAACAACGCTTTGGAAGGAAACGAAGAGCTTCTTTCTAAGTCTGTTGAAGAAGTTGTTTCAAACCTTGATGCGGTTCCTGAAGCAGCACGCACTGCAGTTCGCAACAATGGCGGCGGACATGCGAACCACTCTCTATTCTGGCAAGTGATTTCTCCAAACGGAGGCGGCGAGCCTGCTGGAGAATTAGCAGAAGCAATCAACTCTAAGTTTGGCGGCTTCGAAGGCTTCAAAGAGGAATTCTCTAAAGCTGCAACTACTCGTTTTGGATCAGGCTGGGCTTGGCTTGTTGTTAACAACGGTGAGCTTGAAGTGACTAGCACTCCAAACCAGGACTCTCCATTAATGGAAGGCAAGACTCCAATCCTTGGACTTGATGTTTGGGAGCATGCATACTACCTGAACTACCAGAACAGAAGACCTGAATACATTGGTGCATTCTGGAACGTTGTTAACTGGGAAGAAGTTAGCAAGCGTTACGCTTCTGCAAAATAATAATCGTTGATAGTAGAGAGGCTGGCAGTTCGATGCAGCCTCTCTTTTTCATGCCCTATTACGGTCCTTGAAGACTGTCGGGAAAAACTGAATAACCCCCTTTACTTTGTTAGAAACTACCCAAGAGAAAAGGGGAGTCGATCATGAGCAAAGTAAACAGATTATTAGGAGACATTGAACTGACAAAGGATTTAGCGCTCCTATTGATTATTGGGGGATTGTACTCATTGAGCATTGCCCTTTCGAATACCTTTGTTAACATTTATTTATGGAAGCAATCAGGTGAATTGGCTGATCTCGCAATGTATAATTTATCAATTGTTGTAGCCCAGCCGCTTACTTTTATACTTGCTGGAAGGTGGGCTAAGAAAGTCGACAGGGTAATAGTACTTCGAATCGGTGTCATTTTTCTGGCGTTGTTTTATGTAACAGTTTTGCTTGTTGGCACCAAAGCTTCCGAATTTTTGCTGCTATTAGGTGTGCTCCTTGGTATTGGATATGGTTTCTATTGGTTAGCCTACAATGTCCTTACTTTTGAAATTACTGAACCGGAAACACGAGATTTCTTTAATGGTTTTCTGGGCATCCTTGGTTCAGTCGGAGGGATGATTGGACCAGTAGCTGCAGGATTTATTATCTCCAGGCTTGAAAAATTGACCGGCTATACAGTAGTATTCGGACTTTCATTGGGGCTGTTTTCAATCGCTGTATTGCTTAGTTTCTTCCTGAAACGCAGACCAGCACACGGGAAGTATTGGTTCCAGCGAATCATAGCAGAAAGAAAACATGATAAAAATTGGCGAATGGTTACAAATGCTCATTTTTTCCAAGGCCTGAGAGAGGGAGTATTTGTTTTCATTGTATCGGTATTTGTTTTCATTGCCACTGACAGTGAGATGGCGTTGGGTACTTATGGACTGATCAATTCGGGGATTTCATTTCTTGCCTATTATTTTGTCTCAAGAATGCTGAAAAAGGAATACAGAAAAAAAGCAATCCTTGTGGGAGGAATCCTTCTTTTCCTCGCCATATTCCTGATTGTTTTCCAGGTCACCTATTTCCGGCTGTTGCTGTATGCGGCTCTGATTGCAGTTGCTTATCCATTGCTTCTCGTCCCGTATGTTTCTATGACTTATGACGTCATAGGGCGCGGCTGGAAGGCGGCTGAAATGAGAATCGAATATGTAGTTGTCCGCGAATTATTTTTGAATCTTGGCCGGGTTTCTTCTATATTACTATTCCTGGCTTCGATCCGTATCTTCAATGAAGAGCAGGCAATACCGATCCTCCTTGTCATTCTTGGGAGCGGCCATACATTGATTTACCTTTTTATCAGGAAAATCCAGTTGAAGGCTCCAGCATAACCGGGATGACTCCCGGTTTTTTCAAATGAATGGAAAATATTTCTGATACAGTTTATTAATAGAAAAAGACATCCATATTCGGTAAAATAGTATATAGTGCATTTTTGGACATACAGACTGAAGAGGTGGGAGAGGCTTGAACAAAAAGAAAAAAAAGACACATGTTCCATTCAGGCTGAATATGGTTTTTTTCGCGGTTTTTGTTTTATTTTCGATGTTGATTTTAAGGCTTGGCATTGTTCAAATTGTTTACGGTGAGGATTTCAAACGGGAAATAGAGCGGACAGAAGATGTGACGGTGAACAATCCTGTTCCTAGAGGGAAGATGTATGACCGAAACATGAAGCCGATTGTTGATAATACGCCTAGTAAGGCAATAACGTATACAAAGAGCCAGAGCACCGATACAAAGGAGATGCTGCTGGTCGCAGAACGACTTGCAAAACTGATATCAAAGGATTCCGAGGATGACTTAAAGAAAGTCAGGGAACGGGATAAAAAGGATTACTGGATTTTAAGGAATGAAGAGCGTGCCCGAGAAAAAATAAATGAAAAAGAATGGGCAGAGTATGATGAAAAGAAACTGGATGATAAAGCACTTTATAATCTCCAGCTTGATCGGATAACGGAAAAAGAGTTGAATGAATTAACGAAGGACGACCTGGAGATTCTTGCTATTTTACGTGAGATGATGAGCGGATACGCACTATCTCCGCAAATCGTCAAAAAGGATGTAACACCTGAGGAGTTCGCTATAGTAAGTGAAAATCTCGAAATGCTGCCAGGCGTCGACACAACCACGGACTGGGAGCGTCAATATAGCTATGATAAAACGCTGAAATCCATTTTAGGGAAAGTAAGTGACTCAGAGAAGGGTCTTCCGAAAGAAAAGCTAGAGTATTATCTGGCACGAGGGTACAGCCGGAACGACAGAGTGGGTCTAAGCTATATCGAGCAGCAATACGAGGATGTGCTGCACGGGCAGAAGGCAAAGGTTAAAAACATTACGGACAAAGGCGGAAACGTTCTTGACACACAGGTGATTACTGACGGACAGCGAGGAAAAGACCTTGTGCTGACGATCGATATGGACCTTCAGCTCGCTGTGGAGAAAATCATCGAAGAAGAATTGGCAAATGCGAAGCAGCAGCCTAGAACAGGGCTTCTGGATAGGGCATTTGTTGTATTGATGGACCCTAATACAGGTGAGGTCTTAACGCTTGCTGGAAAGCAGATCGTAAGGGATGAAGAAACTGGCAAAACGGTCATGCAGGATTTTGCGAGCGGAAATTTTACAACTTCTTACAACGTTGGGTCAGCTGTTAAAGGAGCAACGATTTTAACAGGATTCAATACCGGGGCAATCAGTCCGGGTACACAGTTTTACGATACACCAATTAAAATTGCAGGCACGAATCCAAAAAAATCATGGAAAGCAGGCCTGGGTACACTTGATGATCGCAATGCCCTTAAGGTGTCATCTAACGTATACATGTTCAGGACGGCGATTAATATCGGAAAAGGAAATTACAAATATGATCAGCCTTTGTACCTTGAGCCCCAAGCGTTTGACACAATGAGGAATTATTTCAGTCAATTTGGCCTTGGCACAAGGACAGGTATAGATCTGCCAAATGAAATGGTCGGTTTCAAGGGCGGAGATACAGGTCCTGGTCTCTTGCTTGACTTTGCGATTGGCCAGTATGATACGTATACAAACCTTCAACTGGCACAATATGTTTCAACGATCGCAAATGGAGGCAACAGACTTCAGCCAAGGATCGTCAAAGAAATCAGAGAGCCAGTTATGAAAAATAATGAAGTAGGACCAGTCTTGAATGAATTTGAACCTGTCATCCTGAATAAGGTCGATGGCAAACCAGAATGGTTTGACAGAGTCCAGGAGGGTTTCAGAAGGGTTATGCAGGAGCGTGGCGGTACAGCCTATGGAGCATTTTATACGGCCGATTACAAACCTGCTGGCAAAACGGGGACTGCCCAAGCTTATTATGATGGTCCAAAGAGAAAGAATTATGAATTGCCTCCAGAAGTAATGAACTTGAGTCTGGTTGCGTATGCTCCATATCAAAATCCGGAAATTGCCATGGCTGTCATGGTACCTTGGGCATATGAAGGAAATCAGGGTCATCATGCGAACAATGATATCGGACGGAGAGTCCTTGATACGTACTTCGAACTGAAGAAGAAGCGACTGGAAGGAAACATGAATCCTGAACAGCCAGTCCAGGAAATTGAAGAAAAAGAAGAAGGAACGGAGCTTTTAGAGGAAATCGAAACGGAAACAGAACAATAAATCATATTCTTAAACTGTCTCAGATGAGGCAGTTTTTTTTATTCATGCTGGGCATACTATCAGCAACCGGAAAATCCTTTGTATGTAAATCGACAGAATTACACAAAATACACCCGAATTTACAAAACCTTTACATTCAGTTAAAACAACATTAAAAAAATAAAGTTATTCTTATTTCTGTAGGACATAACATACATTCACATCTCTTAGGGGGAATTGAAGAATGAAAAGTTTTAAAAAGATGAGTCTGTTTTTAATGCTGGCAGCTGTTATGGTATTTGCTGCAGCTTGTGGTGGTGGGGATAATGAAGGTGGAAACGGTGAAGAACTAGAAGGCAGCGTCGTAATCGATGGTTCTGGTACTGTTTATCCATTCATGGCACGTATGGCGGAAAATTATATGGGAGAACAAGAAAATGTCTCTGTTGAAGTAAGCCGCTCAGGAACATCGGCCGGTTTCAAGAAGTTCCTTGCAGAAGATGGAACAGACTTCAATGATGCTTCCCGCCAGATTAAGGAAGAAGAAAAAGCAGAAGCAGAAAAACTTGGTATTGAAGTACAGGAAATGAAAGTTGCACTTGATGGTATTACAATTGTCATCAATAAAGATAATGACTGGGCTACTGAGCTTACTGAACAAGAAGTTAAAGATATATTCCTTGCTAGTGCTGGAAAGAAAAAGTGGTCTGATGTCCGTGCTGACTTCCCGGATGAAGAAATAAAGACCTATGGTCCAAATGAAAACCATGGAACATACGAATTCATGTTTGAAAAAATCCTTGAAGAACAGGATCTTCCAGAAGACATTAATCTTCAGCAGGATTACTCAACTCTAGTTGACCTTGTTTCTAAGGATAAGAATGCAATTGGTTTCTTCGGTTATGGTTATTATGAAAGCAACCAAGACAAGCTTTCTGCGGTAAAAGTCGACTTCGGCAATGGCCCTGTGGAGCCGTCTTTGGACACTATCAAAGAAGATGGTGATTATGCTCCATTTACTCGTCCGGTTTTCACATATTTAAATGTGAACAATGCTAAAGAAAAACCGCAAGTACTGGATTATGCTATTTACACAATGAACAATGCACAGGATGTTGCAAAAGAGACTGGTTTTGCACCATTATCTGATGAAGATGTAAAAGCTGTTCTTGATACATTGAATGGCATGAAGAAGTAATGCCAGACACACGAGAAGATGAGAGGTCTAACCTTCTCATCTTCTTGCGTGTGAATATGTAATATTATTTTCCTTTGGACACTATAAGGAAAATTCTTCCTTGGATGAGAAGAATGAAAGGGGTTATTCACGTGGCAAAAAGTGTTGTCCGAGATCACGGCCAGAAGTTGAATGTTCGTGAACTCATACAGGAAAAGAAAAGTACCAAGAGCATCACCAATACAACTGAAAAATTAATTCCTAAAATATTATTTGGTATTGCAGCAATATCCGTTTTTACGACAATTGGAATTGTACTTACATTATTGACCGAGACGATCGCTTTTTTTAAGGATGTTCCCTTTATTGATTTCTTCACAGGCACTAAATTGAAGCCACTCGGTGAGAATGCTGTATTTGGCGTATTGCCTTTGCTTACTGGTACACTCATATCCACGGTAATTGCGATGCTTGTAGCCATTCCGGTTGGATTGATGACAGCGATTTTCCTGAGTGAGTATGCTTCTGAGAAGACTCGCAGATTATTAAAACCGATCCTTGAAATTTTGGCAGGGATTCCGACAATTGTTTATGGTTTCTTTGCTTTTACTTTTGTAACACCATTACTAAGGTCATTTATTCCCGGTCTTGAACCGACAAATATATTGAGCCCAGGGATCGTAATGGGAATCATGATCATTCCGATGGTTGCCTCTTTATCAGAAGATGCAATGAGTTCTGTGCCGAATGCCATGAGAGAAGGTGCATTGGCTTTAGGTGCCACTAAGCTTGAGGTGACATGGAAGGTTGTCATACCGGCAGCTATTTCAGGTATCATTGCCTCATTTGTGCTTGGGATATCAAGGGCAATTGGCGAAACGATGATTGTTGCGATTGCTAGCGGCAGTTCAAAGAACTTCACCTTCGACGTAACACAATCGATGCAGACTATGACGGCGTATATTGTAGAAGTAACTGGCGGCGAGGCAGCTGCTGGAACAACTCTGTATTACAGTCTTTATGCTGTTGCAATGACATTATTTGTGTTCACGCTGATCATGAACCTTGTAGCTCAATATATCTCTCGCAGGTTCAGGGAGGAATATTAAAATGAAATATGTAGATTCAACTCAAGTCCAGAAAAAAATGGGTTCCAGGTTATTGGCAAATAACCTTGCAAAAGGGTTATTCTTTTTTGCCACACTTTTCGGTCTGATTGTTTTGGTTGTTTTAATCTACCGTGTTTTAAAAGATGGTTTACCATGGGTTAACGTGGATTTCCTGATGAATAGACTATCGACTGACCCAGAAAGAGCCGGTATATGGGGAGCGATCACAGGGACACTTTGGTTGATGGTGGTAGTGGCTCCGGTAACAATGCTCCTTGGAATCGGAACAGCGATATATCTTGAAGAATATGCAACAAAAGGCCGTATTTCTTCTTTTATTAAAACGAACATCTCTAATCTGGCAGGGGTTCCCTCCGTGGTATTCGGTATCCTTGGATTGACTGTATTTGCAAGAACTCTTGATTTAGGTTCTGTAGTACTGGCCGGTGGATTGACTATGGCTTTGCTTGTCCTTCCTGTCGTGGTTGTGGCAAGCCAAGAAGCGATCCGTGCCGTACCGCAATTTTTGCGAGAAGCGTCCTATGGAATGGGCGCAACTAAATGGCAGACAATCAAGAATGTTGTTTTGCCAGCTGCATTGCCTGGGATTCTTACTGGTGTCATCCTTGCACTCTCGCGTGCAATCGGGGAAACTGCACCACTTGTCGTTATAGGCATTCCTGCACTGTTAATACCTATTCCAGACGGAATCTTTGATAAATTCACGATTTTGCCAGTCCAAATTTATTATTGGACAATAGACTCAGCTCTTGTTGCTGAATATGCCAACCTGGCAGCTGCAACCATTGTCATTCTTTTGCTTGTATTATTTGTGATGAACTCAATTGCCATTTTGATCCGTAATAAGTTCCAAAAAAGATATTAGTCTGGGAGGGTTACCCTTATGTCTGTAGTGACAGAAAAGGCAAACACGTCTGTAAATACGAAATCAAATCCAACTAAAGAAGATACAAAAAAAGTTGTATATGAAACAAAGGATTTGAATCTTTGGTATGGTGAAGGCCATGCCCTGAAAAATATCAACCTTGCGATCAATGAAAATGAGGTAACAGCCATCATTGGACCGTCTGGTTGCGGTAAGTCAACGTATATTAAAACGTTGAACCGAATGGTTGAACTTGTTCCGACTGTGAAAATTTCTGGTGAGATTTTATACAGGGGGAGAAACATCCTTGAAAAATCCTATCAGGTTGAAGATTTAAGGACGAGTGTAGGAATGGTATTCCAAAAGCCAAATCCGTTCCCTAAATCCATATATGATAATATCGCATATGGCCCTAAGATTCATGGTATCCGCGATAAAAAGGTTCTGGATGAAATCGTTGAAAAAAGCTTAAGAGGGGCTGCCATCTGGGATGACGTAAAGGATCGGTTGAACCAGAATGCCTATGGCCTGTCTGGCGGACAGCAGCAGCGTATCTGTATCGCCCGTGCGCTTGCCATTGAACCGGATGTCATCCTGATGGACGAACCAACGTCAGCACTTGACCCAATTTCGACCTTGAAGGTTGAGGAACTTGTCCAGGAACTAAAAAAAGACTACAGTATCATCATTGTTACACATAACATGCAGCAGGCCGCACGAATTTCAGATAGAACCGCATTCTTCTTGAATGGTGAAGTCATCGAGTTTGCTGAGACTGATAAGATCTTCTCAAATCCATCGGATAAGAGAACAGAAGATTATATAACTGGACGTTTCGGTTGATCGAATTTATTTCATTTGGAAGGATGATGATAGATGGTAGTAAGAGGGAAATTTGATGAAGACCTGAAGACACTGCACGGAAAGTTGCTTGAACTTGGTAACTTTGCGGTCAGTGCGCTTAACCAGTCATTAGAAGCTCTCGAGAAAAAGGATATTGAACTTGCTTTGAAAATTCTTGAGGATGATGCCCAAGCGAATCTCCTTGAAGAGGAAATCAATGACTTTGCTATCCTTTTAATTGCGAAGCAGCAGCCTGTAGCTGTGGATTTAAGAAGGCTGATTGTCGCGATCAAGATTGCGACAGATATCGAAAGAATGGCAGACTTCGCCGTTAACATTGCGAAATCGACGATCAGGATTGGAAAAGAGCCGCTTGTAAAGCCAATTGAGCATATTAAGCAAATGCACCAAATCTCGCTTGAAATGCTTAAGCTGTCATTAGAGGCGTATAATGAAGAGGATCTGGGGAAAGCACGGCAGGTTGCGCAAATGGATGACCAGGTTGATGACCTTTATGGGGAGACAATCAAGGAACTATTGAAACTTGCGCAAACGAAGCCTGAACAGCTGGCACAAATCACTCAGCTTTCATTTATCAGCCGTTATCTTGAACGCTCAGCAGACCATGTAACGAATATCGCCGAAAATGTCTTTTACCTTGTAAAAGGAAAGAGATATGATCTTAATCAATAAGGATGAAGGAGCAGGGATTCCCTGCTCCTTTTTAAATACTAAAAGAAAGACCCTCCAAAAGAGGGCCTTCATCATTATCTGTTTTTTGTGATGATCTTGGCGATCTGGTGATAATCAAGGCCGCTGGTCAATTCGTATTTGCCGATTTGAACCTTAGTATGGTAACCCTGGTCAATCAGGAATCGCTCGAATTTTGTTTCGTCGTCGATGATTCCCTGGCTTGCCAGCATGGTAGCGACATCACCTGGTGACATCCCGCCGGCGATTATGAGGGTGAACTTCTTTTCTTCCTTTACTTCTTCTTTTTTCTCAGCAGGAGCTTCTTCTTTTGGCTTTTCTTCTTTTATAACTTCTGCTTTTTTCTCGTTAAGTTCGGCATATTCGCCGCTGCTCAACACTTTATAGCCTTTTTCCTCAAGAATCTTCTTGGCATCTGTAACGCCAACTTCCTTCTCTGGCTCTTTTTTGGCGATCACGCTGCTGCCCGCCCAGAGAAAAATCGCTGCAAAAATAAGTCCTAATGCGAATGCTTGAGCTGTTCTTTTATTCATACGATCTGTCCTTTATCAACAAATTCATTAATGATTTCCTGGACTTCCTGGTTTGTGAGAGATGATTGCTTTGCAATCTGGTTTATATCCATCCCTTGCTGGGCAAGTGACCAGACTTGGTTTTTAATGATTTCGTGTATTTGCTTTTTGCCAGTATGAAATGAAGATTGCTTTTCCAGAGTAGTATCACTAACAAGCAATTCTTCCTCCAATACTTTAAGCTTTTTCTTGATTTGGTATAGATCCTGGATTTGTTGGATTGTCAGCTGGTCGATTTCTTCTCGCAATTCTTTGTAAGGATCCTTTAAAAAGAATGAAATGACGAAAAGAAGCACGGCCAGGACAAAAAGGCTGGTGATTATATAGCCCATCTGTTATTCCTCCCGAGCTGTTATTAGAACACATAGAATTAGTTTACCATTCAAGTTTGAATAATTCGATTGATATTTTTTTCCTGAAAAAAAATGATAGTTTTGTCTTATTATGATTTCCAATCGTTGTAAAGGCTGTCGAATCCCCACCATATTTGTAATCCTAAAAGACTACTGAAAAATAATTGGAGAGTTCGGCACAGAGTACCCAGCAAGCTGCAAATTGTGACAATTTGCGTTCATTGTGGCGGGCAGAGGAACATGCTAACATAAATTTAAAGAATATATTTTTACTTCTATTCATATAATGGTTCATTTGGAGGTGCATCGTGACAGAGAGGCAACAGAAATTATACAAGCTTCAGGATCAGTTAGTTGCGAGAAGCCTTTCACCTGGAAAGCTGCTGATTTACTGGCAGCTGCAGGATGAAAAAGTCAAGTTCATTGGTGATTACTTTTATATACCGGAAGACAAGATTATCAGGAGCCTGCGCTTATTTGAACAGGATTCCAGAAGAGTCCTCCAGGAGGTGATTCTTCGTCCAGATGTGTCAAGCTGGATGTTCAAGGGAATCAAGCACAACGGTAATTATTATGTTGAGCTGGGAGTTAAACGCAGTCCAGAGACGTTTTTGCCATTATTACAATCCAAGTCGATTATTCTGGATGGCAGCAACCACTTAACAACAGTTCAGCCACCTGCACCAGGGTGGGTTGGAAAGGTGAGCACCTACACCTATTATGAGAATCTGGAAGGGAGCATCCACAAGTGACAGTCATCGAGAATAAAGAAAAAACTATTTTAATGCTCTCATGGGAATACCCACCTCATATAATTGGCGGGCTTGCCAGACATGTACATGCATTGTCAGATGAGCTTTCCAAAAGAAATCAGCAAATACATATCCTCACGAGTAAACCAAATGATAGCACAGACTATGAAAAACAAGGGAATGTTCACATTCACCGTGTAAATCCCATCAACGAACAGGATCCCGATTTCCTCTCCTGGATGGCCGGGTTGAATGTTGCCATCATTGAAGAAGCATTGAATATCGCAAACCATATTGAATTCAATCTTGTTCATACCCATGACTGGATGACGGGAGCTGCAGCAGCTTTTCTGAGCAAAAAATTGGAGATACCACTGATTGCAACAGTGCATGGTACGGAGTTTGGACGGAATAAAGGTGTTTTTTCGGATCTTCAGCAATTTATTGCAAACAAAGAGAATGAACTCTGTCATGATGCAGATGAAATCATCGTATGCAGTGATTTTATGGAAGCTGAGGTCATCTCTTTATTCAAAGTCCCCATAGAAAAAGTTACTGTCATTCCAAATGGGGCAGTTTCAGGCACAGTGGAGCAGCCAGCATTCGATATCGAGGAGTTATATCCATTTCTAAAAGGTAAGAAGCTGATTTTCTCCTTAGGAAGAATCGTTAAAGAAAAAGGGTTCCAAACCTTGATTGCTGCTGCAGGCCTTTTGAAGCATAAGCAAAGGGAAGTATGTTTTGTGATAGCTGGTAATGGGCCGCTATTAGACTGGTACAGGGAAAAGGTCAGGGAGCTGGGACTCGATGGATTTGTCCATTTTATTGGCTTCATAAATGAAGATATTCGGACAAGCATGATGATGAGAGCCGATCTCGCTGTTTTTGCAAGCAGTTATGAGCCATTTGGACTTGCGGCTGCTGAGGCACTTGCTGCAGGTGTCCCGACCGTCGTCGCGAAAACCGGAGGGATGCAAACATTGATCGAGGATTATCAAACCGGATTCTATATGCAGCCAGAGAATGAAAAAAGTCTTGTCCACATTATAGAATGGATTCTTGAAAATGAAGCCTCGACTAAAGTAATCGGCCGAAGAGCTAAGGAATCCATCAATGAGAAATTCAGCTGGGCACGAAATGCGAAGGATACAGATACACTATATATAAGTGCGTTATCAAAAAAATTCAAAAAGGAGGGTGTTAGATGAAGGTGAATGCTTATCTCCAAATCGACAATGAAGAAAACTACGAACGGAGCAGGAAACCACTGATCTTAAGTCCAGGAATTTGGGTGAATGGTAAAGTGTATTGGCTTGGGAATATGACAGAGAAACTTCTGCCCCAGGAAGACCTATCGATACGAATCAAACAAGCAAATGTCCACTCAAAGGTTGATTTTTTCGATCTATATGTCACCAACCATTCGAAAGTGGAGAAAGAAGCGAGACTGATTTTGATGCAGCGGCATGCAGAAAGTGCCACCGAACAATTCAGCTTTGTTTCACCAAATGAAAATGTGATTTTTCATTTTGCGGATAAGAGGGTATATCTCGTAAATGGAGTGAATGGCAGTGGAAGGATGAAGCAGTGTACAGTGCAGCCGATATGGAATGTGAGCACTGAACGGCTTTGGAATTGCCGGAAAACAGGGAAGCTTAATTATCAGCCAATGGCAAAGGGTTCAGCAGCAAGCCTGTTCTCACTTGATCTGAAAATGAACCCTCGTGAAACACAAAAAAGCAGCTGCTGGATGATTGAAGGGAATGAAAAAAATACAGTAGTTCACCTGAATACAATGCTTTTAAAAAACACACTAGCAATTCCCGACAAAAAGTGATATTATAGAAAAGTCGTATGCACGAACCTAGCTTGAATAGTTTGGAGGGAAATCACATGCGTGTAAATATTACATTAGCTTGCACAGAATGCGGAGAGCGCAACTATATTTCTAAAAAAAATAAGCGTAACAACCCAGATCGTCTTGAGCTTAAGAAATACTGCTCTAGAGATAAGCGCGCAACAGTACATCGCGAAACAAAATAAGCAGCGGGATTTTTCCCAGCTGCTTTTTTATTTGCCTAAAAATCTAAAAATCATTTCTTCGATGCTTCCAGGAATGGTATTGTTAATATATATAGTCCATACAGATGTGCAGAAATCAATACATAAGGTAGCCTATAACGTTTGGGGGAAGCATGAATGGATGCAAAAAAAGCCCTGAGACAGGGCATGAAAGAAAAACTAGCAGAGCTGGGCAAGCCTGAATATGAAGATCTGTCTTACCGGGTTGGACAACAGTTATTTCAAACCGAAGAGTGGATGGAAGCTTCAACAATCGCTATTACGGTTTCAAAGGCTCCAGAGATAGATACATTTCAGATTATCAGGAAAGGCTGGGAACAGGGGAAAAGGATGGTCGTCCCAAAATGCGAGCCAAAGACACGTCAATTAAACTTCAGGGAACTCAAGAGATTTTCTGAACTGGAATCGGTCTATTATGGTTTATTGGAGCCGATCGTTTCCGAAACGGAGTCAGTAAGCCATGATGAAATCGACTTAGTGGTTGTGCCTGGAATCGCTTTTTCGAATGAAGGATACAGGCTCGGGTTCGGAGGAGGATACTACGACCGTTTTCTGGCAAACTATCAAGGGAATACGGTTTCTCTGGCTTTCGAAAACCAAATTGTTCCAGAAGTTCCTGTTGAAAGCCATGATATCCCGGTACGAAAAATAGTCAGCAGCGAAGGAGTCATCATCATTGGGGATTGACCAGCTGTTGGTAATTGGGTTTATTGCTATATTCTCCGTGGCTTCAGGGTTTTTAAAACTATTGAAACCATCGGGAGCTTTTGCTGCTTTTTTCACCGGTTTGACCGTATGGGCAGGATTCGGTTTGAAGGGTCTTACCTTAATGGGAGTTTTTTTTCTCACCTCCAGCCTTCTGTCCAGATATAAAAGTAAAGTGAAGGAACAGCTGGGAGAAATTCATGAAAAAGGATCGGCGAGGGATTGGGCCCAGGTAGCTGCAAATGGAGGAACGGCAGCGTTTGCAGGTGTGGTTAATTTTATTTCACCTGATCCGGTTTGGCTTCTTGTACTTGCCATCTCCCTTGCCAGTGCCAATGCAGATACATGGGCATCAGAACTGGGTGTTTTGAGCAAACAGCAGCCAATATCAATTAAATCATGTAAAAGGGTGCCACGAGGAACCTCAGGTGCGGTTTCTGGTTTTGGTACGGCAGCTTCAGCAGCAGGTTCCTTGTTGATTGCTTTAACCGCTTTGTCACTTTTCGGCGGCAATCTTGTTTGGGTTTTATTCGTGTTTTTGTTCGGGTTGGCAGGTTCGTTGGCAGACACATTGCTTGGTGCCTATTTTCAGGCAGGATTCCAATGCGTTCGCTGCAATGTCCATACTGAAAAAATGTCCCATTGCTCCACGCCAACCAAGCAGGTTTCAGGTTTTAGCAATATGAACAACGACGCTGTGAATTTCATCTCATGTTTCACAGTGGCTATATTGGGAATGTCATTATATAACCTGCTTTAAACCAGCCGAATTGAAATGTAACAAAATGTTTATAATGATAACGTTTACTAAGGAAGAAAAGTTATATATTCAGATGAGAAGAAAAAGTACAATTAAATTAACAAATAATTATGCAAGGTGGGATCCTGGATGAAAAATCACGTAAATCGTGTTGTCCTTGTTGGAACAGGCTTTGTTGGTTCGAGTTATGCATTTGCGATGGTCAATCAGGGAGTAACTGAAGAATTAGTGCTTGTCGACCTTAACAAGGAAAAGTCTGAAGGAGACGCGATGGACTTAAACCATGGAATGGCATTCGCTCCTTCCCAGACGAAAATATGGTTTGGCTCCTATGCTGATTGCAAGGATGCAGACTTGGTTGTCCTTTGCGCAGGTGCCAATCAAAAACCTGGTGAAACAAGACTTGATCTTGTGGAAAAAAACTCAAAAATCTTTAAGAGCATTGTTGATGAAATCATGGCAAGCGGTTTTGATGGGATTTTCCTGGTGGCAACAAACCCTGTTGACATCCTTACATATGCTGTATGGAAATACTCCGGGCTGCCAAAGGAACGTGTCATCGGTTCGGGGACGATTCTGGATACAGCAAGATTCCGATTCTTGCTCGGAGACTATTTTAAAGTCGATACCAGGAATGTCCATGCCTATATCATTGGAGAACACGGAGATACGGAATTGCCTGTTTGGAGTCATGCTGATATAGGCGGCAAGCCAATCGCGAATATGATGAAAGATCAGGAACATTATAAGCATGATGATCTTGAGGAGATTTTCACCAATGTACGTGATGCTGCCTATCATATTATCCAGCGTAAAGGAGCTACCTATTATGGAATTGCCATGGGTCTTGTCCGCTTGACCAAGGCGATCCTCCAGGATGAAAACTCGATTTTGACCGTTTCAGCCCAACTAAACGGCGAATATGGCCATGAAGATATCTATATCGGAGTGCCAGCTATCGTTAACCGCAACGGAATCAGGGAAATTGTTGAGCTTTCCCTTGATGAAGATGAACAACAGAAGTTTAACCATTCTGTGGGAGTATTGAGAAAAGTAATGGATTCCATCATATAAGGAAAAATGGATGGAAGGGCTGCTGATCAATGCAGCCCTTTTTCTATTCATAAGTTTGTAACCGCTTTCTTCTATTATATATGCATCTTTTGCAAGTAATCTTAAAAGTTGAGTGGATAAAAAGTTGGATTAATTACCAAAATAAAAAGGGAGGGATTAATATGGCAAGGAAAATGGTCTCGATCTTTATGCTTGGACTGGCTGGCTATTTTGTTATTGAAAATAGGTACCGGCTCATGAATATGCTTCTTGGCAACAGGTTTTTACGCCGAGTGGCTGTGGGTTCAATCATGGGGATGCCAGGTATCAGAAGCAAAATGATGAATTCATTATTCTCAGGACCTTCAGAATTTCAGTAAAAGACCTTGTCAGGTCTTTTTCTGTTTTAAAGCGTTCATGATATCTTGAAGACGGAGCATTAGTTTATAATCATTTTATAGAGGAAAAACAAGATACATATTAACGGCAGGGACCGGAGCAGGAAAGTAGGGGAGAAGTTGGCTTTTATGGAAGAGTATTTGTTTTGGAAGGTCACGGAATTCCTGATTGTGAAGAAGGAGTATCGTATCCTCCAGCTATCGCAGGACCATGGGGAGTTGTGGCTGGAAAAGACAGAAAACAAGCATTCGCAGGTAGTTCGCCTGTTGCACTATAATCTTGATTGGAGCAACTGGCTCCAACGTGATATCAAAATGACTTCTGAGAATGGAGACAGAATCCGCAGGAAGCTCACTAAAGGAGACTTAAAGATTCTGAACCTTTACTTTAGCGCCTATCCACCTGTGGATGATTATGAATTCAGGATTGATGAACCAGCTCTCTCGGATAATGGCAAGGTGACGGTTGATACCATACTAGTGGAAAGATCTAATGTGTATGATGCTTTAAGTAAAATAGAAAAAAGATTCGATGATGAAATAGAGATTGAGCTGGCAGAGGAGTTTTCGGAGGATGATGTAGAGTCCATTAAGAAGAATGCCCTGTCCAGAGCGGTTAGCCGGGCAAAAGAAGAGCAATCCATCTTCAATTATGGGAAGCCTTTTTTTACCTATATATTCATTGCAATCCAAGTTTTAATGTTTCTTGTTCTTGAGGCAGCTGGAGGCAGCACGGATACATCAACCTTGATTAAATTTGGTGCCAAATTCAACCCGCTCATTCTAGAAGGAGAATGGTGGCGCTTTTTCACACCGATTATCCTCCACATTGGGCTGCTCCACTTGTTTATGAACACCCTGGCTTTATATTATTTGGGAACGATGGTTGAAAGGCTTTACGGGAACATGAGGTTTTTATTTATTTATATCCTTTCTGGTTTCAGCGGGGTGTTGGCCAGTTTCATTTTCAGTCCTAACCTCTCGGCTGGGGCGAGTGGCGCAATCTTTGGCTGCTTTGGCGCATTGCTTTATTTTGGTGTTGCGAAGCCAAGGCTGTTTTGGAGGACATTGGGGCTGAATATCCTTGTAGTGCTTGGCATCAACCTTGCCTTTGGTTTCACGATTCCTGGAATCGATAATGCAGGACATATTGGAGGACTTGTTGGCGGATTCGTCTCAGCAGGCATTTTCCACCTCCCTAAAAAGAAACGGCCATTGCTGCAAACCGCCTTTCTATTCGTTACGATTTCAGCAATAGCTTTAACATTGCAATATGGCTTTAGCGGCAAGGCCAATATAGTGGATGAAAGTTCGATCTTGGTGCTTGCCCAACAGCATATTAAAGCAGAAGAGTATGAACAGGCTAATGATCTGCTGTCAGACTATCGCAAGTCGGAGACACTTTCGGCCGAATCATTATTTATGCTTTCTTATACTGAAATCAAGCTTGGCAGACTTGAGGACGCAAAAAGGAATCTACTTCAGGTAGTTGAATTGGCACCGGATTTTCACGAAGCTTATTATAATCTCGCGTTAATATATTTAGATGAAAAAAGCCTGGAGGAAGCCCAAACCTTTGCAGAAAAGGCAGTAGAGCTAAACCCAGGGCAGGAAAGCTACCGCAAAACACTTGAGCAGATCAATCACTACCTTGAAGAAGCTGCTTGAGCACGGTGCTCTCCCCATCACCAGTTTGTGTCACAACTAGCAGATGGCTTTTATCTTTTGATACCAGAATCAAAGGCATGGTACTGTCAATCGGGTCTACGACAGTGCCATCGCCTTTTTTTATGCCCAGATAATAATTCTTATATAGCCCCTCCCATAGCTTTCCAATAATATTGGCTGTTTCCTTTTGTGTAAATCCATTCAGAGGCTGGTCCTCATACTGTCTGATTGTATCGAGGGGGACCACAATATAATTCTCGACCCTAAACCCAAACGTTTTTTCAGCCTTTTTCAGACTTTTACTTAGTCTGTTGCTTACACTCTGATCCAGTACCTTTTTCCATTCTTTCTCCTGTTTGCTTTTGGCGACCGAAAAGGACTGGAGTGGGCTGAAAGGAGAATCAATCACATAAAGCATGTCATCAGACATTCCTTGCGCGCTTGTGATTTTGTCCCCGTCCCCATGAAGTTCTGAATAATGAAAAGTGATGGCGTCATATTTTGCACTTTCCCCGCTTGATATGAAATCTTGCTGCTCTACACCTGCAGTCTCTTGCTCCCACTTGGCAAACTTCCCTTTCAAAAGGCCGTTAACAAACAAGAGACCCATATCCTGTCTCAAGTATGCTTTCTGGTCCAATGTTGACTGTACCTTCCAATCAACAATATGTTTATTATTCTTTTTATCTTTTTGCAAATGTAACGATGTGATTGCACTTTTGTACTTTACTGCTTCATTCAAAGGAAAAAAAGTGATCGTCTCCTCCGTACTGTTTATATTCTGAAGCTGGATCATCAAAGCTGAGACGGCTATAGCCAGTGCACTAATACCCAAAAATAAATACTTTTTCATCAGCTCACCCTTT